>JBDSYA010000032.1:0-4717 GCA_039925865.1 Ignavibacteria bacterium
TTTGAATGATTTCATTGAAGCTGACATATTATACTCCTTTATTAATTTATAAATTAATTTATAAATTATTTTAATTTTTTATTGAAAAGAGTGATTATTTTTAATTGCTAATTTTACCACTCAATCAACATAAAAATTAAACTGAAATTATTTAATGAAATTCCAATTTCTTTAAAATAAATTTCCATAAAAAGTTTTTTGTATTAATTCCACTTATGATGTTTGTAAACATTTCTAAGGAGTTACTTTAGAAACGAAATTAAACGCATTATTACCTACTATCAACGCATCACTCCCGTCAACGACATTATCACCGTTTACATCTGAGTTCACATAGCCTGTTGTGAAATTCGCAGCAGCATTATCAACCACAACAGCATCAGTACCATCGACAACTCCTTCCTGATTAACGTCGCCGCTGTAAATCGCATACCTCACAGGAGTAAGATCAATCCGGATTTGGTTGCTTCCGTAAGCTGTGCTTGAAGCTGTTGTGAAATTAAAAGTTAATGAATTTGATAAAAAAACAATTCCCGAGCTGCTCCATGTTTCGATTGAGTTTCTATGTTTAATTATCAAATAATATTTATTCCCGTCCTGTGCCCTTGTTAAATTAAAAGTTGCTGAACCGTCAGTACTTAATAACGCTTTTGAAGAATCTATAAGAGTATATGGCGCGATAGTATCCCTCAAAATAATTTTTACAGTATCAGCACGCATTAGATTTGTTGCCGGGTTATAAAATCCCTGAATGAATGCATAGAGAAATACATTCTTTGAAGGCCTGAAAATATTATTAAAACTATTCGCATATTCATATACTCCTCCACAGGTAGCAACTTTATCCCAGTTGATCGACCAATCCATCATACCTCTTAATGCAGGATAAGCATTCAAACAAATATACCGTGCAGGTTTAGATGAAATACCTCGTAGATAATTAACTGCGGCTTTAACCGAATCCGGAATAATATAGCCGCCACCCGCAGCCATTGTACATGCAGGTAATCCAACAACAACCTGATCCGCTCTCAATCCCGTAAAGTATCCGCCAGCAGTATTAAAACCATTAATGACTGCTTCGGTTTGTGACAGAATAAAATCCACTGTTCCCTGGTTATAAATATTTCCGTCTATGCCGTACATACTGCCGCTGTTATATAACTGCATGTGTAAAACTTCAATCGAATCCCGTAACGCGTTAACTACAGGAAGATACGCTCCCCATATTCCACCGTAAGCAGACATGCCGCCGGTGACGTATGCAGTTTCAGGAGCCATAGTCAGAAGCATTCTTTTTCCAAACTGAACTCTGTACGAATCCATAATTTTTTTGATTGCATAAATGAGATTAATAATTTTTGCATCGACCGGATTAGTGATCGTTCCTCCGCTGATAGAGAGCGAACTTCCTTCAAGATCAATATCGATTCCGTCAAAACCATACGTGTTAATTATTGTCATCATCGACGAAATGAATGTATTTCTCTGGTTAGTATCATTTAATAAAACAGTATGATTTGCCCCGCCGATTGAGATTACAACTTTCTTTCCTTTAATATGCATTGTATCAATTTGTTTTTTAAATGTCATTGATGAAATGCCTTCGGGAACAAAGGTCATATTATAAGTGGTACCCGAAACCGGAACTGCAAATGCGACAGGAATGATATTATAACTCGTGTCAATTTGAGTCAGCGTAATATATGGACACTGCGGATCATTCCAGTTTTGCCAGTAACCAATTAACGCCGGATCGGGATACTGAGCTAAGGAAGGGATTGAGAATGTCAAAACGACAGAGACAATTATTAAATGTATTTTTTTCATTTGAGTTTTCAGGATTTTTAAATATTCTCTGGTCAATAATTTGAGTCTATAATAGGAATGATTCTTAAATAAAAAAAGCCATCTCTAGAAAGGATGGTATCTGATATTTCAATTTTTGTTGGAGATAGTAATTCACAAATTTTAAATATCAATTCCTGTCAAATCATTTAAAAAACTATTAATTTCTCTTACATTTTCCCATTAGCTCTTTTTCTCTTTCCTTTGAAAAGCCGGTCTTTAGCTTAAAGTTTTTATCTCTTGAGATGTGATATTTAATTGCATCTTCAATTGTTCCGTAATATTCAAAATTGTATGTTTCAATATTCCCGTCTGTGATTTCAGTCGCCTGAACTAATAATTGAACAATCAACAACTCAACTATTACAACCTTATTCAACCACATTCAACCAACTCAACTAAGTCTGTATTGACTATCTGAAAAAAATGTTCTAAGTTTTGAAATCTCGCTTGTTCTTATGAAATTCTAATTCATTCAATCCAACTACTAAGATAGAATATGACATTCCCACTGACGGAAAAGTTAGTTTGATTTTATAGATATATCGGGACGAGAAATGTCAACATTGTTCAAGGAAACAAAAACTGCAGGATAATATTCAGTTAGGTTCAATGTGCCGAGCGGAATATACTTTTACAGTATCAGTTCGAAAGATTTTGTTATGACTAGGAAGATGATGGTTTTGAAGTAATTAAATACTGATTATTATTAACGAAATAATTTTAAGTGTGATATGATTTCTATTAAATTATAACATCTAACTTTTGCAGTGAAAATTAAATTTTATATTTGCGCAATGCTTTTCCTCTCAGGCTCAGTGAATAATTCAGTTTACGCTCAATCGCCGGCCTATGGAATAGTAGCAACTTGTTTTTATTGCGGCTCTTCCGGCCCAAATGCATTTAATTTCAGGATTTATCTTTGGAGCGCTGATACATCTTATTTCGAATATTCAGGCGGTCAATACTGTTTTGAAGTCGACACAAGTATTGCAAACGGAGGAAATTTGACTTATCAAATAATCTCATCAGACTTACCTGAAAACTTAAGACCGAGAAATCCCTCGGTAATTCGTAATGGATCATATTTTATTTTGAATTTACAGAGAAATGAATTCCCGGATCCGGGAAATGGCTATAATCTTACAAGAAGAGCTGTGTATGTGGCAGACATGAGAGTAACTACGACTGCCCCGACAATTGATACACCGTTTGAAAGCATGAACTGGAGAAACTTAAGCCACCCTGATTATTCCACAAAGATTTTTGCAAATGTCAACATCATAAATACGGAAATTACAACTCCTGATAAACATTATATGGACTTTATGTTTCCGGTTGAATTATCTTATTTTACCTCAGTAGTTAACAGAAATTTCATCACTCTTAACTGGTCTACAACAAATGAAGTAAATAATTCAGGATTTGATATTGAAAGATCTGTAATAAACGGTCAACTTTTCTCTAACTGGAAGAAAGTTTATTTTGTCGAGGGAAACGGTACAACAACTTTATCAAAATATTATTCCTTCACTGACAGAAATTTGAATACAGGAACATATAGGTACAGGCTGAAGCAAATTGATTTTAATGGTAACTCTGAATTTTTTAATCTAACAAGTGATGTCAATGTGGGAATACCAACTGATTGTAGCTTATCACAAAACTATCCGAATCCATTCAATCCAACTACTAAGATAGATTATGACATTCCCACTAACGGTAAAGTTAGTTTGATTTTGTATGATTTATCGGGACGAGAAATGTCAACATTGGTCAATGAAATAAAAACTGCCGGATATTATTCAGTTACGTTCGATGCCGATAATCTGTCAAGCGGAATTTACTTTTACAGGATCAGTTCGAAAGATTTTGTCATGA
This sequence comes from Ignavibacteria bacterium, assembly GCA_039925865.1. Lineage (GTDB taxonomy): Bacteria > Bacteroidota > Ignavibacteria > Tepidaquicellales > Tepidaquicellaceae > JBDSYA01. The sequence goes on from JBDSYA010000032.1 coordinate 3,730, forward strand.
CAAAGAAGATGATGATTTTGAAGTAATTATTTTGAACAAACTTCAAAACATTTTGTAAAAAATCCATAATTAATGGTGTAAATAATTAAATGAACACACACACTGCTAAAAATCAAATTTTAAAATCATAAAAAGCCGGAAGATCTTCTCAACCGGCTTTTTAACTAATATTACTCTTTTACCAAATTTTTCAAATTGATATTAAGATATGGTGTGACCTTACTTACAAAGTTATATGCATTGTTATCGGCTATTACCGCATGCTTGCATCTATGATCTCATCGCCCTTTGATTAAAATAATCCGCTTGTGCCCAGAGTATTGATTATGCTCTGTGAAAAAACTGTCGATGTAAACATTAGAAACAGTATTACTAACTTGTTGAAGAAATTGTAAAAAGTTTATTGAAATAATTTTTTGTATAAATCGTATTTTAAAATTCTTTTTAAAAATATGAGTAAAGATACCGGTGAACAAGTAAAGGTTTTTTTATTGTTCTGAAGAATTTCCGGCTTTCTTGAAGAAAATTATTTGTAATCTAAGGGTTTAAAGATTATTCGATATTTTTTCAGGAAAATAAATGAGAAATGTTCTGAATGAAGTTATTTTCGACATAAAAAAACCGGTACAAAATACTTTTCAGGAGTAAATTTTTGTACCGGATATATATTTACAATGAATTACGACTTAAAAAACTTTTGTTAAGGCCTGCTCAATGCCACAAAATTTAAAGCATTGTTATCAACTATTGATGCATCACTGGCATCAACAAAATTATTTCCGTCAACATCAGTCATTACATAACCGGTTATGAAATTAAGAGCATCATTATCCACTAATGATGCATCCGTTGCATCTACAACTCCGTCCTGATCCACGTCGCCGCTGTAAACAGCAAATCGCGCAGGTGAAATATCTACCTGTATCTGATTATTTCCGTACGCTGTATTTGCAGCAGGTGTAAAGTTATAAGCTAATGATCCTGATGC
>JBDSYA010000033.1:0-3423 GCA_039925865.1 Ignavibacteria bacterium
TGATTAATATGTCAGAAATCGATGTTCAAATCTAGTAAATAACTTGGAGGAATCTGTAAGTGTGGAAAGACCGTGACAGACCTGTTTGGATTTTTCTGCTGATTTTCATTTTTTAACCAAAAAAAAAAGGCGTTCATCACTGAACACCTTTTCAATCTAAATATTTTTAAATTTCAGATCTTTACAATTCTCATTTTATAGAATGATTGAGTAGAAGAGAATTCCAATGCCTCTATAGACTTCCCATCTTGTTTGAGGTTCACTTCCTATAATACATATGAGAATCACAAAGCTTTTGTGCCACAAAAATTTTCACAAATACAATTTCTTACCATTTGGAAATTTAACAGACAATTTATAATTTGATGCAACCCCGAAGAATAAATGTAAATAAAATATAAAAGCACTGCTGATTTAAACAAAGTTCACTTATGAAAAATAAAATTACTATTCTATCTGCATTAATATTAATAACTATAACGCTATACATTCCCATCACTATAAACTCACAGTCTGTATGGTCCGGGACTGTGTTAAAGACTACAAATGCAGGTGAGATTGGACTTTGATTAGTACTCCAGTATTAAATATTTTAGATCAACTTTATTTCTCTGATTTAAATACTGGAACAGTTGTGGGTAATAATAATACAATACTTAGAACAATAAATGGAGGAGTAAATTGGGAATTGCAAACAAGCACTCCTTCGGATCGATTTAACTCAATATTTTTTTTAAATTCAAACACGGGATTTATATGTGCAAGCAGTAGTATAAGGAAAACAATTAATGGCGGAACAAACTGGTTACAAATAACAAATGTAGGTGGATATGATATAATATTTACTGATACCTCAACAGGTTATGCTTGCGGAGTAGCCGGTAGAATTAGAAAAACAACTGATGGAGGTTTTAATTGGGTAAATCAAGTAATCAATGTTTCCGGTTTTTTGAATGGGCTTTCATTTGTCAATAATACCAATGGATTTGTTGTTGGAGGTGATGGTGATATCACCCGAACTACTGATGGAGGGTTAAATTGGATTGCGCAGATACGCACAACCCTTAATGTTTTATCAGACGTATTTATAACAAATTTAAATACAGCTTACATAGTTGGAGATTTTGGAACGATACTTAAAACTACTAACGGAGGTTTAGTATTTATCAAAGCAAATAATAATACAATTCCTTCGAACTCTTCATTATTTCAAAATTTCCCTAATCCTTTTAATTCATCAACAGTAATAAAATATCAAATCAAAAATTCTTCAAATGTGAATCTAAAATTATATAATCTTGAAGGAAAAGAAATTTCAGTATTAGTAAAAGAGAAACAAAACCCGGGATTATACGAAGTCCTCTTTGATTCGCAAGGAATGTCTTCAGGAATATATTTCTATTCAATCTTCATAAATGTTGTTTTAATCAATACAAAAAAATTAATTTTGATAAAATAAATTCAACTAAAATGAAAACAATAATAATACTTTTTGGTATTTTCTTTTTAAACATAAACACAAGCAGCTCACAAATAACAAATGATTATCCCTTTAAAACATATTTGGACAGCGCTAATAATTTATATGTTACAGGAAATGCATACAATGAAGCAACAGAATCAATTGATATATTAATTGAAAAAGTATCAGGGTAATGTGCAGATATTCTCAAAAATGTTTTCTCATCCAGCCGGAATCGACAGAGGATTAGATCTTGCTGTCGATATAGCCGGAAATGTAGTTGTAACTGATTATGTGTATAGCAATGCAACATTAATCAACGATATTATCACAATATATTTTAATTCATCAGGTGAGATTGTTTGGCATAGAACCATTCCAAATCTAGGCGATGATAAAGGTATGGGAATAGAAATTACTATTAACCCAATTGACGGGGAAATTAATGATATCTTCATAACCGGTTACCTCACAAACATACTAACCGGCAAAGACTACATCACAAGTAAATATTCTAATTTAGGAGTTCCTATCTGGCAGACTGTGTTTTCAGCTTCTAATTGGGATGATGTTGCTACAGATATTAAGCTCGATGAAAGAAACGCATATGTAGTGGGTTATTCAGATCAGATAGGTATCAATTATAATGATATAATGTTTTTGACCTATAGTAAAAATAATGGAAGTATAGATGATGTTTTAATTCACAACATTCCGGGCCGAAGCGAAAAACCTACAAGTCTCATTTTACTTAATGAATCAGATCACCAACTTTCTAAAACCCGATCCATTGTAACAGGAATTATCGATAACATAAGTTTTCCGGGAGCGACATCAGAATATTTAACAATCAAATATGACATCGACTCTAATAATCAGGCAAATGTTATCTGGGAAAAAAGATTCAAAAACAGTTCGTTGCCAAATCACAATATTGCAACCTCTGCTACAACTGATAATTCAGGCAATGTATATGTATCGGGTTATGTTTACAATTTCGATAATATAAATTTAAGCAACGGGCTAGACTTCGCAACCATAAAATATAAAAAGAATACTGCCGAATATGCATGGCCAAAAAAAGTTGAATATTATAATTACTCGGATACATCTTCCACCAGTGTCGACGACAAAGCTTCATCAATAAAGATAAATTCGAAAAGAGAAATATTTGTTGCGGGGACGTGTCAAGGAGCACTCAACGGTTTTAGTTATGTTCAATACAAACAAAATATTAATGGTTAAGGAAGACAAATAACAAGAACATTCATTCCATCTTTCATAACAGAATATCAGGAGAAACTCCCACTTGAAAAATGGGCAAATTTAGAACTCTACAGAGATGGAACACCATTGCTAATAGTAATGGGCTGGAATGGGAATAATTCATATTGGGCAGCCCAAAAGTACGATAGCGCAGGTAATATAGTTTATACAATAGATAATTTCCAAAATGAAAATAGTAGTTTTAAAGAAAACATAAATGATGAGAATGAAATAAAAATGGAAAATTTCCCAAATCCGTTTAACCCTTCAACAAATATAAAATATAAGTTAAACAATTCCGGGTTAGTAACAATAAAAGTATATAATTTATTGGGTCAGGAAATCACAACTCTTGTAAACGAATTTAAGAATAGCGGTCAACACATTACTTTATTTAATGGATCGAATTCTTCAAGCGGAATTTATTATTATACAATTTATCTGAATGGAGTTGCAAAGTTGACTAAAAGAATGTTATTGATAAAATAATCAAAAAATTTTTCGAAGAAGTATCATAGTTCATCAAGTTTTTCATAAAACCAACTTTTATAATCCGAATTACCAAAAAAAAAGGTGTCCATTACTGAACACCTTTTTTAATTCTAAGTATTTCTAAGATTTCAGATCTTTACAATTCTCATTTTATAGAAAGATCTCCATACAAAATAAAGAGCTATGATCAGAAATATCACTCC
>JBDSYA010000034.1:0-7437 GCA_039925865.1 Ignavibacteria bacterium
AAAGATATAATCGAACGATACTTCCGCGAATATCCAAAAGTTCGTGATTATATGGAACGAACAAAAAAGTTTGCACATGAACATGGTTTTGTTGAAACTCTGCTGGGACGTAGAAGATATTTGAAACAGATCAACAATCAAAACGCAACTGCACGCGCCGAGAATGAACGCGCAGCGATTAACATGCCTATTCAGGGAACAGCTGCAGACATGATCAAAATTGCTATGGTAAATATTTACAATGAATTCGGGAAAAACAATTTAGAATCAAAAATGCTGTTACAGGTTCATGATGAGCTTGTATTTGAAGTAAAGAAAAATGAAATTGAAAAAGTTAAGGAAATAGTAATTGATAGAATGAAGAATGCAATGAAACTTGTTGTGCCCGTGGAGGTGGAAGTTGGTGTTGGTGACAGCTGGTTTGAAGCGCACTGATACAATTATCAATTATTAATTATCAATGATCAATTGCTGATGGGAAAGTTGTTAGTTGTTAATTGTTAATTGATAATTGTATTAAATGCCTGAGATCGTTTCAAAAATAGTAGAGGTTTTTGTTTACAGGAAAGTTAAGAATGAGTACATGTTTCTGCTTCTTAAGCGTGCTGACGATGAAAAATATCCAGGCATCTGGTCAATACCCGGAGGAGAAATTGAAAAGGATGAGAAGGCATACGAGACGGCTGTCAGGGAAATGCGGGAAGAGACCGGGCTTTCTGCAAGGCATATTTATGTGATTGATAAAGTAAATGTTTTTTATGAAATGAATGATGACGAACTTCATCTCGTTCCTCTTTTTCTTGCTGAAGCTGAAGAAGGAGAAGCTGAGTTATCTGATGAACACTCTGAATACGACTGGATGAATTATGAAGATGCTTATGAAAAAATTTTCTGGATCGGATGGAAGAATAATCTTAAATTTATACATGAGATCTTAAATAATGAAAATTTATTTAAGACATTAAAAGAAGTAAAAATTAAATAAGTGACACATTAATTATGAGACTGAAAGACCTTGAAATAAGGACAATAAAAAATGCAGTTTATTCCTTAGACAAAAATGCAAAAATACATTTATTCGGATCCCGGGTGGATGATACAAAACGTGGAGGCGATATTGACCTTATAATAATTTCCCAAAAATTAACCTTTGGAGATAAATATAAAATTTACAGCAAAATAATTAAAGAGATTGATGAGCAAAAAATTGATATAGTAATTTATAATGGTAAAGATAAAAATTTGTTCATTGAAAACTCTCTCAAGGGAAGTTTAATGCTATGAATGAGCCGTTGATTAAATTACTTGAGGAAGATCTTGAAAAAATTAAATTGATGAATGCCTCATTAAGCAAATCATTAAGAGTTTGTAAATCAATAAATACCAAAGGTAGTTTTGCTGAAAAGGAATTCGAAAAAATGGATGTTTTAACTTCAAGATTTTCGAGATTAAGCGATTTTATTATGCAGAAAATTTTAAGAACGATCGACAAGATAAATCTTGAAGATGAAGGAACAATGCGGGACAGATTAAACAGAGCAGAAAAAAACAATTTGATTTCCAGCGCGGAAGAATTTGCAGTGATAAGGAAATTAAGAAATGATATATCACATGAATATATTCCCGAGTCAATGATTGAAATTTTCAGGAACGTAATTCTTTATTCTCCATTGCTAAATGACAGTTGTAAAAAAATTATAAAGTACAGCAAAAAAAATTATTTCTAATTAAAAGACATTTATAGTCTTCTTTAAATTCAAAGCATAGAAAATAAATATGTTGGTATTCATTTACATTTAAAAATTAAAATTTAGAATTTAAAATTAAATATGATAATTGTAACAGGCGGCGCGGGATTTATTGGAAGTGCTTTGATATGGAGACTGAATCAGCTCGGCGAAGAAGACATAGTCGTAGTAGATGAATTCGGTGAAAATGATAAATGGAAGAATCTTGTATCCTTAAAATATGCAGATGTATTTGACAAGGAAGATTTTGGACACATGATCTCATCAGGATTTTTTCAGAAGATAAAGATAGATACAATATTTCATCTCGGAGCCTGCAGTTCGACCACTGAAAAAGATTTTAATTATTTGTTCAGAAATAATTTTGAATACACAAAGTATCTTTGCGAACAGTCAATCGATAATGACATCAGATTTATTTATGCTTCATCAGCAGCCACATACGGTGACGGTGCAAACGGTTATGAAGATGATGAGAACAAACTGAATACTCTTCGTCCGTTGAATGCATATGGATATTCAAAACACATGTTTGATCTTTGGGCGAAAAAAAGCCGTGTTTTTGATAAAATTGTCGGCTTAAAATACTTCAATGTTTTCGGTCCTAACGAATATCATAAAGGTGAGATGAGAAGCGTTGTAAACAAGTGTTATCAGCAGGTAATAGAAAGCAAGAAAGCATTATTGTTTAAATCATCAAACAAAAAATATAAAGACGGCGCGCAAAGCAGGGATTTCCTGTATGTCAAAGATGCGGTTGATATGACATTATATTTTATGGAAAATAAAATTGTCAGCGGTATCTACAATATTGGCACAGGTGAATCCAACAGCTTTAATGATCTTATCAAACCGATATTCAATGCACTCGATATGAAAGAAAATATTGAGTACTTTGAAATGCCTGAAATTTTAAAAGAAAAATACCAGTATTATACAAAAGCTGATATAGGCAAATTGCGCAGCGTCGGTTTTAAAAAGGACATCACCCCTGTCAAAGAAGCAGTTGAAGATTACGTTGCTAATTATTTAAATACAGAAAATCCATACTTAGATAAAAATATAAAAATTTGAGTTTATCAATTATCAATCAGAATAATAATTAATATTAAAATATGAAAAAGTTACTACTGTTGTTAATAAGTTTTTTATTTGCAGCAAATTTATACTCACAAGACCTTCCACATTTTATGAATGGAAGCGAAAAAGAATTATATAAAAATTATAAACCGCCATTTGCAAATTCAGATTTTATAACTCCCCCGCCGACTCCAGTCAGGACAATGGCTGAGTGGGAAGAAGTACAGGGAATAATCGTAGCATGGACTTCATACACATCTATTATCAGGCAGATTGTAGACTACGCTCAGGATGAAGGACTGGTATTTATTGTATGCTCTGATTCAAATTCCGTCAGAAGTTATCTGACAAGCGGCGGAGTGCCTCTCGTAAATTTAAAATTTATTATCACATCATTTAATTCTGTTTGGTGCAGAGATTACGGTCCATGGGCAGTTTACTCGGGCATTGCGGACAGTCTGAAACTTATTGACTGGATCTATAACAGGCCAAGGCCATTGGATGACAATGTTTCTGTTGGATTTTCAAATTATACATCTTTACCTATTTATCAGACTACTCAGGCTCCAAACGATCTTATCGGCACCGGCGGAAACTTTATGGTTGATGGCAACGGTACAGGATTTTCATCACGTCTTATTACAGATGAAAATTCCGGTAAGACCGAAGCTCAGATAGATACTATTATGAGGAAGTATATGGGAATAAATCGTTACATTAAAATGAATACACTTCCTTATGATAATATACACCATATTGATATGCACATCAAATTAATAGATGAAGAAACTTTGTTAGTAGGCCAATATCCTGCAGGTGTTGCAGACGGTCCACAGATCGAAGCCAACTTACAGTATGTTTTAAATAATTTTCAAACTTGTTATGGAAGACCTTATAAAGTTGTAAGAATACCTATGCCGCCAAGCTCATCTGGTCAATATCCTCCTTCAGCAAATTATTACACTTATACCAATTCAGTTTTTATCAATAAGACTGTCATAGTTCCGATTTACGGGTTAGCTCAGGATACAACAGCGCTAAGAATTTACAGAGATAATCTTCCGGGATACAGAGTTGTTGGTATCAATTGCAGCGGAATGATTTCGGCACTTGGAGCAATCCATTGCATCACAAAAGAGATAGGAGTTGCTGAACCAATTTTCTTCTCATATCCTAAACTTTCTAATACTTTCAATACAACTGTTCCTTATGAAGTTAAATCTTATATCAAAACTAAAAGCGGCGTAGGTAATGCAAAAGTTTTCTGGAGAACGGATACTACAGCAGCTTACAGCCAGCTTGCGATGGCAATGTCTTCAGGTGACACCTTTAAGGTTTCCATTCCGGCTCAGCCATGGGGAACCAAAGTATACTATTATGTTTCAGCTACATCGGTTAGCGGCAGGACAATAACAAAGCCGTTGACTGCCCCTGCAGGATATTATAAATTTATTGTCGATAAGATTACTAAAATATATAACATTAACGGGACCATTGGTTACATGTTAAATCAGAATTTTCCGAATCCGTTCAATCCTGTTTCAGTTATCAGTTATCAGTTATCTTCTGCCGGGAATATTTCATTGAAAGTATATGATGTGCTTGGTAATGAAGTGAGTACTTTAGTAAGCGCAAAGCAGAATGCCGGCGAATATAGGGCCACGTTTGACGGCAGCAATCTCGCTAGCGGTATTTATTTTTATAAGCTCATCGCAGACGGAATTGTAGTTGATACAAAAAAAATGCTGTTGGTAAAGTAGTAATGTTTTTTTATTCTATAATGTAGCAGATTTTTAAAATATATATTTTTTAGACAGAGGAGTTCAAATTATGAACTCCTCTTTTTTTACGCATAATATTTAATCTGATACTCCCCTTCTTTAACCTTCTGTTATTTTTAATCCCTAAGAATAAATTTTTTCACAAATCGCACATTTTACAATTAGGAAGTTTTTGACCTTTGTAATATTTTGTATTCAATTAAACAAGGTCATCTTAAAATTGATCTCAAAGGAGGTAATAGAGTTGATGCTGACATTTACATAAATACGCAGGGTTAGAAAATAAAAATATTATACTGTGAAGTATTTGGCCACCGAACAAATAATATCAATTTCTAATCACAAATTTAAACTAAAATAAAAATATGAAAAAGTTAATCGTTGCGTTGATATTTTTTTTAAATATTAATAATAATGTTTTGTATTCACAGCAATTTGGGTTACTTAATGTCAATGAAGATTTACTAAAGTCAGGATCTTATTTACAACAATACAAATCAGAAATTCCAGGTTTTATTATAAATGATGTTAATGGGAAAAAAGTTTATTTGAAATCAGATAATAATTTCAAGAACAGAATTTCAGGAGGTGCCGGATTTGCTCCGCGTTATGAGAACCTGTGGACAGTTTACCTTGAATACCTCAGGTACATTAAAAACAAATTTTATTTAAGCAGTTCTGCTAACCTTTATGAATTAACTCTGATACTTGCAGCAAGCGGACATTATAATATTTTACCTGCAAATGATCGTACCGAATTGTTAATTGGTGCGGGTATAAATATAGGAACTTACAGTGATGATGGAATAAAAGTAAATCCGCAGGTAAGTATGAAGTTTGATATTCATCTGAATAAATTTAATACTATAGGAGCCGAAATAAGATTTCCATTCACTCTGATAAGAAAAGACTTTTTTAAAACCCCTGTCTTTATTGGAAATGTCGGATTAAATTTTTAAAAGACAGCAATAAAATTATACGAAAAGAATACCAACGCGACATAATATAAGAGGCAGGAAAATAAACTGCCGGTGGCTGATTTAAGAAAGAGATATTATCTCTTCCTGAACTCAAGTATCAATAAGATTGATACATTTTTAAAAACCACTTAATAAAATTATTATGTCTAAAATAGTTTTCACAATATTGTTCAGCATTATTTTATTAACACATACAAGTATTAATGCAGACAACAGCACTTCGTATAAACCACCTTCATCAATAAATACAATAAGCGATTCAGATTCATATGCTGAGAGTGTTCATATGTATATTTGCATTGAAGCTCTGAAGTTGTTAAAAGATAAATTTCCTGCTATAGATTTTTCAGTTTTACAAAATAGAATAGGAACAATGACTGATTATGGGACCCGGCCATGGCAGGTCGGGACTATTACAAATGGTGCATACGCAGAAGATAGAGAAGATGTTGTATTTGATATAAGAGGTCCTTTCAACTGGGCTGCAAGCGTCACACACTTCTGGGATGGCGATAATAGAACAGGTGGTGATAACAGCTTAACAACTCTTAACATAGGCGGAATTGATTTTGATTTTCCAAACTCCTTCACAAAAGTTAAAAGATTTATTGACGGACAATGGTTTACATGGACGGGTAATGGATATGGAGCAAGGAGATTTATTGAGATAATAGCAGCCGACGGAAGGATATATCGCTGGAGTTATCACACCCGGGGATTAATCAATTTTTATAAAACAAATATGCTTTGGCTGGAAAGTGTTACTAATCTTCTGGGACAGACTGAATTCATAAGAGAAGAGAGACATGTTTCAAATGGATTCCGCGATCTTATTGTGTTTGAAGTTTTGGGAAGAATTGCTCATCACTTAGGAGATAATAGTACTCCGGCACATACACACAATGATGTTCATGTTCGTGATTTTGATGGAGGGGACTGTTATCATAATTACATTGATGACGGAGCTTACTTAGCTTTCAACTGGCAGACCGCAAAAAATGCCGGCGGATTTATACAGCCTTACGGAGCTGATGATGATCCAATCAGATATCTAGTGTATACTACAAACCAGGTTGCAGATCACTATCCAAGCGGGCCGGATTGCAATGAAATTCCACAGCAGCATTTTGGTGATAACAATTTGCCGGGAGGAACTTATCCTATATTAAATAATTATTATCAACAGCTTGGTCCGACTCCTCCAAACATTTCCGATGTTTATACTGAAGCGAATTATTGTTTCAATCACGCGATCCGGTCAACTGCATCTCTAATGTATTGGTTTGCCGTAGAAACCGGAATTATAAATCCTGACCCATTAGCTGCTCCGATGGTTACGGGCTTTACAAAAAATCTTCCTGACAGGTATTTGTTCAGAGGAGAAAATTTGCTCATAACCTGCAATGCCACAGGCTCTAATTTAAATTATAACTGGTTCATAAAAGTATGTGATTCTACAAACACTTGTAATGTGCCTATACCCGGAATACAAAAATTTCCACAAGGTAATAACTTTTACATCACCAATTATAATTTTAAAAACAGGTACACATGTTATTTTTATGATTCTTTATGTAATCCTGAAACCGGGATCCGAAATGTCTCAAGCCCACTTGATTTTATAATAGGCGTAACAGTTTCAAATCAGTTTGGCAGCACTACAAAATATTTTGATTTTGATTCCCGAAAAGTATTTTTGCCAAATGAAACACTGAGGCCCTCTGACCCGCCAATTTCCGGTTGTCCAATATTTTTAAATCATAATGGTGAACAGTATGTCTATGAAAACAACATACTTAACCGTGCCGAATTTCCGGAAAATCTGGATCAAGACATTGAAGACAATTA
>JBDSYA010000035.1:0-6456 GCA_039925865.1 Ignavibacteria bacterium
CAGTATTAAATTTCCCGTCAGATCAAATCTGTCTGAATTTCCTTTTAAATTAAGCTGAGGTGAACCGCTGCCTATGTAAAGATCACCTGATATTCCCAGCTCTGTCTGTCCGTTATCTTTGTCAAATGCTTTTACATCACCTCTCATATCAAGCTCTATATCATTGATAGTAAGATTTGTGAAATCAATATAGCCGGTTGTCGTGATGAACCTGTTTGGTTCATCAGCTACAAACATTTTTGAATCATTTATAAGAAGCCTTTCGTCGCTTGTAGAAAGTTTCGCATTAAAATTGTAATTCATTTTATTAATTGTCACATAAAATTTACCTCTGCTTACATCCATATCACCCGTTAAAAGCGGCTTCTCCGGAGTTCCGATCAGACTGATCTTTCCATCAAGTATTCCCTCTAAATTCGTAGTATAGGGAAGAAGCTGCTGTAACACTTTTAACTGAAAGTTTTTAGCAACGGCATTAATATTTACTTGTCTGTCTGCGATCTTAGTTATCCTGACTATGCTGTCATTATTTTCCTCTATCAAAGGATTCAAATAAGGAATATTTCCGGTCAGTTTAAAACTTCCTGAATTATTAATATTAAAAAAAGCAATATCAGGTACAAGGTTATCATCATTGTAATTTATAAAAGCATCAAGTCTTCCGATCCTTGTTCCACCAAGTCTTAATACATCTGAGTTGGCTTCTACATGAATATCAGGATCTTCGATTGTACCGTTGAATATTATTTCCATTCTTCTGAGATTGCCGGAAATTATATTTGTTGTATCAACTTCTTTATCAAAAAGTTTCTGATATGTTGAGATCCTGACATTATTAGCAAGTATTTTTATATTACTGGTGTCATTCAAAGAGTAATGACCCTCCACAGTAAGCTTTTGGTTTAAATTGTTGAGGCTGAATTGCCTGAATTCTATTTTTTCACTTTCTTCATCAGTATTATATTTAACCAAAAGATCTTTATTGTTTGTAAGTAAAAAATCCTGATATCTTAAAGCCAGCGAATCAAAATGAACCAGCAGGGAATCTTCCAGTGTGCCTTCGGTGTAAAGTCTTACCGAAGTATCTTTACCCGTCGTGATCAAAAAATGATTTTTATTGTCAAAGAAATTAAAATTAATTTTAGTTGTATCAAGCAAAAGTTTACTGAAGATTATTTTATTAGTGGAAATATCTGCATTAGCTTCAAACTTAGTCAGCCGTGTGCCTGTGATATCATTTTTTATGTTTATGTCCAGCAATAATGAATCTTTTGTCATGAATAAAGAATCACCATAACTAAAATTATTTATAACTCCTTTTGAGCTGAATAAAAATACGCCGCAGCTGTCACTAATATTACCTTTTAGTTTTCCTTTGAAATTTATGGTATCTCCGCCGGTAAATGTGTTGAGGGAAGCTAGATCTTTTACATTCAAAGTATATTTGAGATTCAAATCTTTGCAGACGGAAGAAAATGTTTTTTCATAACCAATTGCGGGATTTAGTGTGTCATTATTTATTTCCAGTTCTGAAGAAATTTTGTCAATGTTATTGCTGATTACATCTGCCAATGTATTAAAATTAAAAACACCTTCTATTGCAACATCTGCAAAGTTAGAGTTTACTGCAAGTGTTTTTATACTGCCTTCCTGGCCGACCTTTATATCCAGCGGTGTTGCAGGAATATTAAGATCTGCAAATGAAGAAGGATTTATTTTGAATTTATAACTGCCGCCCATATTATTCGGATCTAAGCCCCGGCCTTTGACATCAAAATCAAAACTAAGATTACTCCTTTGCGAGTTATCTTTTGTAAATGCAGCAATATTTAAATTTGAGGCAGTTCCTTTGAGATCATAAACCAAATTTTCCGGATTTTTCAAATTCATCTTTCCGGATAATTTTGTTTTGACAGCATCAGAAAAGTAAGACAGATCGAGATTTACATTACCGTTATTGAAATTAAGATGGCCGTCTGATCTAGAAATATTCTGTTGTAAAAATTTTGTCCGGCTTATACCATAATTGACTTTTCCTGTTGCTGTTCTGTAATCAAAACCTCTTGCATCAACAATGAAGTCGCCTGTTATATCACTTTCCAAAGTTTTATCATTAACGATCTTCCCTATGTTAAGTCTGCTTACAGAAAAATCACCTTTGTATCTTGGAGTATTTTGTGTGAGGTCAAAATAAAGTTTTCCAATTGCATTACCTGCAGCCGATCTTATATCAAAATCAGTATTGAACCGTTCCGGCACTCCTACATAAGTCAGTGAAGGGATAATAAATCTTCCAAACCTTCTGAAATCAGGAATATCAAGACCGGGAACAACCAGCCTTGTATCATTTGGTTCTATTTCAATATTCTTTCCCTGAATATCAAAATAAATTTGTGAAGGGTTATCAAGGTTTTTTATTTTTCCTGAAAAGGAAAGATCTGAGTTGGGAGTTTTAAGGTCTAAATTGTCTATCAGCAATTCGCTGTATATTCCATGTGCTTTCAAATTTAATGCTGCCGTGCTGTCCAAAAAATCTACTCCGGGGAAAAAGAAAATCAGATCAGCAAAGTTAAATTGTTTTATATCAAGATCAATGTTAGTGTATTTGTCCTTAAATTCTTCATAAACAATTGGTTCAAATGGATTGAAAGGATTTATGAACAGTTCATTTATTTTCAGGTTTGATCTCTGTGTCTCAAAAAAAAGATTTTGTACTAAAGTGGAAGTATCTTCTTTATTTATTTTTGCATAAAATGAAAGTTTGTTAACATCAAAATCCGAATTAGTCATAAAGCTTATACTTTTTACATCGACATCTTTCGAGCTTCTGAAATAGTTAACTCCCATATCGAGAAAGAACTGACTCATCTCAAAGTTTTTCAAATCAAATGTATCAAGCTTCTCCATAACAAGATCCGATAAAGATCGTCGTGAAGTATTTTCCCCGAAGATTCGTATATTGCCGTTTTGAATTACTACATGTTCTGCTGTTATATCCCAGTCAAATTCAAATTTGGAAGTATCGGGATCTTTCTCTTCCGATTCAAGTAAATACAGAAGATTCAGTTTAAGATTATTTTCCTTATCCCTAATCTCAGTCAGGATTATCTTCGGATCTGTAATTACAAGTGTCTGAAGTGAAATTCCATTATCTAATATTTTGAAAATATCGTAATCAGCTTTTATGGAGGCAAACTTTATCAGTGAATCACCTTTAACGGTAATGCTTCCATTATTTAAAATGAAACCGTTAAATAAATTACCTTCAAGCGTTTCGGCATAAATGCGGGACTCTTTTGTTTCGAGTGTTGTATTTAATTTGTCCAGGAAATATGATAAAGCCCATTTATCGAAAAGATCTGTTTGTATGAAAATGAAAACCCCGATAAGAAGAAGAACTATAATTGTAAAAAAGATCAAAACACCTTTGAAAAATCTTTTTACAAAGTTTTTCTTCTCAGGGATTGCTTTGACTTTTATATTGTTATCCGGTTCTTTTTCTTTTTGTTCAATCATTGTAAACTATTAGCTGTAGATAGCATGCCTGTTCAGTGGCAGTATATCAGAGGCCGGTGATCTTTTTTAATATTCCCGTTGTAGAATAATCCTTTACAAATTGAAGGCTGACGACTTTTCCTCCGTTTGCAGTAACAACATCTGATCCAATTATATCTTCTTCTTTCCAGTCACCCCCTTTTACCAGGTAATCCGGAATAATTTTACTTATTAATTCATAAGGTGTAGCTTCTTGAAAAACTATTACAAAATCAACCGCCTTAAGATTATCAAGGAGCAGTGCCCTGTCATTTTCATTATTTATCGGCCTGTCATTTCCCTTTATTTTTTTTACTGACAAATCCGAATTTACGCCTAATATCAAATAATCTCCGAGAGATTTTGCTTCATTCAAATATAATATGTGACCTTTATGAAGAATGTCAAAGCAGCCGTTGGTAAAAACAAGCTTCGAATTTTCTTTTTTAATTTTTTCCCTGTACATTTCAAATTCAGATGCATTTAGTATCATATTTATTTTTTAAGCTGCTCTCTTAAAATATAATCTATCAGGATATTTTTGTATATAGGAATAATACCAACTTCTTCAACCACAATACCTGCTGCATAATTAGATATGATTGCAGATTCCTTAACATCAGCCCCGCCGGTAAGACAAACTGCAATTGTTGAAATAACTGTATCGCCTGCACCAGATACATCAGCAACTCTCCGTGCTTTAGTTTGTATCATCTCCTTTTTTGTTGTTCCATTTTTACTCTCATAGATCATCATTCCGTGTTCACCCAAAGTTAGAATCAGATTTTCGCAGTTAAGCCTCTCCATCAATTCCGTTGCAAAATTATCAAGGTCACCATTTCCTTTTGCTTTTTTTCCAAGAGCGTCTTCAAGCTCTTTCTTATTAGGTTTGAATAAATAAACGTTCTTAAATTCAAAAAAATTTTCAAATTTAGGATCAACTAATACTTTAATATTATTATTTGATGCAAATTCAGAAACTGAATGAATAAGATTTTTGGTAAGTACTCCTTTATTATAATCCTGTAAAATTATTATCCCAATTTCGTTTACGTACTTTTTCAGAAAGGATAAAATTTTATTTTGGGATTATGAATTGATGTCGTCCTTAGATTCACTATCAATCCTTAGTAAGTGATGAGACTCAGAGATTACCCGTGTTTTACAGGTTGTAGGTCTTCCTGATTCGGTAATGAGACCTTGGGTACTCAGAGAAAGTTTATTCATTTCATTGATCAGCAGTTGTGCTTCAGCATCTTCTCCAATAACACCTATAAGTTCAGGTACAGAACCAAGTGTTTTAATATTGTATGCAACATTTGCTGCTCCGCCCAGTCTGAATTCACTATTCCTAATATCAAAAACCTGAACAGGCGCCTCAGGTGAAATTCTACTTACATCGCCGAGTAAATATCTGTCCAGCATAACATCACCAATTATAAAAATTCTCTTGTTTTCAGAGTTGTTAAATATCTTTTCAAGAAATTGTTTATCCATTTAATAAAATAAAACTAATATTCAGGTTATTCAATGAAATTACTTCATATAAAGCAAAAAGGCTTCTTCATTTACAAAGAAACCTTATGCTTTCAATACTAAAAATCAGAAACAATTATTTGATATACATCATTTTTTTAAATCCAAGAATGTGATCATTTGCGGATAATTTATAAAAATAGATTCCGCTGGGCAGATCGGAAGCATCGAAATTAACTTCATATCTTCCTGAGTTTTGATTTTGTTTTACTAAAGTACGGATTTCCTTGCCAACTATATCATATATTTTAAGCTCGACATAACTTGAGCCGGATAATTTATATTTGATAATGGTGGAGGGATTGAATGGATTGGGAAAATTATCCATAAGTTTATTTTCTAAAAAACTTACAGAATTATTTGCAATTGTATTTTCAAAAGCATTTTTTTGCGGAACATTATTTAAAGCCTTTTTATATGTTCCCGCAGCATATAACAAATATTTCCTGTTCCATCCTGCAGGCGGTGATTTAACAGCTAACTTGAATTCTAATTCAATAAATGAACTGCTGTCCATTACATGATAATTCTTATCTATACTATTGAGAAGTTCAGTGACATTACCTTTGCTGAAATCAATAGCTTCAACCAATTGAAGATCATGTTTTAAATATCCACCAAAATACGCTTTAGTTACAACAGCATAACTAAGATCAACAACTCTTTGAAACATCATTTCAATAGTGTTGATGTCTTTAGCAACAGGCATAACAACGATCGAAGACTTTTCCCTGACAGCAAATATATTATCGCCCTTCTTGTTTCCATCAGAGTCATAAACTGTTATCCTCCCACCCGGACGTTTAATTGGATCTGGAATGGCCATTATATCTGGAGCCGGGTCAAATATAAATGAAACGCTGTCAGCAACATTTTGTATTCTGTTTATATTTTTTTTTGAATTGGAAAATTTTAAATGTAACTGATCTTTAAGTGTTCCATTTATTTTTTTTGATAAAGAATCAAATTTCAATTCTTCAATAACATCTAGTCCGGATAAGACTGCATGACTAGGTCCGGTAAAATCCTGTGGAAAATATATTAACAATTCATTATACTCCGTGACGCCCAATTCTGCACCGGGAGGAATGTCGATCGCTGATAAACTGATCTCATCAAAATAATCAACATCATCATTAGTCTCTTTTACAGCGACCTTTATAACTTGTTTGACGCTGTCAATCAATGGTGTATTTTTGAGAATATAATTGTCTTCAATGTCTTGATCCAGATTTTCCGGAAATTCGGCACGGTTAAGTATGTTGTTTTCATAGACATACTGTTCACCATTATGATTTAAAAATATTGGACATCCGGAAATTGGCGGGTCAGGGGGCCTCAGTGTTTCATTTGGCAAAAATACTTTTCGGGAATCAAAATCAAAAT
>JBDSYA010000036.1:0-6925 GCA_039925865.1 Ignavibacteria bacterium
CTTTCTTTGCTTCTACTTCTCCTGCCGGTGAAAGATCAATGTCCATCCATCCTGTGAAGCGATTCTCTAAATTCCATTGAGATTGCCCGTGACGGACAATAACTAATTTAGGCATAATAATTTTTAATTGAAAAAACTTTTTCCAAATTAGTTTAAATAAATTTTTCTTACAATTTAAATAGAAATGTTTTGTGATTTGAATTGATTTGAACTGTGAAGGATATTATTGATTAATGTTTGTGAAGTATTTGTTGCGTTGTCAGCTCTTCCATTTTATTGAGCAGCCCATAGAAGGGATTTGCGGAAAATCAATTTCTTTTCCTTCGAGAAGAATGTTAACGGCTTTTTCAAGATCTTTTTCCGTAACTTTGTCTTCTTCTTTCCAATTATTGTCTAATCGTCCACGGTATCTTAAAAAATTATTTTCATCATATACATAAATATCAGGCGTACACACAGCATCATAAGCATGTGCGGTTTCCTGAGTTTCATCAATTAAATAAGGAAAATTAATTTTGTGTTTATCAGAGAAGACTTTCATTTTTTCAAATGAGTCGTCGGGATGATCGGATGGATCGTTGGAATTAATTCCAAACAGCCGAACACCTTTATTTTTATACTCTTCCTGAAAAGTTACAAATCTGTCAACTACTCCTTTCACATAAGGGCAATGATTACACATAAAAATTATTACGGTGATGCCTTTATTTTCACGGTCACGCAGAGAATAGATCTTCTCATCAACTCCTTTTAAAGAGAAATCAATTATTCTTGAGCCAAGATTATTTATAGTATTGCTGACTGCCATTTTTTCAAATTTAAAAGGTTAACGGGTAAGATAATTGCCAAAGAATTAATTGGAGAATTATGATTATAAAAATTCTTCGTCTTCATCTTCATCATCCATCTCCGGATGATAATCTTCATATAAAAAAGTAACGTGATGATGATTCTTGTCTTCTTCCACGGCTTCTTTAAAAACTTCTTCGGTTATAAACCTGTATTTTTCTGTATCGGGACATTCATTATGAAAGTGAACAATGATATTAAATTTATCCAAATGGAGTATGAGTTTTTGTAGTTCATCTTTGACAGATTTCGGATCAATTTTTTTGACATCGGGAAACTCAGGCTTCTTGATCATATTAAAGATGGTGACCATCTTAGTCTTGGAATGTTCCTTTTTGAACTCTTCTACATTATGAATAAATTCTTCATCATCTTCCGCATCAAGTTCTCCGTGCATTTCCTCTTCGAGCATCTCTTCGATCTCATGCTCATCTTTCAGGCATGAGCCGTCTTCGGAATCATCTTCCTTCCTCTTCTTCGTGCTCTTTATATTCTTAGTATCTTTAATATTCTTATTTTGAGATTTCATGTTCCTGATTTTAAAAATTATTTACGTTGTAATGCAAATGATATTTTAAATTAAATTAAGCTAGTTTCTGTAAATTATAAGAATAACTTTAATATTCAACTATATATTTTTTATTTGCGGTTAAATTTATAAATGAAGATTATCAAAATGCAACAACAATAATTGAATTAAAAATTATTTAACATAAGATTTTAATAAAAATGAACACGATGTTGTTTGCAAAAATACTTTCCTATTGAAGATTTTACAAAAGATTATTTTATATAGATGAAGTATATAAATATTAACGGAGCCACAAAAATAAGGCTGTCAAATCTGTCCAGAATGCCGCCATGACCGGGAATGATCTCCGATGAATCCTTTACTCCGCAATATCTTTTTATGAGTGATTCAAACAGATCACCTGCCTGAGAAAAAATTCCTACAATCAAACCTGATATGAGCGCATCCTTTATTAATAGGCTTTCAGGATAAATTAAATGAACAATCAGTGATATTCCAATTGTCAAAATAAATCCTGTTATCGAACCTTCCCAGGTTTTTTTGGGGCTTATCGAAGAAAGCATGTGCTTTCCGAAAATTTTTCCGCCAAAGTAAGCAGCACTATCGCAGACCCAAATGAGTACAAAAATATAAATAACCAGATTAAAATTTGACCTCTCTATCAACTGACTTAACATAATGAAAGGAGCTGTAATATACAACAACGCGAATATAACGATTACGGGGTTCAGAGGATTTTTATTTTCTTTCCGCAAAATTTCCGCCATAATAAAAAAGACAATAAAGATATATTGATAGAGAAGAAAATCTCTTTTGATAAAATAGGAAAGCAAAAGCACCGCTGCTGCTGCAAGAATAGAAGTTATTTTCATCGGCATCAGACCCTTTCGTTCAAACATGGAGTAAAACTCCCATGATGCAGCTGAAGTAACTATCAAAGAAAATATCAGGAAAGCAATTCCTCCCAGGTAACAAACATAGATCACGAGAGGGATACCTATAATTCCCACCAGAATTCTTTTGACCATATTACTCATCAGCGCTCTGTAAATTTGTAAGCCCGTCAATATTCTTATGTTTGTCATCATGTAAAACAGAATATTTTTTTATCAGAAAAATTATCCCGATGAATATAAAAA
This sequence comes from Ignavibacteria bacterium, assembly GCA_039925865.1. Classification (GTDB taxonomy): domain Bacteria; phylum Bacteroidota; class Ignavibacteria; order Tepidaquicellales; family Tepidaquicellaceae; genus JBDSYA01. The sequence goes on from JBDSYA010000036.1 coordinate 2,521, forward strand.
GAGAAGCTATACCAAGTATAACGAACTGAATTTGTTCATCACCGGACAACTTCTTTGAATCAATTGATTCTGTCCCGAACCAGTATAAGGCAAAAGCTGAAATAAAATTGTTTATAAAATGACATATAACAGCAGTATAAATACTTCCGCTGTGATAAACAATAAAAGTCAGAAATATTCCAAGTATCATTAAAGGAATAATATTAAAGGGATGAAAATGAAAGAGTGCAAATAAAAAGCCTGTAAAAAAAATCGCTTTAGATGCGGGAATGATTTTTTCAAAATTCCGGAACACAAGACCCCTGAACAAAAACTCTTCGCATATGGCCGGTGTGACCGCAATGAAGATCACAACCAGTATGAATTCCGGAAAGGAATTTGCTTCGACAAGTTTTGCTGTCATAGATTCCATCATGTCAAATAATTCCTTAAGCTGATTAATTATTTCTTTTCCGAAAGGGAGAGAAAAAATTAATTCATTCTGATAATAAAGATAAACCTGAAGGAAAGGCTGAATAACAAGAATTCCGATAACAGAAAATATAAGTATCTGTATTTTCGGCATTTTCAATCTGAAGGTTTCTTTGATCTTATTTTCCTGAAGCATAGCAAGCAAAACGGCAGGAGCAAGAATGAACATAAACTGGGCAAAGGTCATTACGATCCTTGTCATTACAAGATTATCGTTGTTGATCTCCGAGTCAACTCCGAGCAAATACAGTATAGAGCCTCCGATTATCTGGTATAAAAAAAACACTGTTGCCAGAGAAATGAAGATAAAAATTATAGGTGAGACTTTTGAAAGAGGTCCGCCTTTTCCGTGATTCACATTGTTATTTCCAAAATTATCTTCCAATTGAATTAATTACATTTTCAAATGATTAAAGTAATATCATTAAAAAAGATTTTTGATTAAAGATAGAAGTTTGCATTTTAATTTCACTCGCAGTTTCTTATTTATTCACCATCCTCTCTTCTTATAAATCCAACTAATCAAAGCTTGATTTTCAGAACTAATAAAATTATTTTATAAACAATGGATCAACGTGAATCTTTACAACCTGGTGAATATGATTCCGGGCAATATTCTGAATATGAATCTGAAGAAAAGAAAAGTAAGTTTGGTTTTTTAATAAACATTGGTCTCTTCATTTTTACATTTTTTACAACTACTATTGCAGGTGTATTCTGGGCAAATAAAGATCCTTACCAGCTGGAAAATTTTTCATCCGGAATTCTTTATTCAGTGTTGATTCTTCTTGTTATAACTACACACGAGTTTGGGCATTATTTTGCCGCAAAATATCACAAAGTTCCGGTAACACTTCCATTCTATATTCCATTTCCGTTTATTTTTCTCAATCCATTTGGGACAATGGGAGCAGTAATCAGAATGAAGTCACGACACTTCAGCCGAAAAGCATTGCTTGACATTGGAGCAGCCGGTCCTATAGCAGGCTGGATTACTTCAGTAATAATTTTATTTATAGGTTTTATAAGTCTTCCCCCGATAAATTATCTTTACCAGCTTCATCCGGAATATGCGACGACAGGAATTCCTGTAAGCGGATTCACATTCGGTTACAGTTTACTTTTCTGGATATTTGAAAAAATCTTTTCTGCTTCTTCAAATGGATTCATGCCTCCTATGAATGAGATTTATCATTATCCATTTCTTTGCGTGGGATGGTTTGGACTGCTCATCACTTCTCTTAACATGATGCCGGTAGGTCAGCTTGACGGAGGGCACATCTCCTACGCAATGTTCGGTGAAAAACATAAATATGTTGCTTACTTTGTATTCGCAATTCTTTTAATATTTGGTATTATTGGTTTGCTGCCTTTCCTTGGGGTTACTCATAGTTATGAATCAATCAATTGGCTGATCTGGGCCCTTCTGATATTTTTTGTCATAAAAATAAAGCATCCGCCGACAATAGATGAGGATGACAAAGCACTGGATAATAAAAGAAAACTCATTGGCTGGTTTACATTCATTATATTTCTGGTTTCTTTCTGCCCGATACCGGTTTACGAAGTCTGATTTTAAAATATAAATTCCAAAAAATGAACTCGACGGTATTCCTGAAAATATTTAAATGAAAAATAAATCTACACTTGCCATAATCTTCCTGACCATCTTCATTGATCTTCTTGGTTTCGGAATTATCATGCCGTTACTTCCTTCATTCTCAGTTAACATGCTTCACATTAATGAAACGATGATAGGTTTGATCGCAGGAATATTTTCACTGATGCAATTTCTTTTCAATCCGGTGTGGGGATCACTCTCAGACAGATACGGAAGAAAACCTATACTTGTCATGAGCCTGATAGGGAGCGTGATATCGTATCTCATGCTTGCATTTGTCTTTTCAGGAGTGATGCTTTCGGCTGCTTTATTAATTATAGCACGTGCATTTGCAGGCATATTTTCGGCGAACATTTCAGCAGCTCAGGCGGTGATCTCAGATATTACTTTACCTGAAGAAAGAACAAAAGGAATTGGAATGATAAGCGCTGCATTTGCCCTGGGATTTGTATTTGGTCCGGCTATAGGGGGAATATTGTCACAGAATTATGGTTACGCATTTCCGGTTTTTATTTCAGCAATCTTATCTCTCATCGCCACATTACTATGTGTCTTTGTATTTAAAGAAACTTTACCAAAAGAAATTCAGCTGAAAAATCGTGTAAATAAAAAAATTAGCAACCCGTTGAATATAAAAGTAATATCTGAAATAATCAGAAATAAATCTTTTGGGAAATATATTATTATATTCTTTGTCGCAGTTTTTTCTTTCTCAAATATTTTCGGGACCTTTCAGTTATTTGCAGAAAGAAAAAACGGTCTCAATCTGGATCAGGCTGAAATAGGATACATGTTTTCTTTTATGGGAGTCATCGGTGCATTGGTGCAGATCTTTTTCATAAAAATAATAAATAAAAGGATCGGTGAAATTAATACTTTGATACTGGGATGTTTTATTGCAATTTTTGGCTTGGGACTAATCGGATATTCACCAAATGTACTTTTCTTGTTAGGTGTTATAGTTTTGCTTTCATTGGGAAACGGCATGAACAATACTGTTGCCGTTAGCCTGCTTTCGCAAAATATAAATCGTGAAGAGCAGGGCACGGTTCTGGGTATCAATCAGTCGTTAAGCGCACTTGCAAGGTTTTTCGGTCCGGTATGGGGAGGTTTTGTTTATCAGCATTTAGGCTACAAATATCCTTTCATAACGGGTGGTATATTTATGGCTTTGATCACGATTTACAGTTTTAAAGTTCTAAAAAATAAACCTTCCGTTTAACGTCATCTCATTCCAATTATTCCAAACATTCTTCCTGACCTTTGACCATCCCTTCTGTAAGAATGCAAAAGATGTTTTTCATTAAAGGTACAATGCTCCGAAACTTCTATATTTTTTTCTTCAACACCGCAATTGATCAACTGAATGAAATTATCTTTCTTAAGATCCAAAAAAAATTTTCCGTTCTTTTGATTCACAACTTTGACATTAAAACGATCCGCAAGATCTTTTCCAACTTCATAGTTTTCAACTGAAATCCCCGGTCCGATATATGCAACCAGTTTTGAAACGTCGATCGAAAAATTTTTCTTTAATTCCTCAATCATACAAGTTGTAATTTTTTCATATGTTCCTTTCCATCCTGAATGTATACAGGCTACAACTTTTTTTTCGGGTTCATATAAAAAAACAGGTATGCAGTCGGCTACACTGACAGCAAGAAAATTATTTTTCTTATCAGTGTATAAGGCATCGCAACTTTCTAAAAGCTCAGGCCGGTCCGAATATTTAATTACTGAAGAATGAATTTGCAGTTGAAAGGTTATTTCATCTTTTGTGATACCTAATTCATTAAAAAATATTTCACGGTTTTTTTTTACATTTTCTTCCTGATCACCCACTGATGTACTGATATTAAGAAAATATGGCGCCGGTGAAACACCACCTTCAATTGTACTGAATCCAAAAACTACTTCAGGAAATTTTTTTAGAAGTGAGGATAAGATCATTTGTGTTTCAAATTATTAACACTTAATATTAAAAAATAACATTTGCGAAGGGGAAAATAATATTCAGAAAATTAAAAAAGCAATTCCAGCCCAAGTGAAAAACGGTTATTAATATCATTCTTAATTTTATCATTACCACTGCCAATACTCTTAACACCGTCAATATATGTCTCGGCATATTTTCCCGAAAATTCAAGATAGGGAAGTGGTTTATATTTTAAGACAAGATACCATCGGCGGCCTTTTCCATATAATGCAACATTAGACAAGACACCTTTTATATCGTTTTCGAATTCGTAGATCCTGCTGTCATAATCATCTGTTTCAAAAACCAGGTATCTCATGTCTAATACTAAACCGGTT
>JBDSYA010000037.1:0-2518 GCA_039925865.1 Ignavibacteria bacterium
TGATTTCAGTTTTTAATAATGGAAGAGATGTTGACGCATGGCTGGCTCTTGACTGGCCTGATGGCTTTGATGAACTTTTGTTATGTGTTCCTTTATGCAGCCTTGTCAGATTTGAATGTAATAAATGCACTATCGGGATCAGGCAGGAAAACAATTCATGTGCTCATGATAATTCTCTATTCGGATATATCAGCGAACTATTAAAAAATAATGCGCGTGACGCTTTAAAATATCACATGATATCAATTAAAAAAATGTTGTTATCCGATAATTACAAATGGAATATTTCTTCTCAGGAATTAGAGGAAGTTCAGATATATTGACCTGCAGCATAACCCGAAGCCCATGCCCACTGGAAATTGTAACCACCAAGCCAGCCCGTTACATCTACAACTTCTCCGATAAAATATAAATTTTTTACTTTCACAGACTCCATTGTTTTGGAAGAAAGTTCATTTGTATCTATTCCTCCTCGAGTAACTTCAGCTTTATCATAACCTTCCGTTCCGTTTGGAATGATCATCCACTTATGGATTTTCTCTCCGATCGATTTAAATTCTTTCTGAGAAAACTGATTTAGAGGTTTGGATTTAAAATATGCATCACAAAAAACCTGAATAAATCTTTTCGGAAAATAATTAGAAAGAAAATTTACTAACTCTATTCTGCTTTGAGAATTTTCATTAAGAATGTTATTGATATTCAGACCGGGAAGAAGATCTATTGTAACCGGCAAACTATTTTTCCAGTAAGAAGAGATCTGAAGTATTGCCGGGCCGCTCAATCCTTTGTGTGTAAATAAAATATTTTCTCTGAATTGAATATTTCCGCATGAAACAATTGAATCTACAGATATTCCGCTTAACTGTCCGAAGATCTTTTTTTCTTCTTCTTTAAATAATAGCGGGACAAGCGCAGGAGCCGTCTCTGTAATTTTTATCTTGAATTTTTTTGCAACCCGGTATCCGAAATCAGTTGCTCCCATTTTTGGAATGGAGATCCCGCCGGATGCAATTACAAGAGTTTCTGCAATATAGTCCGCACGATTTGTAGTGATCAAAAAATTTTTGTTGATTTCGATTTCATCAACTCTGCATCCTGTTACTATGTCAACCTTTACATCTTTACATTCCTTTTCAAGCATTGATACGATCTCACGCGAACTGCCGTTGCAAAATAATTGTCCGAGTTTCTTTTCATGATATTCAATTTTATGTTTTTCAACGAGTGAGATAAAGTTGTCAGGAGTATATTGCGCTAAAGCTGATTTACAGAAATGAGGATTCTGAGAAATAAAATTTTCATAAGATACTGTCCTGTTTGTAAAATTGCAGCGGCCTCCTCCTGAGATCAATATCTTCTTGCCGGCTTTTTCTTCATGCTCAATTACTGCAACAGATCTGCCGCGTTTGCCCGCTTCGATCGCACACATAAGACCTGCAGCGCCGCCACCAATTATTACAACATCTTTTTCTGTCATACGGTAAATTATAAATTTCTTTCGTATAAATTAAATATTATAAAAATTATATTGACAAATGAATTTATACGATTCGAGAGTTATAGAGACAGAAAATGTTGTTAAACGATTACAAGGCAGAATAAATTTTCTCACTGCGAAAAGCAATAAATTTTCCACCACCCGTCTTTTAGTATTTATTTCAGGAATGATCATTACGATAGCAGCATTCATCATCAGCAAGGAGATCGGCTGGATATTCTCAATTTTATCAATAGCTGCATTCAGTATAACTGTGCATTTGCACAACAAACTTCTAATGGGCATCAGAAGGGCATTTGTTTATCTAAAAATCAAACTCGAAAACAAGGCACGGATGAATATTGACTGGGAAAAAATTCCTTTGCCCGTCATTAATATTCCTTCGGATGAACAATCTTTGGGAAAGGATCTGGATCTGTTTGGCAGCAGATCTTTGCAGCATCTTACCGACCTCGCAGTTTCTTATGAAGGCAGTGACTTGTTAAGAAAGTGGATCTCAAATAAAACTGCGGATCACAAAACAATTTCAGAAAGACAAAATATTATAAAAGAGCTGTCAGCTGAGACCAGGTACAGAGATAAATTTTTGCTGAAAGCATATATGATCTCTAAGAATCCATTGCAATGCGCTAAAATATTAAACTGGATCGGTAAATCTTCAGATGTAAAAATTCCCGGCTGGTTATTACCTGTTTCATCTGTACTGATACTGATTTATACCACATTATTTATTCTGAATGTTATTGATATCGCAGGACCCGTATGGTTTGGAATATTCCTTCTGTACTTTTTTCTTTACTCATCTTATCAGAAAAAAATCGGTATGATTGTGGAGGAGGCATCAACACTGGAAAGCCAGTTCAAAAAATTTTCACTGCTCATTATATATACAGGCACATTTTCATTTGAAAATTCACCAAACCTGAAAAAATTTCTTGATCCTTTAGCCGGAAAAGATACAAACGTAAAATTAAAGAGTCTTCAGAAAATTATTACAGCTTTATTGATAAGAGAAAA
>JBDSYA010000038.1:0-6143 GCA_039925865.1 Ignavibacteria bacterium
CCAGAGTAACAGGTATGAATTACATTGATGCAAAAAAAATAATTGAAGAAGCCGGACTTGAAATTAAACAGGGAGATGTAAAGTATGATGAGAATATTCAGATCGGACAAATCCTTGATCAGAATCCTCCTGCGGAAGAAAATGTAAAGTACGGCAGAAGGATCTACGTTACAATTTGCGGAGGCGAGCAGTTGTCAGAAGTCCCTAATCTTAAAGGGAAATCTTTGCGGGATGCAAAGTTTACACTTGAGCAGAGGGGTTTGAAACTCGGTGAAACTGTAAGGAAAAATACAAACGAATTTCCGGAGAATTTTGTAATCTCGCAGGTAATACAGGCCACAAGTAAAGTTAAAAAAAATTCAGCGATAGACCTTATTCTTAGTGACGGACCTGTAGTTGGTGATCTTAAAATTCCTTCCCTAACAGGCAAGACTATTGAGGAAGCAAAAAAGATCATTACAGAAGCGAAACTTAAAATTGGAAAGATAACTTATCAAACCAATAATGACCTTCCCCCCGGCCAGATCATTGACCAGTATCCAAAGTTTGATAAGTCTGCTAATGAGAATACAACTGTCGATCTGTTTGTATCAAAAAAGAAACCTGTTGTGCGGATAGAAACAGAGCAGGATGAAAATGACATTAATCCAAATGAAAAAATTACTGAAACACCCGATGAAACCTCAAAAAAGCCTGATCCACAAAAAGAAAAACCCAAGGATGACACCAAAGAACCTGTTCCATCGGATAAGAAGGGCGACAAAAAACCAACAATAAAAAAGGAAGATACTCCAGATAAGGATGATTCTAAAAAAGATGGCACAACTAAAAAGAAATGGTGAATTAAACTTTTTATTTTACCGGCTATCTTTAAACAAACCTCTGTTAAGCTAATTCACAATTTCTATAATGAAAAAAATTTGTCCATCAATTCTTTCAGCGGATTTTTCAAAACTAAAAGAAGAGATTATCGAAGTGGAAAAAGCCGGTGCAGACATGATTCATTGTGATATAATGGATGGCAGCTTTGTACCTAATATAAGTTTCGGTGCCAAAATAGTCTCGGATGTCAACATGATCACTGATCTTCCTCTGGATGTTCATCTGATGATTAATGATCCCGGCAAATTTATAAAACCGTTTCATGAAGCCGGTGCCGATTTTATATCTGTTCACTATGAAAATAATATGCATCTCAACAGAATCATAAATCAGATCAAGGATCTGGGGATAAAGGCAGGAGTAGTAATTAATCCTGCAACTCCAGTATTCATGCTTGACGAGATAATTGAATATGCAGATTACATTCTTATCATGAGTGTTAATCCGGGGTTTGGAGGACAAAAATTTATTTCCAATTCAATTGATAAAATAGTTCAGCTGAAAAATAAGATTGATTCCAAAGGTTATAAATGCTCAATCGAAGTTGACGGAGGAATTGATATTGAAAATATAAAAGCTGTATCTGAAGCAGGTGCGGACATGTTCGTTTGCGGACAATCTATATTCGGTTCAAAGGACAGGTATGAAGCCATTAAGAAACTTAAAGAACGGGTAACATAACTAAACATGAAGAATGTTTTTTTCAACGAAGATTTTGCTGCTGTAGAAAAAAATATTTTCACATCACTGAAAATACCCTCCCTTACACTGATGGAAAATGCAGGGAAAAACTCTGCAGAATTTATCTTCAAACATTTCCCTGAGTTAATGAAAAACGAGATAATTATTATTACCGGCAAAGGTAATAATGGCGGTGATGGATTTGTAATTGCCCGCTGGCTTGGCACTAATAAAATTAAAGTTAAAGTTCTGATGCTTTATGATAAAGTTGATTTAAAAGGAGATGCTTTGACAAATTTTGGTCTGCTGGAGAAATCTAAATTTGAAGATCTGAAAATAGTGTACTGTGAAAATGAACATTCTGTAAAAAACGAAATATCTTCTGAACACAAACTTATAATAGATTCAATATTCGGTATCGGTTTCAAGGGTGAGCTTTCGGAAAACTTTAAAAAAATCTTCGATTTTGTTAACGGGCTGCCCGATAAAACTCTCATTGCTGTTGATATTCCTTCGGGGATGTACAGCAATCATCAGAAAGCTAGTTGCATAAAAGCCGACCTGACTCTTACCATGGGAGCCAAGAAATTTGAGACATTATTTTATGAAGGAAGAGAAGCCTGCGGAAAAATTGAAATTATAAGCATTGGTATAAATAATGAGGAATTTTCAAAACATAATTCGAAAAAAATATTCGAAACAGAAGACACTGATATTAAAAATATTTTGCCGATTAGAAAAATTAATTCTCACAAATATACAAACGGGAAAGTATTTATTCTTTCCGGATCAAGAGGATTAACAGGAGCTGCATATCTTTGTTCACAGGCGGCTTTGAGAGCCGGCACAGGTGCTGTTATTGTCGGAATTCCTGAATCGATAAATGATATAATGGAAATTAAATTGACAGAAGTTATGAAACTGTCACTTGAAGAAACAAATGAAATGACACTTTCCCTGAGAGCATATGAAAAAATAATTCCTAAATTGAATTGGTCTGACTGTGTTTTGATCGGACCTGGAATTTCAAAAAATAAGGAAACCCTTGAACTTGTAAGAAAAGTTGTGAGTGAGAATGATGTTAACTATGTTATTGATGCAGATGCTATTTCAGCATTTAAAAATTGTCTCAGTCTTTTTAGAAACAAAAAAATAATTTTAACTCCTCATTTTGGAGAATTTGCATTTCTATTGAACATAGAAGCTGAAGAATTAAAAAATGATTTTTATAATATTGCAAAAAAATTTACTGAAGAATACGACATTACTTTAGTTTTAAAAAATTCTCCTGCAATAATTTCCAACGGAAATGAGCTTTATATTAATTCAACCGGAAGGGAGAATCTCGCAACTGCCGGTACCGGAGATGTGCTGTCAGGAATTATTGCAGCTGTGTATTCACAATTAAAAGATCCTTTGCAGAGTGCAATTGCCGGTACTTATATTCATGGAAATTGCGGTGATAATTTATATCGGAAGTTCGGTGCTAGCTCTATGATCGCAAGTGATCTTATTAATGAAATTCCAAATGTGAAAAATAACTTGCTAAAGATTGAAAATTAATTCAAAGTATTATTATTTAGCATTAGCGGCATATTGTGCATTTATATTTATAATTTCTTCGATCCCGGGACAGGAATTACCAAAGGTTGATTTTGAATTCAGCGACAAGATCGCACACTTTATTGTGTATGCAGTATTATTTATTTTATTTTTTTATTCCTTAAAAAATCAAACTAAAAGTACTAAATTACAAAAGTATTCCTTAGAGTTTGCATTATTGTTTACAATGATCTACGGAGCTACTGATGAACTTCATCAGTACTTTGTTCCAAACCGCAGTTGTGAATTGTTTGACTGGTTTGCAGATACACTTGGAGCCCTAATTGTATATTCATCATTCAAAATTTATCATTTGAAAAACAAGACTCTAGTAACAATGCTTATTTTCCTGACATGCTTTATTATTTTTGGTACTATTTCTGGATGTTCGTCCACTAAGGAAATTAAAGAACCCGCCGTATCCATCATTGAAGAAGAAGCCTGGCTGGATCTTATGCCTGTCATCAGCGTTAACGATGACCCGCTTGGATTTTTGATTGGAGTAAACTTTGAAACTGCAAATTCCGCAGATGTGTATGAAATAAAAGATTTGAAAATTTATTTTGACAATGATACAGCAACAGGGAAAAAATTTCAAACAGAAAAAATCAAACAGGATAATGGCAGGCAAAGGATAAATTTATTTCAGCTTAATGAAGAAAATTATCTGAACAATAATAATAAAGTTCTTCCTCAGAAAGCACAATTTATTTTTGATCTTTATAAAAATAATAGTAAGTTCAAAACTCTAAAAACTTCAAATCTAACTATAAAAAAAGTCTACTAACTGAATGGTACAATTAAATGAACTCTACAATGTAATCCCTTTACTTATTATCACATTTTCAGCGACATTAATTCTTTTAATTGAAGTCTTTGTTAAAAAGAGCTCTTCAATAATATTCGGATTCAGTCTTTTGTCTGTAACAGCAGCCATAGCAACTTCATTTATTCATCTTGGTAAAGAGCTGATAGTATTCAATCAGTATTTAAGAATCTCAAATTCATCGATAACATTCAGTGTGATCATACTTATCGGCATACTCATTACCATAATTGCTTCTAAAAATTATATTGAAAAGGAAAATATTAATTTCGGTGAATATTATTCTTTACTTTTATTTTCAGTAATGGGAATGATGCTCATGGTTTTCGCAAATGACATCTTAATTATTTTTATTGGTCTCGAACTTATGTCAATTTGTTTTTATGTATTAACAGGATTTCTAAGGCTCAGGCAAAAATCGAATGAAAGCGCTTTGAAATATTTTTTATTAGGTGCGTTTATGACAGGATTTATTTTATACGGTATAGCATTGATATATGGTATTTCAGGTACTACAAATCTTACACAAATTTATGCCACTCCGAAATTATTTACACAATATGTTTTCATGATCGGCATCGGGTTGTTCATTATCGGCTTTATGTTTAAGATCGGTGTCTTTCCGTTTCATATGTGGATCCCTGATGTTTATGACGGGGCGCCGACTGTTGTTTCCGGAATGCTTTCAACTGCCGGAAAGATCGCAGCTGTTGGCACTATAATTCCGATAATCATAACTCTGAATATTCTTAATTTTAAAATTATATTTTCAATTGCGGCTATAGCAACTATGATGTATGGAAACATAATTGCACTTGCCCAGACCAATATTAAGAGACTACTTGCATATTCATCAATTGCCAGCGCAGGCTATATATTTGTGGGTGTTGCCGCTATGAATGATTTTGCTTTAAGGGGAATTGCATATTATTTAATTGCTTACACATTTATGCAGCTTGGAGCTTTTATAGTTGTGTCCATACTTGAAAAGCAAGACGATGGCTCGAGAGATTATAAACAAATTGACCTTGAATTTTATAAAGGACTTGGAAAAAGAAACCCTGCCATTGCGATCTACATGACATTGTTTTTATTTTCACTTGCAGGTATTCCGCCATTTGCAGGATTCTGGGGAAAATATTATTTATTTTATGCAGCTATTCAGTCAAATCTAATATGGCTTTCAATTGTAGGTATTCTGCTGAGTCTCATCGGAGTTTACTACTACATAAAGGTAATTGTTTACATGTGGTTTATGGATTCGAAAGAAATTAATCTGCAGGAAAAAGCTTCATTTACCGGACTTGGTATAACTGCTACATCAATGGCTGTTATCGGAACGATTATTTTCGGAGTTGATCCTAATTTATTTTTCAGGTTGTTTAAATTTGTAACTGCATAATGAATTTTTTTTGTGAAATAGTAATTAACAATTGTATTAAAATTTAGAATCACACTTTATAAATTCTGATCCTGATCCAACAATAAATTTCAAATCAGTAAATGCAAATTCAATATTCAAAATGGCTGCCGGATTCAAAAACGGATGAGAAAAGACTGGAAGACCTGATCTCTATATTCAGCACTTTACTTATTCGCACAAACGGCGATATACAAGAAGCGCTGGACTGGCTTGAAGAACTTGGTCTTGAATATGAATTATTTGACAAGAATATTTCCTTTCAGGATTTTGTGGAACAACTCAAAAAGCAAGGTTACATTGCGGAAAAAGACGGGATGCAAATGCTTACAGCTAAAGGGTCTCATAGAATAAGAACTGACTCCCTCAAGAAAATATTTTCAGGAATGAAACCTGATACTTCGGGTTTCCATGAAACAAATAAATCCGGCAGGGGAGTGGATAAAATAGGTGATCTTAAAAAATTTGAGTTTGGAGATCAGATTTCAAACATTGATCTTACATCAACCATTAAAAACGCTTTCCTTAAATCTGATATAAATAATTTCAAGCTTACTGAAGAAGATATCGATGTACATGAAACAGAACATATGTCAAGCTGCGCTACAGTACTGATGATAGATATTTCACACAGCATGATACTTTATGGAGAGGACAGGATAACTCCTGCTAAAGAAGTTGCACTGGCATTATCGGAACTCATCCTTTCAAAATTTCCAAAAGACAAACTTG
>JBDSYA010000039.1:0-29318 GCA_039925865.1 Ignavibacteria bacterium
TTCTGAAGAGGGATTTTTAAATATAAAAATATTAATTTTAAATAATAATTTTACAAATTGAAGATCATAAAAATATTAAGGAGTAATTGCCACTATGAAATTCCCGGCATTATTTTCACAAATTCCCATATCGGTCGCATCGACAAAATTATCACCATTGAGATCCTCACGAACATATCCTGTAACAAATGACAATGCCGAATTGTCAACAATGCCAAGGTCCGCTGCATCAATAGCCATATCTTTATCAATGTCACCACTGTAAATACAGTATTTCGCACCCTTAAGAACAGTATTGTTTCCAAATGCCTTTGATGAATCATTTGTAAAATCGTAAGTCATTTGTGAATTAATAAAACTAATACCTGAAGCGCTCCATGTTTCTAAACCATTCCTGTGATTTGTGACTATATAGTAGTTTGTATTATTAGCAGAATTTGAAAAATTAAATATTCCCGTCCCTGAAGTATTAACTACAGCAACAGATGTGTCGATAAAACTATAAGGTGAAAATGAATTTCTCAAATGAACAGACAATGTATCGGCTTTAGTAATATTAGTGAACTTATTGTATAAGCCTTCAATTAATATTTTTAATACTAAATTTTTCAATCCCATTTGTAATTCTTCATTGGTTTGCAGTGATACTCTGAATACCGCCTTTGAAGGATCATTTGTGTTTATATTCATTACTGCATTTTCAAAAGTGCTTGTTGTAGTTCCTGAAATAGTGTTAAGTCTCACTTTAAACAATGCACTGTCCCCCGGAATAATGGAGGATGGCGGAGTATTTACGAGCGAGAACATTGGAGCATAAGTTCCGGTGAAAGTAACTCCTGCGAAATTTAAATTTGAAGTACCGGAATTTTTCACATAAAAATTTCTTTCAGTTATATCCGGAAAAGCTGTAGTATCAAAATTTAAAATTGAATCTGCCGGAAAATTCAATCTCACAGCAGAACTATTAACTCCGGTAGTTTTATCCAGTGTTATTTTCACGCTGTCAAAAAAAGCATAATCAGTAACTGCCCTGTCAAAATGTAATATCTTCCAGATGCCGCTGGCATTTGTACCGTTTAATCCTTTGAGATTATATTCCGGTTTGTAACTTCCATTCAGGTAAGGCGGACTTCCGTCTTTCCAGAATGACGAGGCCGAATCTGAAACGGTTGCTTCAAAAATATTATCCAAATCATATCCGTTAGTAGAAAATAAACATTTTCTGTTATTGTTAGCGTCCGTACCCGGAGAAAATATCTGAATAATTTCGTCATCAAGATAAGTATGCCTCATGTGAATAGTTACTTTTGTGTTCAATATTTTAAAACTTCCAAATATAACCGGGTATGATAATGTCGCACCAAAGTCAGCACCTGTAAAAGAAGAGAACTTTCTCATATCGCTGGTGATATTTCCAACAGAAAAATAACAAAGCCAGAATTCGTTAGGAGCATGGCTTGGAAAATTACTTTGATTTCCTGAATTATCCCGTGCTCTAATGAAATATTTTACTTCAGTCTCCCAGCCCTGAGAAGGGATTTTAAATGTAAAATTGGATGCATTATTTGAATATGCCTCTAATGAATCATATCCTGTCCAGCTGCCCAAACCTTTTTTAACTTTGAAAAATATTTTTGGTCTGTTAGGACCTGCTGTTGGTACGGGAGAACCATTTTGATCAATTATCTCCGCATTAATAACTGTCGGATATGTGCTTGAATGAGAAGAAACATTTTTATGATTGATCGTAGGCGGCACAATATCAACTCCGGCAGCAAGCCGAACCGAATTCAGAGCATTGACTCTGCCATAACCAAAACTCGCATTCCATTTGCCAAATTGTTTATCTGTTTGATACGGAATGTTATCAATTTTATCACAGCCACGCAGCAGATTATTAATTACTTCAACTCTCGATTGTGAAGTATTTACCGATAATATAAGGGCAGCTACTCCTGCAGCATTAGCGCAGGATGCAGATGTACCATAAAAAAACTGATCATAAGTACCACCTGCTCTTAAGGTGTAACAATTTGTAGGAGCAATCATATCGAGATCACCCATTTCATTTTCACCATAATTACTTCCCCAAAAAAAATAATTTCCGGTTCCGGGTGCCTTGGCCTGATCATGTGGTGTTGAAGATCCTACACACAATACGTTTGGAAGAATTGACGGATAAACCGGTGGATTTCTCCCGTCATTTCCTGAGGAGAAAAGTATTATGCAACCTAAACCATTTCTTCCGTTCAACGCAGCATTATTTATTGCATCTGTAACTATTGATTGAGGAGTACTTCCACCCCAGCTACTATTCAAAATATCCAATCCTCTTACTCTTGCAGTATCAAACGCTCTTCCTATTATTGAACTTGAAGTATTGCCGTTGACATCAAAAATATTTATTGACATTAACGGACATGAAGGCGCAACGCCTGCGGTTCCGATTGAGTTATTCATAACTGCGCCTATAAGTCCGGCTGTCGAAGTTCCGTGATTGGATACATCTATTGCCGAACTATTAATATCCTGAAATGCATCATATCCGCTTAATAAATGTCCGGCCTGCTGAAGATCAGGATGGAGTGAATCTATTCCTGAATCAATAATACCAATTTTAACCAATGGAGAACCCGTTGTGAAATCCCAGGCATTGGATACATTCATATCTGCATCGGGTATTCCGTTAACCGAAGTGGCATCACCATAAGCTGTAAAAGAACTTCCCGTCTGGAGAAGCTGTCCTGTATTATTTAAAGCCCATTGTTTAGGAAAATTTATATCATTTGGGATTGAGAGTAACAGGCATCCTTCCGGAAAAATAAAGTCAGGTTCTGCATATTCAAATAATCCGCTTTTAAAATAAATCTCCGATAGTTCAAGAGCATTTTTATCAGCAGTGTCGAATGATCTTATAAAAAATAATTTACCGTCATTAGAATTTCCGGTAACTGTACAATTATTCAGGATATTCATTGCATTAAGTTTATCAATATCTAGATTACTTCTGAGTTTTATGATAAACCTGTCAGTAATTATTTGAGTAACTTTTTTCGAGCTTCCGTAAAAAACCCTTTCTGCATTCTTTATAAGTTGAGATTCGTTTCCTAATAATTCAAGAAAATTATTTATATAACCATCACTTTGTTTTACTCCAAAATCAATTAAGTAAACATCTGAGACTACACGTTTCAATTTATCCGTTGAACCAAGAAACCGGCCAATATTCTGAATGACATTTTCTTCACTGAAATTGTTATTTTTTAATATAATGGCAATCTTATCTTCACGGGGATGCAGATCAATTTGTTTTCCTTTATAATAGTAATGTGTTTCAGAAAAAATGGGGTGTGTACAGAAAATTACTAAAACCAGTGTAATAAAAGTTTTCATATTAGATTAAATTTAGTTAGTAGTTAACTTCTTTTACTTTAAGGAAGTTACTCTACGCAATTAAAACAAATTAATAGCTCAGTTTTTATAATTTTTGGGAAGTTTTTGGCACTAGATGCATAATTTGGGATCAATCATATACATAATTGTATGCAACTTAAAACTATTGGAATAATTTAATCGGGGTTAAAATATTCCACTATAAAAATTTTATGAAATACAATATAGAATTATTTGAAGTTAAATCCAAAGAAGTTATATGTGGACAAGAAAGTATCATAAATGACAGGTTAATATGAATTTTAACATTTAACCTTAAATGAATTTGACAAGATCATTCGCTCATTAATATTTTATCATAACCCCTTTCATAAAATAATCTTGTTCCTGAAACTACCAGTATTGGATTTAATAATACATTTATTAAAGGCAGCAATGTTAAAATAAAAGCAATACATCCAAATCCTAACGATAGATTTCTTTTTGATCCGACAGTTTTTAATTTATTTCTGAATTTCGTGATTCTTCTTGTAAGCGGATAATCAAGATAGTCCAGAGCATTGTAGAAGAATGAAAACAGGCTGCCGAATACCAATGTAATTACACTGCCGATCATAGGTATAAAGTCTATCAAAATCAGAGGGATCATTATTGAAAAGTAAAAAGCTAATTTTTTCAGTTCCTCCTT
The DNA here is from genome assembly GCA_039925865.1 of Ignavibacteria bacterium. Taxonomy (GTDB): domain Bacteria; phylum Bacteroidota; class Ignavibacteria; order Tepidaquicellales; family Tepidaquicellaceae; genus JBDSYA01. Next base: position 4,082 of record JBDSYA010000039.1, read on the forward strand.
AATACTTACCATGGCATCTTTGATCGTGCTTAAACTATTTTCTATTTTTTTATTAAATAATTTTTCTTCAATGTATTTAGAGATTTTTTCATTAAAAGGTGCGGCAATTATTCCGCCAAATATTACAAAGGCGAAATAACAAACCACAAGTACTATAATAAAAGAAAATATTTTTATTAAAGGCTGAATAAGTTCAAACAGAATACTGCCTGTATCCATTTGATCCATCATGTCAGCCGATTTTCCCATTAACCAATTGTAAACATAAAAAAGAATAGTCCCGTAAATAATCAGATTGATTAACATCGGGACTATCGAGTAAAGAATTAATTTAGGATGAATGAAGAACAATTTTATACATCTGACCGGATAAAAAAATCCTTGTATAAAATCATTCATGATATAGTTTTAGAATAAATATATCTGTTAAGCTGCAAGGCGTAGTTGAAATTATAAAACAACTCGATTTACAATTTACATTTTGAAATCAACTTTAACAGATAAATCTATACACACAAAAATTAAATATTTATTTTATTACTTTTTTTATTTTGTCAACGTAATCCAGTTTTTCCCATGTAAATAATTCTACATCGATCTTTTTTTGCTTACCGTCAGGCGTTCTGAAAATTTTAGTCACCTTTTCATTCTTTCTTCCCATATGTCCATAGGCAGCAGTTTCACTATATATAGGCGTTCTAAGCTTAAATCTTTTTTCAATAAAATACGGGCGCATATCAAAAATATTTTCAACTGCCTTTGCAATTTCTCCATCTGTCATACTTACTTTTGATGTACCGTAAGTATTAATATACAATCCCATCGGTTTAGCAACCCCAATAGCATACGAAACCTGCACCAGAACTTCGTCGCAGACACCTGCCGCTACTAAGTTCTTTGCAATATGCCTTGTTGCATACGCAGCTGAACGGTCTACTTTGGAAGGATCCTTTCCGGAAAATGCTCCGCCTCCATGAGCGCCTTTTCCGCCGTAAGTATCAACAATAATTTTCCTGCCGGTTAAGCCTGTATCGCCGTGAGGCCCGCCGATAACAAATTTGCCCGTAGGGTTAACGTGATACTTTATGCTTCCGTTAAGAAGCTTGGAATATATTTTATATTTTGATTTTACACGAGGGATTAGAATATTGATCACATCATTTTCAATTTTTTTCTGCATTGCAACATCAGTATCAAAGTCATCATGCTGAGTCGAAATTACAATTGCTTCTATTCTCTTTGGTTTATTATTATCATCATATTCCAGTGTTACCTGGGATTTTGCATCGGGCCGAAGATACTTGATCTGTTTATTCTCCCTGCGAAGTGCCGCAAGTTCGATCAATAGTTTTTGCGCGAGATCCAGTGTTAACGGCATATAATCTTCGGTTTCATTTGTTGCATACCCAAACATCATTCCCTGATCTCCTGCGCCCTGTTCTTCTTTGGTTTTTCGGTCAACTCCCTGATTAATATCTCCGGACTGTTCATGGATCGATGAAAATATACCGCATGAATTTGCTTCAAACATATACTCGCTTTTTGTATAGCCGATCTTCCTGATGACATCGCGTGCAATAGTTTGTACATCAAGATATGCTTTAGACTTTACTTCACCTGCCAGTACGACCTGGCCTGTGGTTACGAGTGTTTCACATGCAACTTTTGATTCCGGGTCAAATGCCAGGAAGTGATCAATCAACGCATCGGAGATCTGATCTGCAACTTTATCCGGATGTCCTTCTGAAACTGATTCAGAAGTAAATAAATAAGACATTAAATTAATTCTCCTCTCCGCTTAAGCGGATATTTTATTTTATATACAATTTATAATATATCTGGAACGTTTAGTAAACTATGTAAAAATTTATTCTAAATGAAATTTCAATTTTAATCAAAGACTTTCTAATACTAACTCTGCAACATCTTTAACTTTTACCTCTTCGCCTTTTTCTTTTGCTTTGACACCGTCAGTGAGCATGGTCATGCAAAAAGGACATGCTGATGCAATCGTCGCCGCACCAGTATTTAATGCTTCTTCAGTTCTCTCAATGTTGACTCTTTTACCTTCATGTTCTTCAAGAAACATTCTTCCTCCTCCGGCACCACAGCAAAAACCTTTATCTTTTGAACGTGCCATTTCAACAAGATTAATTCCGGGTATACTTGCTAAGGAATCTCTTGGTGAATCATAAATATGATTGTATCTTCCAAGATAACATGAATCATGATAGGTAATGGTTTCGTTGCTTTGTTTTGTCGGTGTAATTTTTTTATCTTTTATAAGATCATCTATAAACTTAGTATGATTTGTAACTTCAAGTTGTACTCCGAATTTTCCATACTCGTTCTTTAATGTATTCATACAATGAGGACAGGCGGTTACAACTTTCTTAACATTATATTTTTTTAATGTTTCCACATTTTGCTGAATGAAGGTCTGTGCTAAAAATTCGTTACCTAATCTCCGTGCAGGATCTCCTGTACATTTTTCTTCACTACCCAATACTCCGTACTTTACACCGGCTTTATTGAGAAGCTGTGCAAAAGATTTCGTAACATTTCTGTAACGTTTATCAAAAGCACCGGCGCATCCTGACCAAAACACAACATCCAGATCATCTGCAGTTCCAATATTTGATAATTTTTTGAGATGATTTTCTTTACCTTCCTTTGCAAGCTCGTCGCTCAATTCGTCTATCCAGTCATTTCTTTGCTCTGCTCCAAATGCCCATGGTGATTCATTGTTCTCAAGATTTCTAAAAACTGTATTCATCTCGGGCGGAAAGTCTGACTCCATCATTACCAGATCACGGCGCATGTCAATGATCGGAGTGATATGGTCTATCATTACCGGGCATTCCTGGACGCACGCCATGCAAGTTGTGCAAGCCCAGAGCTCCTGCGGTGTAATATAATCGTGTACAAGTTTCTTATCTGTAACGAGCGGATCGTTTTCTATTTTATTTACAATAAGCGGCCCGACATCCTGAGTACGTTTTCTTATTTTAGTAACGATCAGTTTTGGATTCAGAAGCTTTCCGGTTATGTTTGCAGGGCAGACTTCCGTACATCTTCCGCATTCAGTGCAGGTATATCCGTCCAGTATATTTTTCCATGTCAGATCTTCAATATCTTTTACGCCATATTGTGTAATTGACTCATCTTCAAAATTAATCGGCTTCAATACAATTCCGGGATAAGGTATTTCGTAATTGGAAAAAAAAGTATTAGGCACAGAGGAAAGAACGTGAAAGTGTTTTGAATATGGAAGATAATTCATAAAAACAAGTACAACTATTATATGAGCCCACCAGAATATTTCGTAACCCGTATGTGATCCGGTTGAAAAAAATCCGGCTATGAATGCTGAAACAGGTCTGTATCCCTGTGACTGCCCGATAAGTATTTTTTCAACAGACATTCCAAACATAGTGACCATCACCAGACCGATCATTATCAGAATAAAAGTCGCATCTAATTTTGCCGCTTTTTCAACCTGCAATCTTTTCGGAGTTCCGACATATCTTCTTATCAGTGAAAATACTACTGTGACAAAGACCAATGCTCCGAAAAAATCCTGAAGGAAAGTGAGTACACTGTAAGCTTTTCCAAAAAATGCAAATGAGAATTCAGGAAAGAAACCTTCAATGATAGATTCAAGCACAACAAAAAGTAATACTACAAATCCCCAGTATATGCACAGGTGTAAAATCCCTGCCAGTCTGCTTCTTAACAGCTTAGTCTGAAGGAAAGCAATCTCGAAAGTATTCTTTAATCTTTTTGGAATGTCAAAAGATCTGTTTTCGGGTTTTGCTATTTTAAGGTAAGAGATGAATTTTTTTACTGAGTAAATAAAAAAGCCAACAGCTCCAAAGAATATTAATCCGAATATAATTGGTCTGAGCATTAAAATGGTTTCATTCAAAAAAGATTGTAAATTACTTAAATAGATTTTAAGATTAAAGATATTTACAATAATGAAAACAATGGCATTATCATTACATTGTCAAACACTATCAGACTTACTGACCAAAATTTATTTTCAGTTTTTTAGAAATTGTTAGATTGTCATTGGGAATTAACAAATTCTTTTTGTGAAAATAAACTCACCGCAATAAATTTTCCAAACCAATTATTCAAATAAACAAACGGAAGCTTTTTGTTATCTAGCATTCTTTTATAGAAGTTATTTACATTTAAACTTTCATATTGAAAAAAGGGCTTAATGTATTCATTATATTCCAGTTTCTTTTTGTCACTTATTTTCTCTAAAAAACCGAATGGATCAAGCTCGCCCTTTTCAAATGATATTGCTTTAATTGTGAAAATATTATGGTGAGTACCCAAAAATAGTTTCGACTTATTATTATTGATTAATGTTAGAGATTCCAATTCTTTTTTACCAACACTTACTTGTATCTCACACCTGCTCAGAAGTTTTTTTTTGTCATTCTGAACGCAATGTGCACATCCGCTTTCATTGAAGACTTTTAAACTTTGTCATCCTGAGCAAAGCGAAGGATCCATTCATTAATTCTTCACTTAGTTCAGAATGACAAAGCCAAGTTTTAATTGCTTTTCGATACACTGGCTATCTTGCCAACCTAACCGAAAGAAATTATGTTGTAGAAAAAAAACACAGTTGATTTTTCCCGAGACTTCATTGAACAACAAAGCCGGAAAGTATATACCTCCCGGCTTTGGATTAGACCCTTTCTTAACATTATACTTTTCAGAAACCAATATTGAGCGTGAAATACTGGTTTGTTGAATTAAAGCCGTCCGTATTCAATATCCTGTATGCATAATCAAATCCCAGTTTAATATTTCCGACGGGATATTTAATGCCGGCTCCAAAAGATGGTCCAAAAAGATTTTCATCAGTTTCTTTTTCCGGATACACATTTGTAGCAGCGCGGATAAAGAAACTATTGTTGTAAATGTATTCGAGCCCGAATTTATATTCATCACTTGAATATGAAGAGCTCTGAAATGATGTTGACATATTTATATTATTTTGATTTCCGAGATTTGCATTGTATGTCAGACCAATTTCAAGATTCGTCGGAAGTTCAAATTCCTGTAAAGTAATTCTCCTTATTACTGTAGTTCCATTTTCCGTATATGATCTGTCCAGCCCGGGACCGTCAAATTTGATCCTTGGTCCAAGATTTTTTAATGCTATACCGAATTTTATTCCACTGCTGCCGGCAATATATTGTAGCCCTACATCGAAAGCAAAACTTGTTGCACTTACATCCGCAATACTTTCACTGATCAGCTTTACAGTACTTCCGAAATATATCTTATCAGTCATTGCTCTTGCAAAGCTTAAGTTTCCGACAATATAAGTTGGTGTAAACTTTTCTCCGGTGCCTTCAGGTGACGATATAGTTGTTACCAGCTCTTCGCTTCCAAAGTCAAGAGATCTTATGGAGAGTCCCAGGTTACCCAGGTTGCCGATCCGCACCACTGTTCCGAAATACTGCATGTTAATGTCAGCAATGTAATTCATGTATGAGAACATTGCTTCTCCGGTATTGGAATTGATTTTTGAAAGACCTGCAGGATTCCAGTACATAGATTCAATTCCTGTAATACTCGCCATATTAGAGCCTCCCAGAGAAGTTCCTATTGAGCCTACAGGTATAAGTAATTCATCGGCAGCATTTGTACCGAATCTGTCTCTCGGCCCGGCCATTATGTTTTCTATAAATGAAATTAATATTAATATTACTAATGATATTTTTAATTTATAATTCATGATGGTAGTCCTTTCAATTTTTTTAAAAAGCTCAACTCATTGATCAAGCTTTTAATAATTAATTAAAAATCTATCCTTTCTTCAGCTGTGAATATTGCAAGCTTTACGGTCTTATTACCTATGCCCGGTGCCTCGATCAGTGCAATGAACATTCCTGATGCAACAGGTACTCCGTTAAAATTTTTCAGATCCCAGTCAATGGATGACTCTGTATTTTCTTTTTCAATTTTCTTAATAAGTATTCCGCTTAAACTGAAGATCTTTATAGTACATTTAACAGGTAATCTTCTGAAAGTTATAAATCTGCTCACAGTATTTGATTGAATTTCATTAAAGCCGTAGAAAGGATTTGGAACAACTCTGATTTTGTCAAGATCATTTTGAGAAACTGCAACTTCACTGTTCCCGATCGCAGGCGCAAGTGTTTCAAATTCATAATACAGTGGAATTCCTTCAACAACATCAGGCCTTGTCACTGTGTATGGATATATTTTGAATTCGTCACCAATGTGAAATGATGCACCGCTGTTTATCCTTCTGGGATTCCATACATACATTATATCAAATTGATTTTGTTGCAGTCTGAGATTTTTGGCTTTATATTCAGTCACACTGGTATCATAAGATGAATTGAATATATACAATATTTCCAATCCTCCGTTTGCCGCAATCGTTGGCTCCCATCTTCCATCTACAAAACCTTTTCCAATTGTATCTGTAAATGTTTGTCCGCCGACAATCCTTTGTACAACAAGTGTATCATTGTTTTCCAGAAACGCACAGTTCAGCTGACGCGGTGCGGCGTTGCTGTCAAATTCATCAATTTCAAAAACTTTAAAAGGTACATTTCTCAGATCCTGATATCTGTAACCTGGACCCGTATTTATTATAAATGGAATAAATGACGGGTCAATGGCTGCGCCTAGTGACCTGTTCAGATACCTGTATGCTTTCTGACCGTCGCCATAACCGGTATATTGAATTTTTATTTTCCTTAAACTTTCCTTCTGAACTGTTGTGCCCTGACCTGTGAATGTAAGGTTGCCCGGATACGAGATACTCATTGATAAGCTTTGGTAAGGAAAACTACCGATCACAGTTTCACTCCGTGTCAGATAGGCATTTCCCTGTGGAAGATATTCCCATCCTTTGATCCGCGTCTGAGAACTGTCGGGTTTCCCGGGATCTCTGACTACTCCGGCATTAAAATTATATATTGCCTGAGTTTTCATCAGTATGCCGTCAACTATTCTTGAGTCATCATCAGGATTTACAGCTCCGGGTATGCCGCGGGAAACACGAAGCCCGTTTATAATATTTTCAAATGTGTTTCCTCCGTCAAATGATCTCAGCACATTATAAGTAGTATCAGGAGATTGAAAAACTATTCTGTACTTTGCATTCAGCAATCCCTGCTGATCCTTTATGATCGGAATTACTCCAAGATCCCTTCTATTAGTGAATAAGGTATCTCCGTTTTTCATACTAAAGTTTGTACCTGCAAGTGGTGCCTGCGGTACAACAGTGATGATGGCGCTTCCAATAGGACTCGTTACAGTTTTCCTTTCGTTTCGGGTTTTTGGATTTGTCCTGTAAGCATAAGCTACAACCGCAAATTTATAAGTCTGACCATAAATTAATTCGGATCTTCCACCGTGCTCATCGGGATAAGTCGTATTAGTTATGATTATATTTCTGTTTATTCCTGTATTAGGAAAACCTTCCGGCACAGGGGCTGTGTAAAATGGAATCACCGGGAATGGAGCAAACTGTTCCTGTCCTCCAATTGAAATCCCGGTAGATAATGTGTCGACAATAATTCCGATCGTATCAACAATATCAAATATTCTTAACAGATGAATGCTATTGTCAATTGTCTGCGGCTGATTAAAGTCCGGCAGATTACCCGCAAACCTGCTGATCTCAAATATCTGATAACCCTCAAATTTCAGAAAACTATTATCCGACGCAGGCTGCAAAAGTGAATCGAGCAGCAGGTATGATTCGGCTCTGTTGTCCCATGATAAGGTGACTGATGATGTACCGATATTGCTCAATTCATTAACACTCGCAGTTACCTGAGGTGAGGGTGGCGGCGGATTAACACTAAAATTTGAATTGAATAATGACTGAGCAGTTTCATCAACTCTTTTTAAATTTGTAATTGAGTTCAGATTTGAACTGCCTCTTGCAACAAATTGACCCACTACTATAAACTGAGTATCGCCGGGAGCTACAGTAAAGAGTGAGTCTCCCGAATTAAAAATAAATCTCCTGTCTCCTGGAGGGCTTGCTCCGACGGTTCCGCCCAACGCACCATTACAATTATCTACAGTTGCCTGGGATGTATTTTGATTTGTGCCGCGTTCAGACCATCCTGACAAAGTCACAGGATCACCTGGATAGCAGTATTTAGTTGGTTCAAGAGTAACCGGATTTAGCCACGAAGTTCCGTCTTTCTTAAAACCTTTCATATATCTGTAAGCTTCAATAGGCTGGCTTGGATCTTTTTCGCATACTGGTCCGGGAGTCGAATTATTTGTAAAATATACAAAGGATGTAAGACCTAATTCTCTCCAGCCCCTTTTTACCACTTTGTTATTTGAGCCAGGTGGATTAAACAATATAAGGGAGTCATTCGCATTGCCTGTGAAAATCGCAGGACTTTTAAAAAAATCCATTCCCGAAGCAGGAGGAGCAGCACCATATTCATCCGACATCCCGCTTCCGTCTATATCATCTGCATTATAGCAAAAGGCCATGTCTTTATTTCTTGCTGATGTATCGCACCCAATATAATCATCATTTTCAAATCCAAGGTCAGGATCGACAACTACACTGAAATGTGTTCTCTCCCAATTGACATTTGATTTATTGATAACTACCCAGTTAACGAACTGAATATTTTCCAAACCCTGTGTATTGTAACACCACATTGTCAGATGAACTTCAGCAAATATGGGCTCTGTACCTCCGGAAAATCCTTCACTCTGCGAATGTGTATCCTGAAATCCATCCGTCAGGCAAACAAACATTGTCTGGTCGGCATCCTTTATTCCGGGTATATCTTCCGCGTCATAAATATTATTTTCATTTACATCGACATATGGTGCCCCGAATGGAACCATGCTTCCCCATTCAGCAAAATCCGGATTAGTACCGGAGTTATCACCTTTTTTAACTGAATAAATTCTGAATCTTGAATCAGTAAAAGGTTCACCATTTGAAATATATCCCGGCGCATATTCCCCTCCGTAGGAAGCTGTAGCAAGTCTTAATGAATTGTTGTAATATGTTCCTATTGAAAGACCTGAAGTAAATATTGCATATTTATTAGAACCTTTAGGCCACATAAATCCGGGCCTGTTTCCATCTCTCAGATCCTGATTAAATATTCCGGTATTAATTATCCATGTTTCAATATTGTTTGCGTCAAATTTTTTCTGAGTCTTTATAACTGATACAGAATTTTGACTTAATGGATTGTCCGAGCCATGCAGCCATGGGCTTTCATCACTAAAGCCGTTTTTAGGTTTTGCATTTAAATAATCAGCAAGAACTGCCAGTATAATTATTATGATCAATTTTATTATGTTAAGTTTCATGACTGTTAAATTTAAGTTAATGAATGTTTGATTAAAAACTTAACTTCACACCAAAACGTATTTGTCTGGGCGGTCCCCAGTTTGCTGCTGTTTTGATTCTCATATTAAAATTATCTTTGTAAGTGCTGCTTGCGGCATTACCGGTTGGAGTATTAAGATATCCGTTATCTCCCGGGAGACCGGTGCTTCCGTAAACCGTATTAATGAGTTCAGTATTAAAAATGTTTAAGGCATATATATAAAAATTAATGTCAGTCTTAAATAATTTTAGAGACTTATCGAGCTTTGCATCTAATCTTAAATTCCAGTTTATATAAACCTGATTCTTTGTTGATAACGCACTTCCGTCATCACCAAATGGCAGACGGGGAAGTTGTCGGGTTGTATAAGGACGGCCGCTGTTAAAACTAAATAAAACATTCAGTCCCATGTTTGATAATACTCCTCCAATAAATCCTTTCGGTACATCAGTTGAACCAAATCTGTAATCAACATTTAATGAACCTGTATGCCTCTGATCATAATCAAGCGGAAACGCAAACCGGGGAAGTTCACTCTCAGCATTCTGTGCCAAAGTAAATTTTGAATTAGGATCTGATCCCAGTCCGGATGCAAAAAGTAATGAGTATGCAAAGTCCAGTGCCACTCGATTAGTTCTTCTTATATTAAGATAAAAATCCAGTCCTCTTGAAATGCTGAAATCAGAATTTGCATAAAGTGCAAAACCGGATGGAACTGTGGCTGAGCCTCGTACTTTTGTAACACCGATCTGATCACGTGTTTCCTTATAGTAGGCGGAAAGGCCAAAATCAATTGTGCTGCTGACCTCCTGCTTAAATCCAACTTCATACGAAGTAAGTTTTTCGGGCCTGAGAGAAGAATTTTCTGCAACATTCTGAACCGAGTTTGAAAAAAAATATCTGAACGCAAGTTTATTTATGTATAAAAAATCTAAAGGAGGTATTTGAATAAATCTTCCGTACTGAGCAACAAAAACTGTTTTATCCGTAACAGGAAATGAAAATCCAAGTCTGGGACTGAATGTTATACTTGCTTCACTACTTTTATAATCATCATTGCTCAGGAGTTCACCATCTGCACCGATAATATTTTTGGGATCTATTAAAACATCTGTTGCCACATCAAGATAATCCATCCTTAAGCCGGCATTGACTGTAAAATCACTGAAAATAATTTTATCTCTGAGATAAGCTGCGGCAACAACAGGATGTTTAGCTTCCATATCATCGTTTGACACTATCTGATTTCCATACTGGTCTTTAATATCATAGCCGTAAGAATTTAATAACACATCTCTTCCAAACCATAGATTCTGCGGATTGAGCTGTGTCCTGCCTGTGCTGGGATCAATTGGATTATTTGCAATAGCTGCAGGAAAGAAATCAATTTTTTGAAGTGTATGATATCTGTACTCTCCTCCGAACTTTACTTCATGCTCGCCATATTTTTTACTTAAAATTCCTAAATAAGCATCAAGTTTTCCTCCGAGATAATCAATTTCTTTTTTCGTATACCTGTTGAAAACTCTGCCGCTTAACGGAAACACATTTCCGGTTGACGGGTCTGTACTTAAAAGTGTTCCCTGCAGTAAATTACCGGTTGATCTTTGAATTGCCAATAGTGCAGGATTACTTGATGTATCACCGTATGCAAACCAGTTGCCTAAGAAAAATGCGTCACCTGTTTCATCAGTGGTTTTATAATAATTTGCCTGTAACTCGTAAAAGAATTTGTTTGAAACATTATGAATCAGTCTGCCATAATATTGATTATCCCTGATAAGCTGAAGCGGATTTCGGGCACTGTTGGTCTTTAGCCAGCTTTGAATAAAATTTCTCTGATGATTATCCGAAACCAATGCTCCAAATTTCAGATCGATTGGTATCTTACTGTTTTCAAGTTCAGAGAAATTAAAATTAAGCCTTCCGCTGTAAGACCAAAGCTGTGTCCCTGAATGAGGAATGGTTCCATCTGAAAATAGTTTATCAGCGATCCAGCTGGGATTAGTGACTTTCAAATTTTGTCTTTCAATTGCCCCGTAAAAATTTATTATTCTTGATAAACTTTTAGTCGGAATTAGCGGACCTCCAAATGTCAAGTTGTATAAATTATAACCCTGTGACTTTGTGTTCAGCCAGCCTCCGTTAAATTCATCTGTAATTGCTTCGACAGATCCTGAGTATCTTTCCGTTCCGCTTTTTGTAGTTACATTTATTACTCCGCTTAATGCATTTCCGTACTCGGCGCCAAATCCGCCCGTAAGAACTGCAAGTTCGCTCACTAAACTATTCGGTACAAATGCATTTGAACTTCCGTCAATTGGATTTGAAGTTACTACACCGTCAACGATAATTAAATTTTCACTGCTTCTTCCTCCTCGTATATTAATGTTTTGACCGCGTTCATCCGTAACAACGCCGGCAGTTTTCGATGCTATATTTTGAATTCCTCTTATGCCTGAATTTTCTATCTGCTCTTGAGTGACAAGTCTTCCTACTTCGGTTTTCTCAATACCGCTTCTTGTACCTTCGATCACAATTATTTCTGTTTCAATTGCGCCTTTTGGTGACAATGCAAAATTTAAAGTTACCCTGCTGTCAACTGAAACGCGTACTTCTTTCACTCTTTTTGTTTCATAATCAATTGATGATGCTTCTATCTCATATGTTCCTACATCAACATTAAGTATTAGATAAGCTCCGTCGTCATCTGCATTAGCTCCTTTATTTGAACCGGCAATTTTTATTAAAGCACCTGCCAGCGGACTGTTGTCCTTAGCATCAACTACAGTTCCGTAAATACTTCCTGTTGTTTGAGCTGAATTTTTTTCGCTGAAAATGAGAATTGTTAAAATAAGAGTTAAGGAAAAGTTAAGTATTCGGATAAACATGATTCCCTCCCGGAATTAATTTTTCTGAAATCGTTTAACTTCGTAAATACATCCGGCTTATGTGTTTACACAAAATGCCTTTAGTATTCAGCTAAAGTTTAAAAATATATTGTGAAATAAAATTGATCCTGTAAATAATTAATTTATTATCGACAACACCCCGGGGGAATTGCAATATTATAATTATTTACAAAGAGGATTGTAAAGAGGATTGTACTGAGAGTTGATAAGGAAAGTTTGGGATTAAAGTAAAACATAATTCCTTCCTGTTTTTAAGTGTTATTAGCAGTGTGTAAATTAAAAAACCCTCATAATAATATCTTGATATTATGAGGGTTGGACTGAATGTTGTGGAGATATATTAAATCTAAATTAAATCTAAAATTAAATCTAAAATTAAATCTAAAATTAGTTAAAGAACTTTTTCTGATAGAATTATAAAATTATTCTTTTTAAATGTCAAGGTGTATTTTCATTTTGGCAAAAATTTATTTTGATGACTTTATTTTGGACTTTAAGTCTATCCTTAATTTAATTTCCGGCAATTCATCTATAAAATTCAAATACTATTTGACATACATCATCTTTTTTATTTCTGAAAATTCTTCAGAATATAATTTGTAGAAGTACACACCACTTGATAGATTATACTGTCCTGCATTGAAAGTGAGTGAATATTCTCCCGGGCTGTAATACTTATCATTCAATAAACTCGCAACTACTTTTCCGTTTGCATCATAAATATCCATTGATATATTGGCTGATTTATTGACGGCAAAACGAATCTTCGTTTCAGGATTAAAAGGATTCGGATAATTCTGATCGATCTTAAAAGATTTTATTGAAGCAGAATTATTCGCAATTCCTGATTTAGGAGTTATGTTAATAATAAAATTCTGCGCATAATTCCAAAAATCATTATCCGAAGTTGTATCCAGATTTACTGAGTTGCCATTTGCAAAAAGAGTATCTCTTACATTTGAGATGGCCGGTGCTATATATCTAAAAGTAAATCTTAAAGTATCGTTTGTAAAAAGTTTGGGATATTTATGTGTAAGTTCGAAATCTGCCCCAGTGAATGACTTTTGTCTTTTCAGAACAGTATCTATTGGGGAAGGATGAACTTCACCAAGACTGGCCGCAATGTCACAGCCGCCTGCTACCGCAGGACCATTTAAAATTGTTAAAACATATATTGCAGTATCATTTGACTCAACATTTGCGGGTCCCGATATCCGGACATTTATAAAAGACGCGGGTTTAACTCCGTGACAAACACATCCGGTTTCATTTCCATCCTTTTTTGTAAAACCAACAATGCCATCCCGGAAAGCATGTATATTTTCATATATCAAAAAAAGAAAAGCGAAAAATATTATTAAAGAAATTTTTTTAAGAATTTTCATTTTGACAGATCAGTTAAGTGAAAAATTTAATTTCAATTTAATTTTAGTTAAGTTGATTTTCAATTGCGTAATTAGTAAGCCGGATGGCAAAATTAAACCAAATTATCAGAATACAGATTTAATAATCATTTTAAAAATCACTTGTAATACTTTTCAATAAAAAACATTTCCGAAAAATATTGATTCTTCCACTGAGGATTGACAGCGTCGGCAAGCAAACCTTCTAATGATCCCAATGTATAAAAGCAATTTCTTTTATCTGATGAAAGATCCTGTTCATCGGCTCTTCTAAGTTGAAGAGGAAAAATGTTTGAATAAAATGAATCTGAAAGATCAACATCTTTAAGGTTAGTAAATGCTTCCGAATGCTGATAGTCATGTTGAATACATTCTGATACTTTTATTTCAGTATATTTTGCAATGCCCTCCTGCCAGATCTGAAATGAAAAATATTTATAATCATTATCCTTTAATAAAGATCTGAACATTTTTCTTTCGGACAGATATTTTTCAAACAGATAATTAAATGAAACCGTATTCAAATATAACACAGCAGTTTTAGCGGCGAGTATTAATTTTTTATACTGATCAGAGATCACCTGATCGTCATACGGAAATTTATAGTTCAGCATCCACATTCCTGTTTTATCATCCCCGGCCAGATCAAGGCTGTCCACACCTGATAAATAGTTTTCACTTTCAAACTGAAGCTGATGAAAGTGTTCATGTATGAGTATCAATACCCATTCACGGCTATTCTTATTTGTATTTTCGGGTGTGCCTATGACTATTGTTGATACTCCGTTAACGGCAGGAAAGGTCGCAAGAAGATTTTTACCAAATACTCTCGGCCTTTTGTAAATATTACTGGCAAGAATCGTATCAAAATATATGAATTTAAAATCCGGTGTCGGTAAAATGTGATTTACCAGATACTCATTATCATCAGTAACTAATAATATTGCGATATTTATAATATTCCATCCCGTCCATACTTCTTTGCAATGATCAACGATCTTTACTGCTTCACTTATCCTTATCTTGTCTTCATAACGAAAATCATTATCAGCTAAGGCATCCGAAACAAAAATTATTAACAACATTAAAACTTTTTTCATAAAATGAGATTGAATTTATAAATTGATACGAAGCGTATAAACCGTTTGTTTGAAAATTTGAAATATTTGATCCTGAAGTTTATTTCTTTTTTTCTAATTTATTATTCACAGAGCTTAATTATTAGTCATCTAACTAATCTAAACTCAACCAGATTAATTATTATTGTAAATCATATATGAATTCAATAATTTGGCGCAAGGGATAATTTGTCATTTACTGATAATTAAAATTGATATCTATGTTTGATAATTACAGAAAGAAATTTATTTCGGAATTCAAAGATAAGGTAAGAAAAACAATCCGCGAAAACGGATACACTCAAAGCTATATTCCTTATAAAAAATTTTTAAATGAATATAACATAACAAGTTCGAAGTCTGAATATCCTAAATGTGAATTCGGTTTGGCAGTTCCGCCTAAAGAATTCCGATCGGGATACGATGTTGATGATAATAAATATCTGGAAGGTGCACAAATAGATGTATCGAAGATGTTTAAGATTATGAAAGAAGCCGGGTTTTTAATTAATGATGGAATGAAAATTCTTGACTTTGGCTGCAGCTCCGGAAGAATGATACGCAGACTGAAAACACTTGCTGACACATGTGAGATCTGGGGAACTGATGTCAGCGCTGATTTTATTTACTGGTGCAATCAATATCTAAACCCTCCCTTTCACTTTGCAACAAATACTTTCAATGCGCACCTGCCATTCGAAGATAAATATTTCAACTTTATTTACTCCGGCTCAGTCTTTACTCATATAGATAATCTTATTGAAAGCTGGTTTTTAGAACTGAGAAGGATAATGACTAATGACGGTCATTTATATATCACCGTCCATGATAATCACACCGTGAAAATTTTCGATGACAAAAAGGATATTCCTTTAGCATCATATGTCAATAAAAGTTCGTTTTATAAAAAAGCCATAAAAGATTTTGATTTTTTTGTAATGAACCGCTCGAGGTCTCCTTTGGTTTTTTTTGATATGCAGTATTTAGAAAAGATCTTTACTCCAATGTTTCATATCATCTCGGTTACTCCGGAAGCATATGGATATCAGACAGGAATTCTGTTGAAAAAGAAATAATTTTATAACTTTAAATGAACATGCATTCATAATAATTTTTAAAAATTTAACTTTAAACATCATGTATAAAATATTGTTGCTCTTGATTTTCATATGTACAAATGTACATTCACAGGATAATCTGATCGGTAAAAAAGAAATTTCAGTATTTGAGAATGGTTCAGTAAAAAAGAAAACTTTACTCAATCCTCAGCCGAATAATGGTCAGCAGTATAACGGAAACGGAAATTATTCCGGCCTCAATAATTTTTTCGGAAACAATACCGCAGTAAGATGGTCCTTTAATGATGCAACAGCGATCGGAGATTTTACCATCCTCAGCGGTAACGGCAAATATAATGTGACAAGCTGGAATCTCAATTCACACAGGATATCCTTATACAATAATCTCAGCCCGACTCCTGTATGGGAGTATCCAACTGATCCGAATGTGTACCTGAGTTTTCTTACAATCTCAGATACAGGCGGTGTGATTGGTACAGGCTCTTATCAGAATATTCTTCTTTTTAATAATTCATCTAACGTACCGTTCTTTAATTTTGACCTGACCCGCCTCGCTGATACAGGCATTGCTACCGGACTCGATATCTCAAATGACGGAAAATTTTTAGTTGCCAGTGTTTCACGACAGGATTCAAGTACGATTTTTGGTTTTAATTCTACTTCAAATGTTCCGGTATGGTCACGAAAGATTATTCCTACTATCACTGTCGGGGGCGCAGGAATTCAGGGAGTAAGGATGTCTGCCAATGATTCATTGGTTATCATAAATACTTATGCTGAATTTTATGTGATCAGAGCTTATACCGGACAACTTATTTTTCAGGGTCTTATCAATCCATCCTCACCTAGCAGCGGTACGCAGGTTGCACAGGGCATCAGCGGCAACGGAAATGTTATTTCAACAATCAACTACTCGGGTTTTGTAAGGGTTTATCAGTGGAACGGTACCACTTATAATTTCATCTGGGCAAATCAGGAACCGCCGGGAACATTTTTTAACTGGTATACATGCGTCGAGATCTCCGACGATGGCCAGAATATTGCTGCGGGCACATTAAATTTTGTAAGCTCAAGTTCTTTTGACGGAAAAATAAAATTATTTAAGACGAGCGGGACCGGAATTCCGATCTGGACATATGCGGGATGTGGTGATGAAGTATCTGCGCTTTCATTTTCAAATAACGGAAATATTTTAGCGGCATCATCATGGGGAGAATTTAATAATATTACAGAAGATCTTTTTATATTTAAAACGTTTTTAGGCGGAACACCTATTTTTAAACTTAATACTTCAGGCTCATTATTTTACTGCAGCACTTCAAATGACGGGAAAACCGTTACTGCAAGCGGTAAGGCAGTTCATGCACGGCAGTTTGGAAATGGCGGATTATTATTTAATATTGATGTTGATACTTCTGATATTCCTACTTCAATATTAAATTACAAAGGTTCTGTTACCGGTTTTCAGCTTATGCAAAATTATCCCAATCCGTTTAATCCTAAAACTATTATCAGCTATCAGCTGGCTGCTGCCGGTCATGCTGCTCTCAGAATATTCAACATGTCAGGTAAAGAGATTACAACTTTGGTTAATGAAAATCAAAATGCAGGTAATTATGAAGTTGAATTTGATGCTGAGCATTTGCCAAGCGGAATTTATTTTTATGAATTGAAAACTGAAGCTTACAGTGTAACTAAAAAAATGATCCTGATAAAATAATTAATCTTGGAAGGTTGGATTCTACAGTAGTGACCAACACGTTTAGGAAATATTTAAATATCCTTTATTAATTCAAAATTCTTGAAATTATCACCACCTGCCCCGAGGACAGTTTCTCAGAATTCTCATTTTACCACTAAGTCTCAAAGACTCTAAGAAAAATTGTTACAAATTTTTTCAACTTTGAGCCTAAGAGTCTTAGTAGTATAAGTTTTTATTAGTTTAAGACAGTCTCAAGGTCAGGGATGTTGAAACATCAGATTCACAAATGAAAAAAGCTTTAGCTATCGTAGGCCCGACAGCATCGGGAAAAACAAAGTTATCAATTGAAATTTCAAAACTTTTAGATGGAGAAATTATCTCCGCCGATTCACGTCAAATCTACAAAAATATTCCAATTGCAACATCTCATCCTGCCGAAGAAGATCTCAAATCTATAAAACATTATTTCATTAATGAACTAGAGCTTAACGAATATTTCAGCGCAGGCCAATTTGGCAAAAAAGGCAGATCCATTGTAAAAGAAATATTTTCTAAAAATAAAACACCGCTAATTATAGGCGGAAGCGGGCTCTATGTGCGCTCACTGATAGACGGGTTCTTTGAAGATGAGATCGAGAGTAAACACATCCGTGAAGAACTTTACAAAGAGTTAGAGATTCATGGTGAAGATCATTTATATGATGAACTGGAAAAAACAGATCCCGAAACTTTTTCTAAAATTCCTAAAAGAAAAATCAGAAGAGTTATCAGAGCACTGGAAATTTATCTCGCTTCCGGTAAGAAGTTATCTGAATTTCATAATACTAACATCGATGTTGAATTTGAAACCATTCAGATCGCATTAATGCATGACAGAAAAGATTTATATAACAGTATAAACGAAAGGGTCGATGAAATGATCGAAGCCGGCCTTATAGATGAGATAAAAAGCCTGAAGGAAAAGGGTTATCATTATAAAACTCACAATTCTCTGAACACTGTCGGTATTAAAGAAGTATTCAAATTTTTTGATGGTGAATTAGATCTTGAAACTATGATATCGCTTATTAAACAAAATACACGTCGCTATGCCAAAAGACAGCTGACCTGGTTTAGAAAAGATAAGAGAATAAACTGGATCGAAGTAAATGAATGCAATGATGTTACGAAATTAGCGGAGACTGCTCTGAAGATTTTTAATTCCGGAGTTTAAACTAAAGAATTTTGTGTTTCTATTTATTGTGATACTAATTGCTCTAAATATTTTTCTTTCAGTAATGGTGTGATACGGTATCTGTCATCACCAAATTCATCTAACATTGATCTTAAAATATTATATATAATTTCAATGCCGATCTTTTCGCTCCAGTCTATCGGCCCAAAGGGATAATTAGTGCCGAGCTTCATAGCAGTATCAATGTCTTCCTTATTAGACGTGCCTTCCTGCAATACCAGATAGGCTTCATTTATTATCATTGAAATGATCCGCATTGATATCATACCAATCCTGTCCTTCACAATAAAAACTTCCTTTTCAAGATCTTCAAAAAGCTTTTTGGATCTTTCGAAATTCTCAGGGGATGTCAAATTCGTTTTTGAAAGTTCAATTGCTTTTGCTTTAGAGAATGTGGGATAAATTCCCGCACCGATGATCCTTTCTGGAAATCTTGAATTTGCTGATTGTTCGAGGGCAGTGATGCAAAGCGAAGAAGATATTAAAATACCTTTTGAATTCTTATCATCGATAAAATTCAGAATATTAAATTTAATTTCTTTGTTGGAATTTGTAAGTTCGAAAATGAATTCGACAGATTCATCAAGTTCATCTGCAATATCAAATTTATTTTTCAGAAGTTCCGAAAGTTCGGCCATCAAAGGTTCGTTGTCTCCGATTAAAAAAACTTTTTCCATTAAATGATTTTAATTGAATAAAAAAGAATTAAAGATTTTTTTAGAGGATCAGTATTTAAAATACAAAAAAAAATATTCATCAAAAGATCCTGTATGGAATCTGCACAGATTCAGTGATGACAAAGATATTGAAATAGCGGGTCTTATCACATCCTGTTATTCCTACGGAAAAGTTGATCAGATAAATTTGTTTCTTCTGAAATTCCTGAAAAATATTAATTTTAAAGTTTACGAATTTACTTCTAATTATTCCGAACATAAAGACAAAAAATATCTGGATGGACTTAACTATCGCTTTAATACTGATGATGATCTTTCTGTTTTATTACTAAATATCAAACGGGTAATAAATGAAAACGGAAGCTTGAAGAATTCATTTCTCAATTCGTTTAAAGATTCTGATGAAAACATTCTTCCGGCACTTACTGATTTCACAATTAACATTAACAAAACAGTAATTGAGAATTCATATTACGGATATCTGATACCATCTCCTTTAAAAAATTCCACCTGCAAACGTCTGAATCTGTACTTAAGATGGATGATAAGAAAAGATGAGATCGATCCGGGAACCTGGAGCGATAAGATAAGTACCTCAAAACTTGTAATGCCTGTGGACACTCATATTTACAGGGTTTCAAGAAAACTCAAGCTTGTAAAAAGAAAATCCTGCGATATGAAATTTGCTGTCGAGCTGACAGCCAAACTTAAGCAGTTTGATGAATCTGATCCCGTCAAGTATGATTTTGCCCTTTGTCATGCAGGGATAGATAAAACTTTGTGAATGTGATTCGGATGGAACAATGTTGTTGCTTTGTCATGCTGAGCAAAGCGAAGCATCCATGAACCTAAATGATGCTTATACTCAGTTGAAGTTCAATGAACAACGTATTAGCGCGATTTGATGTTTCTGGATCCTTCGCTTCGCTCAGGATGACAAATGTTGTTAAATTTCGTGATGTGATAAAAAACCTCACAAAGAAAATTTCCCAAAATGGTTTGTCATGCTGAGCAAAGCGAAGCATCCAGGAGCCTAAATGATGCTTATAATCTATTGATGTTCAATGAACAACGTGTTAGCGAGCTTTGATTTTTCTGGATCCTTCGCTTCGCTCAGGATGACAAAAATTTCTAACTCCTGTTTTCAGACTTGTTATATTATCCTGTTTCTAAATCCTTCGCTTCGCTCAGGATGACAAAAATTTATAACTCCTGTTTACAGACTTAGTATATTATCCTGTTTCTGATCCTTCCTGCCTGCTGCAGGCAAGCGCTTCGCTCAGGATGACAAAAGGTGGAACGGATGTGCTTTGCAATTCTTTATCATTAATATTCCAGCTATAACTTGGATTGAAATTACCTGTCATTATAAGTATCTTTAAAGTTAACGGATATTTAAAATCATAACATAGAAATTTGAGCCGGCTGGATAAGATCAAAAGTAAATTTGACGAATTACATATAGATTCCTTCCTGATAAAAAAGCTTCCCAATATCAGATATATCACAGGTTTTTCGGGCAGTGCTGCTTCAGTGCTTTTAACAATTGATAAAAATTATTTCATAACCGATTTTCGATATAAGACCCAGTCCGGCCAGGAAGTGTCAAAGGATTTTGAGGTAATAATATATACTCAGAACTCTGATATGTTTTTGAATGATATCATCTCAAAACACAAACTAAAAAGCATAGGGTTCGAATCCAATTTTTTAACATTTGCCGAGGCAGAAAATATTGCTAAAATTCTTTCTAAAGAAACACATGGATTTAAAAAAGTCAAAGGAATGGAAAATGAAAAAATACAGTGGAACACTCATGTAAAGTTTGTACCTGTTGACAGCTTAATTGAAAATATTACAATTGTAAAAAATGAATCTGAGATTGATTTAACAATGAAAGCAGTTGAAATAACGGATAAAACTTTTACCGAACTTTTAAATATTATAAAGCCGGGAATGACAGAACGGGAAGTTTCAGCAGAGATCTCTTATCTTCAGAAAAAATTCGGAGCTGACGGAGATTCATTTGATGCTATAGTTGCATCGGGTGAACGTAGTGCTTTCCCTCATGCGCGGGCTACGGATAAAATTATAAATAACGGAGAATTGCTCAAGCTTGATTTCGGATGTACAGTTCAAGGAATGAAATCAGATCTTACAAGAACAATTGCCATTGGAAATGTTAACGGTGAACTTCGAAAAATCTACGACATAGTAAAAGATGCACAACAACGGGCTCTCGACAATGTTAAAGCCGGTATTTCAGGAAAAGTACTGGATGCTGTTGCAAGAGATTATATAAAAGAAAAAGGATATGGAAATAATTTCGGACATGGGCTTGGGCACGGGCTTGGATATGACATACATGAGAAACCTTCTATAAATGAGAGATGCGAATATGAACTTGAGATAAATAATATAGTGACAATAGAGCCGGGGATTTATTTAGAAGGATTAGGCGGCGTAAGAATTGAAGATGACATAGTTGTAAAGGAAAACGGCTGTGATGTGTTGAATAAGTCAACGAAAGAATTTATAACTTTATAATAAATTTATCTGATAATCAGCGACCTGTATATTTGAATAAAGTTTTAATCATATCATATTATTTTCCCCCAATGGGAATGGGCGGTGTACAGCGAACATTAAAGTTCGCCAAATATCTTAAGGATTTCGGATGGGAATCAGTTGTGGTCACAGACAGTCCGAAGAAATATTATGCAATTGATGAGAGCCTTCTTAAGGAAGCAATTGATAACGGAATAAGGATTGAACGAACCGGTAAAGAAGTATTTAATGTGAAGGATATTGTCGTTAAGGCACCAAATGAAAAAGTTAGAAAATTCAAGAACAAATTATCTCAGCTGATATTTATACCCGATTCAAAGATCTCCTGGAAGAAAAAAGCCCTGGCAAAGGTGGATGAAATATGGGAAAAATACGGCGGCTTTGATCTTGTATTTGCGACAGCCCCTCCTTACACGGACTTCCTCATCGGTCAGGCAATTAAGAAAAAATATAAGATACCTCTTGTAATAGATTACCGGGATCTCTGGGTTGATAATAAAGTACTTAATAATTATCCGACTTACTTTCATAAAATGTCTAATATGAAGCTTGAAAAAAAAGTACTTGCCGAAGCAAATAAAATTATTACGACAAACCGCAAAACCAAAGAACTTATAATTACACGATACGGCAATGTCGATTATAATGAAGTCAAAATCATACCTCACGGATTTGATCAGGAAGATTATGATATTGCTGCAAAAGAAAATTTACCAGTAACAACTAAAATGAGATTTCTATATTCGGGAAGTTTTTATTGTTACAATCCCAAGCCTTATTTCGAAGCAATCAAGTTTTTATTTGATAAATATCCTGAACTTGAAAATGAAATAGAATTTTGTTTTCTGGGACAGTTTACTAATGAGTATATTAAGCTCTGCCAAAGTTTAAAAATTCATGATAAAATTGTTATTAAAGGATATGTCGAGCACATCGAATGTGTTAAGCATATATTGAGTTCGGATGTGCTGGTATTGCTTAAGAGCACGGGAGAAAATGAGATCGTGGCTATGGTGGGAAAGATTGGTGAATATATAGGCAGCAGGAAAAACATTCTTGCTATTATTCCTGACGGGCTGACGCAAAAGACTTTACAGGGTTACGAAGCCGTGACTTTTGTAAACTCAGAAGAAGCCCGTGATATTTCAAATGCAATATATGAATATTACAAACGGTATAAAGATAACCAAATGCCAATCGCTAATGAAGAATTTATTGCGCCATATAACAGGAAAACTATGGCTGACGAACTTGCAACCGAACTGAATTATTTATTGGATATAGAATAGCTGATCTTTATCAATAACAGTAAGCAAATGAAAATTTTTATTATCGGCAATGGTGGACGCGAAAATACAATTGCCTGGAAAATATTCAACTCCGATTCATTCACAGAAAATAACGGTAAACTATACTGCACGCTGGGTAATCCGGGTATAGATGTTTTTGCAGAACCTGTATCTATAAGTCCTGAAGATATTACTGCACTTAAAGAATTCGCTGTTACAGAAAAAATTGATTTTACTTTTGTAGGACCTGAAGTTGTTTTATCACAGGGAATTGTAGATGTGTTTGAAAAAAGCGGTCTTATGATTTTCGGTCCAACAAAAAAAGCTGCAGAGATTGAGTCGAGTAAGATATTTGCAAAATCACTCATGACAAAAAATCACATACCCACTGCTGATTATAAATCTTTTTCCAGTAATGAATATGATAAAGCTTTTGAATTTTTGAATGATTGTGCTTACCCGGTTGTAATTAAAGCTGATGGCTTAGCTGCCGGTAAAGGAGTGATAATTGCTAATGATAAGGATATTGCAGAACAGACTTTAAAAGATTTTACAGCCGGCAATTCTCTCAGTACTGCAGGTTTGAATTTCATCATCGAAGAATATTTAGAAGGTGATGAGATATCTGTCTTTGTAATTTGTGACGGCAGTACTTATATAATTCTTCCTTTTTCCCAGGATCATAAAAGAATATTAGAAAATGATAAAGGAAAGAATACAGGCGGAATGGGAGCAGTTGCACCGATATTGAAGTATATGAATGAGAGTTTAATTGAAAAGATAAAAACTAAAATTATTGATCCTGTTTTGAAAGCAATGAAAGATGAAGGCAGAGTTTACAAGGGATGTTTATACTGCGGACTTATTATTGCGAACAATGAACCGTATGTCATAGAGTTTAACTGCAGATTCGGAGATCCGGAAACGCAGGCAGTTTTACCTTTGATCAAATCTGATTTTCTTGAAATGCTTATTGCTTCCGCTGAAGGCGGGATTAAAAATTACAGTTTGGAAATTGACAATAAATATGTCTGCTGTGTGGTATTGGTATCTAAAGGTTATCCCGAAATTTATGAGACGGGCAAATTGATAAAAGGTTTGGAAGAGGCAGAGACTATTAATTGTTTAATATTTCATTCAGGAACCGAATTTGATAATCATAGAAATGTAATATCTTCAGGAGGCCGCGTAATGTCTGTAGTCGGGATCTCGAATGACTCAATGGAAGATGCCGCAAATATTTCATACAGAAATGCTGAAAAAATAAATTTTGAAAATAAATATTTAAGAAGAGATATAGGACACAGGCAGCTGGCTACATTATCAACATCATCAAATAAGAATAAGGAATTTGCAGATTGAAAATATTAGTAACCGGAGGAACAGGCTACATCGGATCTCATACAATAGTTGAATTACAAAACGAAGGTTATGAAGTTTTGCTGATTGACAATCTTTCAAACTCAACTGCTGATGTGGTTGACAGCGTTGAGCAGATCTGCGGCAAAAAACCATTATTCGAAAAGATAGATCTGTGCAATTTAAATGAGCTGAAAAAATATTTTGATAAGAATAGTGATATAGCGGCGGTCATACATTTTGCCGCTTTCAAAGCGGTCGGTGAATCTGTTGAAAAGCCTTTGATGTATTACAGAAATAATGTAGTCGGTATGATTAATCTTCTGAATGAAATGAGACTTCACAATATCGATAATATAGTTTATTCATCTTCCTGTACAGTTTATGGAGAAGCTGATAAACTTCCTGTCACAGAAGAATCCCCTATTAAAAAAGCTGAATCTCCTTATGGCTTTACAAAACAAATAGGTGAGCAAATGCTGAATGATCTTTCCGGTACGGAAA
>JBDSYA010000040.1:0-3631 GCA_039925865.1 Ignavibacteria bacterium
TTTTTCCGCAAATGAGAAAAGGAATATGCACGCCATTATAATCAGAATAATTACTCCCGTTTCAAAATTAAACGCGAATCCGAAAGTTTCAGCGGCAATAATACTTATTGTTTCAATGAAAGTTGAAAACTTATTGATGAGACTGTTTAAATAACTTACTTCCTTGCCGTCTTCATTAGTTTTCAAAACCAGCCCGATAATGAAGGCAAACACTGTCATTAAAGAGATCAAAGAAAAAATAATATACCTGGCCATTTTTTCTGTTTTTACATCTTCAAGGGCAAATTCTTTTTCAAGCTCGATCCTCTTCATAAGCTCAAACGTAAAATCCCCTGATACACGGGCCTTTAAAGATGCCCTGATGTTTTCATCGAGATAAGATTCCATATTTTTGCTGTCGTCCTGCATGGGTGAAAATATACTATAAAAATTATTGATTTTAAAATTAAATATTTTCATACGTATTGTAAAATTTCTTCTTCGGGATATTTTTTTAGAATGATATCTTTAAGTTTTGCTTTTGCCCGGAATATCCGGTTTTTGACTGTACCTAATGGCAGCTTCAGTATTTCTGATATTTCTTCGTGTGAAAGATCATTGATGTAAAACATTGTGAGTATTACAGAATATTGTTCGGGGATCAAGCCAATAAAATTATGAATTATTTTTTCAACTTCTTTACCGCTTATTTTTTTTTCTGAACCCATCTCATGACGCTCTTCATAAATATTTTGCTGTATCTCGCTTTCATAATATTTTTTCAAAAGATCATCGCCTTCCTCAAAGTGTGAATCATCTACATCAATAGATATTATATTGAATCTTTTTGATTTTATTTTTTTATAATTGTCTATTGCAGTATTATAAACTATGCTGTAAAAATAAGTAGATAATCTGGATCTTTGTTCGTAATGGTTTTCCATTATTGCCCGATAAAGTTTGAGAAATGCTTCCTGTAATGAATCCTCAGCCTCTTCTTTACTTTTAAGGATTTTGATAGTCAGTGAGAATGCTTTATCCTTCAATTCTTCTGCAATTATTTTGAATTCGGAGGAATCGCCTTTTCTGATTTTATTTATTACCTCACTGTAGGAATCTGGCATCTTTATAATAAAATTGAATCAATTTGTCTAAAAACATTTTTAAATGCAAATTGTAATTTATATTTCATTTCTTCCGTAAAGCTTTATCTTCCCGTTTATCGTTTCAATATTTATATGAGTATCGGAGTTAACATTGCCGAGTTTACCTCTGAGAAGCTTTTTATCCTGCATGAGATCTCTGAACTGGAGATTTTCATTTGTTATCCTGCTGTTTACAGATTCAGCTTTTAAATTTGCATTCATATAGTTATTAAGAAACAGCGTAACGCTTCCGTTAATTGTGTTAATATCAATGCCGCTTGTAGAATCGATCTTACCTGAGAAAGAACCGTTTGTAATCTCGCATGCAAGTTTACCGGTAAAATTACTTATATCTACATCTCCATTGATCAGCGTTATTTTCAGATTATTTTTAACTACACTTGAAATAACTTTACCATTCACATTGTCGATCTCAATTTCAATATTTCCCGGCAGATATATTTCATAATCAACTCTCTGTTCACGGCTTAAATTAAAAATACCATCACTGCCTTTTTTGCTGATCTCAGTTTTTACTGAAATATTTTCACTATTGGTATCAAGCATGATATTTATCTCATCAAAAGGAGTTTCAAGATATTTTTTCTTCACCTTAATTTCTTTATATGCCTTAATTGTCAGATGGTCTGTATCAGAAGTTTGTGAGATAGTTACGTTACCGTTGATATTCTCTATTAAAATTTTCTTCTTATTACCTCCGTAAATTTTATAATCTGACGTTTCAATCTTTGTGTATTTTTTTGATAATAGCCCGCAGCCATTAAATGCAGCTGCGGTAAATAAAATTAATATTAATAATTTTTTTAATTTCATGATGTTTGATTTATGGTTTACTGAATTTTTGAACCGTCTGACAACTGGCTTTTGATCTTGGCACTGACAATGGAATAATACACTAAAAATCCAAGGCCGGCAGATAAAACTATTATACCCATCATTACACCTTCTTCCACATCATACATTCCTTCAAGAAGATTAGCTAAAAATATTCCTACTCCGAGAAATGTCAGAAGTACTCCCCACTTCAATGATGAATATGGATTTTTTGGTTTTGTATTCGAATCAGCAAAGTATGCCTTTACTTCATCCGGGGTCAAGCCCTTTTCGATCAATCTCATTCTTTCCCTGTGTTTAGTGTATAACCACCAGAATACAATTATACCGGGTATTCCAAATGTGAAAACTATTGCGACTAATGGAACTAATGCTTCGAGTCCAATCATTTTTTTTACTCCTTAAATTAGTTTATTTTAATTAATTATTATTGTAAAGTTTTTCCTTTTTTAAAGCCATTATAAATATTATTACAAAGGTTATTATGATTATGATTGCTTCACCCATTTTATTCTCTTTTTATCTTATGACTTCACCGGAGTAAAAAGGTTTCAATTATTTAAGATTTATACAAAAAAAAAGCCGGCTATTGAGCCGGCTTTTAAATTACGATCTTGAATATTCAATGAAAATTTATCTTTGAAGATCATTTCCTTCGGATGATCTTACACGGTTAAACGGGACGGTGACGATTTCATTATTCATATTGAAATCCTGTAAAGAATGCATTTGCACATTTTTTGTTTCGTCATTCTTAACTAAAACGGGATTAGCGAGAGCTCCCGGAGGAACACTCTTCGTAACGAAATTAAACGCATTGTTATCTGCAATTGCATAATCGCTGGCATCTGTGACATTATCACCGGTAACATCAGTATTAATATATCCGGTTACAAAATTAAATGCATCATTATCGATCGCAGAAACATCAGTGGCATCAACGTCTCCGCTTTGATTAACATCTCCACCGAAGATAGCAAATGTAACGGGTGAATTATCCACCTGTATCATATTATTTCCAAATGCCTGAGTAATGGAGTTTTTAAAATTATATACTGCCTGATTTGTAAGCGGATCAAACATGAAAGGATTGCTCCATGTTTCAATGGAGTTTCTGTGAGTCAGCTGTAAATAATACGGGACACCGCTGGCAGCGTTTGTAAATGCTATTTGAGCAAATCCCGCAGTTGTTAAATATTTCTTTGATGAGTCAACTATGCTGTATGGAAATTGATTATTGCGGAGATAATACTTCATAGTATCCCGGATCATCAAATCAGTTGCCGGATCATAAAATCCCTGAATAACATTTGAAACATTAAGAAGATTTGGTTTTGCCGAAGAATTGTTAATCTGAATTCCCCAAGCGTAAACTCTTCCCGGAGTTGTTGAGCCGGTATTGTTTACATCATGGATCACGAGTTTCCAGACCCCTTTACTTGAGTTTCCGCTAACTGATCCGTTCATATTAAGGTAAGGTTTTATCCGTGGTGAATAATTAACATATCTTGAATTGTTCAAAGAACTGTCGGCCTGGTCATCGAAAATTGTAATAACGTGATCAGCATTTACAACAAGACTGTTCTCAACAATTAATTGTGCAACGCCACCATTAGGCGGAAACACAAAGATCTGAAGGTCTTCTTCCTGAT
>JBDSYA010000041.1:0-27257 GCA_039925865.1 Ignavibacteria bacterium
CACTTCAGGAGAATATCCAATAGATAACGTTACCTTCAGCAATTCAAAAAGTGATCTATATTGTTTCTCACAGCAAGGCGGTGAAAATGATCCTGATGGAAAGAAAAATTTTGGGACTATTATTAAAATCGGATTAGATGGAACAAAGAAAGATCATGCCGCTTTCGGAGAATAATTTGGTCCGGATAACAATCTTGATTTATTATATGTTAGATCAAAATTGACGGCACTAATTTTTAAATTCTTCATTCATTTGGCTCACAATCTTTGGACTCAGTCAGCAAATTCATGATATCAAAGGTGATAGGGTGATGGAGAAAATGGTTTATGATCTTCGTAAATAAATACAAAATTATCAATCCGACATTTAAAATAATTAATTAATATTTAGATTAATCTGAAGAATTTTTTTAATCAGTTTTACTACATACCTAATTCTCAAGAAAATAAACTTATATAAAATAAAGAAAGCGTCAAAAAACTCTTTTTAACTCTGTTGTACAAATTTTGTCTACAACATGAAAAAGAAATATGAAGTTAAATAATAAAACTTTTAAATATAAATTAAGCTATGATAAAAATTTTTATGATTTTTTCCACACTTATACTTTTTGTTATGACAGCAGACGCTCAAACTATTAATCCCGATTATGATCCTGCATTGTCCGGAATTTTAAATGCAGATGAATACGGAATGAAAAATTATTTTTTTGTAATACTGAAGACCGGAAGTAATTTATCCGAAGATAAAACTCTTATTGATTCAGTTTTTCGAGGTCATATGCAAAACATAAATCTTCTTGCGGAAAATGGAACACTGGTTTTAGCCGGACCATTTGGGGCTAATGATAAGAATTACCGCGGGTTATATATTTTTAATGCAAAAGACCTGAATGAAGTGACAGAGCTTGTCAGCACCGATCCGGCAGTCAAAGCTAAATTCCTTGAACCCGAGATTTATCCGTGGTATGGCTCTGCTGCAGTGCAGGAGATCAATAAAATTCACAATAAAATTTCTAAATATAAATTTTAGAATTTTTTTTACAAACTCCTCATCGGTACAAATTACTTTTCAATTTGAAAACTAAACTTTTCATTGGCATCAATTTTAGTTATCAGAAAGTTAAAAGCGGGAAGACCATGATTTACTGGAATAATAAACTTTTAAAAACACTGACCGGTAAAGATTCTGAGAAACTACTATAAAAAATTAAAGGTAAAGAAGAAGACGAAATTCAATTCGCGCTTGCAAAAAACACAGGTAATTTTAAGCGAGGCAATGAACAGTGCTGACAAGTCTTATTGATACACTTTCAAAGTCATGTTGATGCTGCTTATACTTGAATTGTAAGATTCGATCATCCTGTTATAGTCTTCAACAACCTCGTTATAAAGGACATTATATATTTTCTCATTTCTTGCTGAAGGAGCATTTTCAAAAAATCGTTGTCCGGCATCTGTAAAATCTGTTACTGATTTAACAAAGTAATCTTCAAAACTATACTTCAAATGTTTTGTCCTTTCTGTAAACTCGGAATTAACGATTGTATTTTTGTTTTCCTCGAATTTTATTTTAAACTGATCGAACTTTGATTTTACAGCAGCAAGATCTGACTGATACCCTGTATCATCAAAAGTATCATAAAAGTCTTCTGCAGCATCAAGAATATTTTCATAGGAATTCAGCATAACGATGGATGCTCTTTCATCGGGGTCTTTAATTGAAGTTGGGTCGCGTAATTCTCTTTCAGGTTTAAATTTTTTGAGGTCATCTGAAAATTTTCGTATCTGAATTTTGTACCTGTTATAAATACTTTTTATTTCTTCATCGTACGGTTTTGCTTTTGAAAGATCATTTTTATATTCTCCTTTAGAATAATAATCTGAGATTTTAAGGGCGGAGGCATGGTATTCTTCCAATGTTGTAAGAAGATTTTTAAAATCGGATTCAATCTCATTTTTCATTGCATCTGAAGCATTGAGCTTTGAAAGCTCGCCTCCGTCATAATATGAACGTTTGTAATCTTTTATGGATCTTTCAAGGAAGCTTACAGAAATCTGAAAACTTACAGATATTATAAATGAATTTTTTGTGATCGATGAGGGTTCGGGAATGTTACTTATATAATCTTTGTAAATCTTTTCACCATTATCCTGTAATTTATTCATCACTGCGATATACTTATTATAAAACTGCATATCATCTTCGCTGCCTTTACCTTTAGTCTCTTCACGGTTTTGCTCGATCTTCTCCGTTTTTGTATTCATTTTTTCTTTGATCTTGTCGACAATTGAACAACTTGTAAAAATAAAAATGCTTAACAATAAAACAATGTTGAATTTTTTTTCACACATATTTTTAGGAAATTAAATTAATGCAGTTAATACAAACTTAAAAATTCGGACAGCAAACAAAGATTTAATTTAGCGGTCTGAATTTAAAAACCTTTGTCCAAAATAATTAATATTTATTTCATTTTATACAACTGCCACCATGGAGTTTTAGGGAGGCTGTGATGCTCTGAATGATATCCAAAAAAATAACATGAGAGCATTGCAATAATATGATTTTTACTTTGAGTGCGTGAATTATGAGGAAGCATATTGTGTGTATGAGGCTGGCGATGTGGAAGATATGTCCCGAAAAAGAATAATTGAAATGTGCTCAGGACAGCAGGCATAACAAGAAATATCCAGACAGATAATTCCGGAAAAAATATTTTTAAAATGTTAAATTCTGATGCCATTATAACAATTTGCATTACAGTTACATATCTTTTAAGAAATACAGCCCACCATATAAAAAGATTATTTGATCCTGAATAATAATCAGGGTCGCTCTGCGTGCCGGAATTCAGATGATGGCTCCAATGATTTTTCAGAAGCTTTTTATAAGAGAGTCCGGCAAATAAAAAGGTGCATAAATTTCCTGTTATTAAGTTTATTCTTTTATTCTTTGAAACGTTGCCGTGCATTGAATCGTGTGCAGTTATAAATAATCCCGTATAAAAATATATTTGTAACAGAATATGAAAATACATGAACACATTATCCGGAGAGATCCGGACTGATGATAAACAATAAAATAAATGCGAAGCCCATACAATGATGATCAGCACAGCAATTATAATTCCCATGTCATTTGAAATTTAATATAAAGAAAAATAACAAAAGGCCTATATAATAATGTATAAAAGCCTTAGAATTAAAATCAACTTTAAAACGGATCAGGCCGTACGAAATTATAAAAGATATAATAAGCCATGCAATATAATTTTGTGCCGGAATTTCTTCACCTCTCCACTGCCAGTAACCAAATTTAATTGCAACAGGCTCTAAAACGGTATCGAACAGTACCGCCATTAATGAAGATAAAAGACATATCATAAAAATATCATCGTTAAATTTTAATGCGATGCTCACAGCACCTAATATTACTAGCACCCAGTTGAATCCTATTATAACCGGCACCCCGTAAATTTTAAGACCCAGAATATAACCGTATATATATTCTCCGAATATTCTTCCTGACTGAACTCCAATTATTTCCACCATCAAAGTAAACAAATACATAAGAACAAACCAAATAATAAATTTTTTTGATTTTAATGACCCTGATATCCAAACTATCAGTATTCCCATTAAAAATAGTACTACGGGAGTAATTATGAGCATTGTATCAAACAACTGAACTGAAAAATGACCGATCAATCCTGCTAAGATAATTATGTAAAAGAATAAATAGGATTTGTTCTGACTCAAAGATTTCTACCTTTCCAATATACGTTGCCATATTTTATCGCTGCAACAGATCTTAAGCCTATATACAGCATAGTTAGAAGCTGAAAAGGAAATAATATTGTATTCATTATCAGACTTTGATGACTGATCATTGAAATAATTGCCCTGTTAAGAATTATGACTCCTACTATACTCATAAATAAAACGCTGTCAAACATTAATATCAAAGGA
This sequence comes from Ignavibacteria bacterium, assembly GCA_039925865.1. Classification (GTDB taxonomy): domain Bacteria; phylum Bacteroidota; class Ignavibacteria; order Tepidaquicellales; family Tepidaquicellaceae; genus JBDSYA01. The sequence goes on from JBDSYA010000041.1 coordinate 3,973, forward strand.
TACAAATAAGAGAAAACGATAAGTATTAATATTGAAATAAATTTCCATTCAGATAAACCGGATGAAGGAAAATAATTTTTTGTGAATCCTGCCAATGACTCACTAAAGCTACTATACATTCTGCAGGTAACAAGATCATCACACAACAACGTAGCGATTTTATAACCTTTCGTTTTTAACATTCTGGATAATTCAATATCTTCAACAATTTTATCTTTTACTGATTCATGTCCCCCGGTTTCAAAATACACATTTCTCTTCCACATCATAAACTGGCCGTTAGCTGCAGCATAAAAACTATTTTTACTGCTATAAACTTTTTTTAAAGGAAGAAAAGAAATCATAAGCCAGTTAAGAATGGCAACCGTTAATTTTTCGCCAATGGAATTCATAATTTGTTTTGGAAAAACCGAAAGCATATCAGTTTTCAAATTATTCATTTCGAATATTGATGATTCAACTGCTTCTTTTCCCAAAGTAACATCAGCATCAATAAACAGCAGATAATCACCGGATGCTTTCTTTGCAAGCTGCATGCAAGCCCAGTTTTTCCCTGTCCAGCCCCGAGGCAGTTCCTCACCTTCTACAACCATGATTCTATTGTCTGTCTCAGACATCTGAAGTGATTTTGCCAATGTCGAGTCTTTGGAAAAATCATCTAATACGATAATCTCAATATTACTATACGATTGAGCTGTAACATGTCTGAGACAATTTTCAATGTTCCTCTCTTCATTCCTGGCAGGTATTAATATAGATACCTTTGCGGAATTTCCGTTGATTTTATTTTTCGATAAAGCCGGGGCAGTGAATAAATTGTAAAGGGTAATGAAAAAGTTGGCTAATGGAATTAATAAAAATATATTAAATATTGTCATCTTTTAAACAAATCTGATCCGATTTTATTCGTAATATCATAGTCAAGTGATTTGATATTTTCTCTAAATGCATTTTCATAAGACGAAAAGTCTGATGTTAGTTCGAGTGAAGAAAATAACTCTCCAAACCTGCAGTATACAGAGGGTTTCTTATCATTGCTATATTCAATTTTAAATGAAATGACAGAAATATAAGCACCTGAGTTTTCAACAATGCTCGAAAGCCCTTTTTTTAATTTTATATTTATACAATAATTCTGAATTTCGCCCTGAGGGTAAAATAAAAGATACGATTTATTAGAACCGATAATTTGTTTTGAAAATGTAATATTTTCTTTTATAGATTTAATTGAATTTTGATCAATGGAAAATGCACCGATATATTTGAAAAACCAATATTTTTTCAGCTGCTTTTCAAGCATCATTACATAAGGTTTGCGCTTATTAAATTTTCTCATGAGATATTCCGCAAAAAACCCATCCCACCACGAAAAATGATTTGGAGTAATAATCAAACCGACTTCATGATTGAAGTTCGGCATTTCGTTTAACAAAATGAATTTTTCAAAATGTGATCTTAATAATCTTTCTATATATATTTTGTAAAGAAAAATTGCAAATAAATTATGCCGCACTTTTATCATATTTTATTTTAAATGAAGATTTATGTTTATCCGCAAATATGTAAACACTCAGCCATAAAGTTATCATTGAAATTGAATAAAATAAATCTTCAACCGGTATGCTGAATATTCTGAAACCAGTAATTTCAGATTCATTATAAACTACGACAGGCAATGACGTTAAAATATAATTCACCGCAAAAAAGGGAATAAAAGAGATTAGTAGAGTAATTAATAAAATGTTTGTTACTGTAAATTGTTTTTGAAATATAAGTAACATCAGAATTAATACTGAACAGAAAATCAGAACTGTTGCTGAATAATTCCTACTGTAAAGAACTATACCGGCAATAAAAAACATTAATGTAAATGTGAGATAAATATACTTGTCAATATTAAGATGTTTTTCTTTTATGTAATGTCTTAAACTCTCGTAAATAAATATTGTGCTGTATGGTACCGAAATAAAAAAAAGAATCTCTTCAACAGGAAGATTAAATAATTTAAGATCTGATACATATTGTTGGTTGAATGCCCAGTCTCCCCTGTTTACGGCAGCAATATCCCAAACAATGTAAATCATTCCTACAGTAACGATCGATATCGATACAGGCAGTATCTTTTTATAAAATTTTATTTTATTTTCAAAGCTTAATAGAAATGGCAGGATGATGATAAATATATTTATAATTAAATATACCGACATTATAGAATTTTTAATAGTTTTACTTTAACCAAAGATCTGAATAACAAAGTAAGTTTTATCAAATTTGAGATTCTTACTCTTTTAGTTAGCAGATCAGATACTTTCATTCGTTTAATTTTTTTGAAAAGCATAAGATAGTATAGATATGCAGAATAAACAGCAAGCTTTGAGCTGTTAGGCAGTCTTTTTATACCAGTAAAAGCCAGTGAAAATTCTTTATCAATCTCCCGTTCAAGCAGCTCTTTATTCTTCAAATTTATCATTTCAGGCTGAGAAGCACCGGGAAGATATATTCTGCCTCTTTCATTTAAATCGCTTTTAATATCTCTTAAAAAATTTACCTTTTGAAATGCTGAGCCCAATGCTCTTGCAGGGATTATCAGGCTTTCAAATAATCTTTTATCACTTCCACAAAATACTTTTAGACACATTAGCCCGACAACTTCCGCAGAGCCATAAATATATTCATCGTAATGCTGTCTTTCGTAAAATGAATTTGAAAGATCCATTTCCATACTGTCAAGGAAATCGGTTATATATTGTAATGGAATTTCATATTCATTAACGGTAGCCTGAAATGAATGCAAAACAGGATTGACAGAAATTTTATTTGAAATTGCTTTAAAAGTATCATGTCTGAATTCCCGAAGCAGGGAAAGTTTGTCAAATTGATGGAAAGAATCTACTATTTCATCAGCAAGCCTTACATAACCATACACTGCAGATATTCCATCTTTCAGTTTATTATTAAAAACCTTGATCGCAAGTCCGAAGGATGTACTGTAATTACTTGTAATTAAATTACTTATTTTAAATGAAGTTGCATTATAAAGGTCAAAGCTCATTCAAGATCCTTTCAGTTACAAGTTTTGAGCTGATTAAAACCATTGGAAGACCTGTTCCCGGCACAGTGGATGCTCCTACATAAAATACATTCGGAAACTTTTCATCTTTGTTAGAAGGTCTAAACCCCCCGATCTGATTCATGCCGTGAGATAGTCCCAGCCCCGAACCTTTATACAAATTAAACATTGTTTCCCAGTCTGAGGGAGTTAATGTTCTTTTGACAACGGTGTTTCCGTTTATATCATAGTTAATTCTTTCTGAGAGATCATTGATTATATTCTTTTCAAAAAGCTCTTTGTCAGACCAATTTTTTTTATAACGCAGATCCGGAACCGGACAAAGAATAAATAAATTTTCGCATCCATCAGGAGTACAGGTAGGGTCAGAGTATGAAGGCATATTTACATAGTAATATGGATTTGTTGGAATTGAGTCCGAAGTAAAAATCTTTTCAGCATATTTTGTAAAGTCATTTCCCAAAAAATAGTTGTGATGATTTAATGAAGAGATTTTATTTTTAAGGCCGAGATAAATAGTGAAAGGTGCGAGAGACCAATTCATTTTATCTAGTTTTTCATCCGTATATTTTGTTCTATTAAGCACTTTTCCCCTGAATGCTGCTGCATCAGCATTAACAATATAAATCTCTGCCTTCCATTCTTTACCGTTATTGTCAATTACAGTTTTAACTGTTCCATTATAATTTGCAATGGCTTTGACTTCAGTGTTGCAGATAACTTCAACTCCAAGCTTTTTTAAAGCTATAAGTATTTCTTCAACGATCTTATACATTCCTCCTTTGACAGCCCAATAACCATTATGCTTTAACTCTGTATAGTTTAAGAGTGAGTATATTGAAGGTGTCTCAAAGGGCGTTGAACCCAGAAAAAATGATACCAATGAAAAAATTACCTTTACCTCTATCGAATCGAAAGTTTCTTCAAGCAGTGTCCATAATTTTTTTCTGAGAAAAGGTAAGTGTTTTTTTGGAACTGTAGATATTTTAATAAAATAATCAAGTAAATTATTGAAATTACTTTTGATTACTTTCTCTTCAGTATCATGATAAAATTCACCTGCTCTTTTCAGGTATTTTTTTGCCTTCTCTTCAAAATTTGGTTCGATATCCTTAAATTCATTTGAAAGCTTATGAAGGTCTTTCCATATTTTAAAAGTTTTATTGCTGCCTCTGAAATTTACTTCATATAAAGGATCCAGCTCTTTCAATTTAAGCGGATTTGGAATACCACAGTCTTTGAATAGTTCATCAAATTCGAAAGTCATACTCATAAAAGACGGACCAAGATCAAATGTAAAACCTTTGTCTTTGAATTGATTTAACCTTCCCCCCGGTGTGGAATGCTTTTCAAGAATACGGACTCTATGCCCAAGTGAAGCCAGTCTGAGAGCCGTTGCTAATCCCCCAAGACCACTGCCAATAATCAGAATGTCTTTTAAAGCTGATTTCATTTTATTCAATTAATATTTTTTCGTAATATTTTTTCGAAATATTTTTTCGTAATATTTTTTTCATTTCAGCAGTACTGTTACACTTCAAATCCATTATGCTTTTTCTGTTTGTGTTGTGACCGCCAATTAAAAGAATGCCCCCGAATTCATTTATTTTCTTATGGAGACTTAAGATTTGCTTTTCAAATAAAGTGATATTGCTTATATAAGTTGTGGAAAGGCAGACAAGATCCGGTTTTAATATTTCAATTAATTTAATCAATGATTTATATGGAAGATTAGTACCAGGGTAAATAACATTCCAACCATCATATTCCAATGAAATTTTTACACAAAGAAGACCGATCTCATGAAACTCCTTTTCTAAACCTGCACATATAGCAGTTTTGTTTATTGATTCCTTTTTTTGAACTATTTTCTCAAGTTGAAAAAGAGCAGTTTGAATAGTATTAGAAGCTATGTGTTCATTTTCGATTCCTATCATTTTATTCATCCACATAATTCCAATATTCTTCATACTCTCTTTAACAATCAAATCAAATATATCTTCAAGTGAACAGTTGTTAATGTATAGAGTGTAAAGCAGTTTGTAAGTCAGGTTAACATTACCGTTAAGAATATTTTTCTGTAAATTTTTAACAATGGGCTTGAAATTTCCATTTTGAATATTACTCATAAGATCTGACTTGTCATCATCAATCCGCATATAGGACGTTTCATAATCATATTTCTTTGCAAGTGCCTGGAGATCTTCAATTTTAAATTTCCTGTGTCCGCCCGGGGTTTTGATACATTTTAAATAACCGATGTCAGCCCATCTTTTAACAGTAGATTCGTTTACATTTAAAAAATCAGCAGCCTTTTTTGAAGAGATAATGTTATCCATTTTAAGTATGCACGTTTTGCACGTTTTCTGAAACTACGGATTATTATATATAATTGCAAATGATTTAAAATATTTCGGAAATAATTCTCAAGTTGTATGAAAGTAGAATTTACAATTAAAGCGTGAGTTTAATATTAAATTTATAATTTAACTTTTATTTATTTTGAAACTTCAGTTTAAACACTTTAAACACGTTTTTTGAAATCCCGCAAATAGTTAATTTCATTGATAAAATTGGCATTATTGAGTATTTTGCAAAGTGAAAGTAAGTTATAAGTCCTCAGGTGTAAATATTACTGAAGCGGAAAAATTTGTTGAGAAGATCAAGCCTCTTGTAAAAACTACTTTCTCACGCAATGTTATACATGGCATAGGAAATTTCGGAGCTTTATTTAAGATGGATCTTAAAAAATTTTCTGATCCGGTTTTAGTGTCCAGTATAGATGGTGTTGGCACAAAAATAAAAATTGCCGCGCGGTTAGAAAAATTTGATACGATAGGCGAAGATCTTGTTAATCATTGTGTAAATGATATTGCTGTTTGCGGTGCAGTCCCCCAGTATTTTCTGGATTACTATGCAGTAGGAAAATTAAAAAGTGCTGATGCAATTGAAGTTGTTAAAGGAATGGTCAGAGGATGCAAAATTAACAAATGTTCACTGATAGGCGGGGAAACAGCTGAGATGCCTGGAGTTTATCGGGTAAATGATTTTGATCTTGCCGGAGCAATTGTAGGAGTAGTCAATAAAGATTGTGTAGTTAGCTCAAAAAATGTTAAACAGGGAAATATATTAATTGGCCTGAGGTCTAATGGACTCCATACAAACGGCTATTCACTTGTAAGAAAAATTTTCAACAGCAAATTAATTCTGGAAAAGTATTATCCCGAACTGTCAGGTTCATTGGGCAGAGAATTATTAAGGGTTCACAGATCATATTTGCAAATTATTCAGAGTTCTCTATACAAGTTTAAGATAAATTCTATCTCACATATTACAGGCGGCGGAATAATGGGAAATACACGCCGTGTTGTGCCAGAGAAATTAAAGATTAACATTGACTGGAGTTCATGGCAGAGGCCATTTGTTTTTCAACTGATACAAAAAAAAGGTAATGTTTCCGAGAATGACATGAGAAGAACTTTTAATTTAGGTATTGGACTTATATTTATTGTTTCAAAAAGTACAGGTGGAGATTTTATTAAATTTCTTAAAATGAAAAATGAGGATCCTGTTGTCATCGGAAGTATAAGCTAACACAAAAATAACTAACCAAAATTTTATAAATTTTTTTTTGAAAGTATGAATCCGCAAACCTTAGAAACGAACATTGTTGCAGAAAGTAAAGTCAACGGTGTGCAATCAGGCAACGATCACATCTCTCCGCAGAATGTACAGACCACACTAAAGAAATATATGCTGGTTGACGGATTTGATATAACAGTCGACCTTGAAAAATCCAAAGGATCCTACCTTTACGATTCGAAATACGAAAGAAATCTGCTGGACTTTTTTACATTTGTTGCATCGAATCCGCTTGGAATGAATCACCCAAAATTAAATAATGAAGATTTTATAAGTGATATAGGTAAAGTTGCCGTTAATAAGCCTTCATTATCAGATATATACACTGAGGTTCAGGCTGAATTTGTGGATACATTTTTCAAAACGGCAGTGCCTTCATATTTCAAATATGTTTTTTTAATTGAAGGCGGTGCGCTGGCAGTTGAGAATGCATTGAAAGCTGCGTTTGACTGGAAGGTTAGAAAGAATTTCGCAAAAGGTTATAAAGAAGAAAAGGGTCATAAAGTCATTCACTTCCAACAAGCATTCCATGGCAGAAGCGGTTATACAATGTCTTTGACAAATACCGATCCGACTAAAGTAATGTATTATCCTAAGTTTGACTGGCCGAGAGTTTTAAATCCAAAGGTAAAATTTCCTTTGAATGAAGAAAATTTAAAACAAGTAATCGAAGCTGAGAACGAATCAATAAAGCAAATCAAAGATGCCATTCATCTAAATAAAGACGATATTGCTTCAATAATACTTGAACCGATTCAGGGCGAGGGCGGAGACAACCATTTCAGAAAAGAATTTTTTCAGCAGCTTAGACAAATATGTGATGAGAGTGAGATCATGTTGATATTTGATGAAGTTCAAACCGGGATTGCCCTTACCGGAAAGTGGTGGGCTCACATGCATTATGTACAGCCGGATCTGATATCGTTTGGTAAAAAAACACAGGTTTGCGGAACATTATCGACAGGGAGAATTGATGAAGTAGAAGAAAATGTTTTTAAGAAACCCAGTAGAATAAATTCTACATGGGGAGGAAATATGGTGGATATGAAAAGGTTTACAAAGATCCTTGAAATAATTGAAGAAGAAAAATTAGTAAGAAATTGTGAAGTTAACGGAGTTTATCTTCAGGCCAAGTTGAAAGAGTTAAGTGAAAAATATCCTGCCAAAGTTTCTAACACACGTGGAGCCGGTCTATTCTGCGCATTTGATTGTAAAGATGCGGAGATGAGAGGTAAAGTTACAACGAAAGCTTTAGAGAAAGATATGTTGATACTCGGCTCGGGTGAAAGATCAATAAGATTCAGGCCACCTATAAATGTTTCCAAATCAGAGATTGATCTTGGAGCGGAAATCTTAGATAAAGTCATACATAGTATTTAAACTTGATTTCTCCTATCTTTATAAAGACACAATCTAAATAATAATTTGATACCTGAAGATATTAAAAATACTTTCATTGGTTACCTTAAAGAAAATGCTCACCGTATAACTAATGAGAGATTTCTTATTTTAAATGCTTCCCTTAATATGGAAGGTCACTTTGATGCAGATGAATTGTATTTGCGAATGAAATCTGATTATATAAACGTTTCCAGGGCTACTGTATATAAAACTTTAGAGCTTATGAGTGAGTGTCACATTCTTACAAAGCATCATTTCAAGGGAGACAGGACGCGGTATGAAACAAAGATCGGGAGAAATCAACACTATCACATTATTTGTGTGACATGCAATAAGATCACAGAGTTTGAATACCCCATGATTGAAACGATCCAAAATGAGGTCTGCAAAATTAACAATTTGAAAATTGTTGATCATACATTTCAGGTGTTCGCAAAGTGTCATAATTCATCCAAATGTAAAAATAATAAACACGTTAATTAAAAAAAATTTTCTTATTGTTTATATTAAGTCTAAATAAAGATTTATGAGAACAGCATCTGATCTTGTATTCGGAGAAAAGGCAATTATTCTAGACGTTGATAATTCACATCCATCATCGCACAGAATAATGGAAATTGGATTTACACCCGGTCAGGAAATTGAATTGGTGAACCGGTCCGTTTTTAATGATCCGATTGCACTTTCTATAAGAGGTACTATAATTGCGATAAGAAGAAATGAAGCAACCTGTATTAAAATTTGACAGAAACAACACTTCAAAATAAAATCCCTTTAATAACATTAGTCGGTCAGCCAAATTCAGGTAAGACAACACTTTTTAATTTCCTTAGCGGGAAAAATTATAAAACTGTTAACTATCCAGGTTCAACAGTTGAATACTCAATTTCCAAAATTTTAAGTAAGTTTGCGATCAACGCTAATATTCTGGACTCTCCGGGAATAATAAGCCTACTTCCCTCCTCACCCGATGAAGTTCTTTCCGTTAATTCATTATACTCACATCCTAAATTTGGTACTCCGGATATAGTTGTCGTTACTGTAGATGCTAGTCAGCTTTCCCGGCATTTGTTTTTAGTCCGGCAACTGATAGATTCAAATTTTAAAGTAATTGTAGTTCTTACAATGATAGATCTGCTGAATAAGAAAGGTTTGGAAATTTCCGATAAAAAACTGGCGGAAAGTCTCAAATGCAGGGTCATAAGGATTGACGGCAGAAAAGGTAAAGGTATTGATCCGCTTCTAATAGCGATCAACGAAACGATAAATGATTTAAAAACTGAAGACAGGAAAAATATTTCTAATATATACTCACATAAAAATCGTGAAAGTTTAATAGAATCTTATAAAGAAATAGAGCGTATTGAAAAAGAAATATTGTATAAAAGAGAGGCTCTAATTCCAATCAACGGAAAATTTGATCTTCAAAGTGTAAATGAAAAGCTTGTTGTTTTAAATTCTCCAATAATTCCCAATAAGCCCGATAAACTAACTTTAAAGATCGATAATTTTGTTTTGCATAAATTCTGGGGACTTATAATATTTTTTGTAATAATGTCACTTACTTTTACTTCGATCTTTTGGCTCGCTGCTCCAATTATGGATCTGATAAATGAACTGTTCTCTGTTTTGTCAAACCAATCGGATTCAATTCTTGGTGACGGCTGGGTGAGCAGTCTTGTATCAAATGGTATTATCAGCGGACTTGGTTCAGTGTTGGTTTTCCTTCCGCAAATCCTGATTTTGTTTTTGATCTTAGGACTTCTTGAAGATTCAGGATATCTAGCCAGAGGCGCTATGCTTATTGACAAACCGTTATCCAAAATCGGACTGAATGGGAAATCATTTGTACCCATGTTGTCAGGTTTTGCATGTGCTATTCCTGCAATTATGGCAACCCGGACAATTTCAAACAAGAGGGAAAGATTATTAACAATTTTTATAATTCCTCTTATGAGCTGTAGTGCGCGTATCCCTGTTTATGCGCTTTTGATTGCCTTTTTAATACCAAAGGATAGTCCCTGGATTGGAGGAATTGTTTTATCACTTATTTACATATTCAGTATCATAAGTTCGATAATAATTGCTGCGATCGTAAACAAATATCAAAGCAGGCTGATAAAGGAAAAAGATAATTCTTCTTTCATACTTGAACTGCCTGCATACAGAAAACCAAAGCTTAGTGTGGTAATTAATAACACACTTAAAAATGCTAAACAATATATTCGTAAAGCCGGTCCTGTAATCTTGTATTTGTCCATAATCCTTTGGCTGCTTACATACTTTCCGAATTATAATCCCTCTGTAGATGAAGAAAATAAATCAAAAGATGAGATCTCGCAGTTAAAGGATGCAGAAAGGATTTCTACATCATATGCATCAAGCATGGGAAAGTTTATTGAGCCTGTTATGACTCCGATTGGAATGGACTGGAGAGTTGGTGTTTCTCTTGTTGCAACTTTTGCTGCAAGAGAAGTTTTTGTGAGTTCATTAGCATTAATCTTTAAAATTACGGATGATGAAGAAGATCTTCAAAATTCAATTCTCGGTGCGATGAAAAATGCAACCATTGAAGGTACGGATAAGAAATTGTTTACTATTGCATCCACCACCGGGCTGATTATTTTTTTCGTTTTTGCATTACAATGTTTATCAACAGTTGCCATTTCAAAAAAAGAAACTGGAAGCTGGAGAATTCCTGTCCTTCAGATAGTCATCTTCACTTTGATTGCGTACATACTTGCTTTGATTACGGTTAATGGGTTAAGAGTTATAGGAATTAACTGATGCTATTTTTAAAACTATATGTTAAATTTAATTATTTTAACTTCAGCATTATACATTAAATCTAAAATGAACCACATCACCGTCTTCAACAATGTATTCTTTACCTTCAACATTCAACTTACCTTTTTCTTTAACAGCACTTTCAGTTCTTAATTCTATAAGATCTTTATATTTCATAATTTCGGCCCTGATAAATCCTTTTTCAAAATCAGTATGTATTTCCCCTGCCGCTTGTGGAGCTTTGTAGCCTTTATGTAAGGTCCAGGCATGAACTTCTTTTTCACCCGCTGTGAAAAAAGTTATGAGATCTAATAGTTCATAACCTTTAAATATCAATTTATCTAATCCGGATTTTTCAAGACCCATCTCTCTCAAAAATTCTTTCTTTTCTTCTTTAGTTTCAAGCAGTGCTATTTCACATTCAATCTGCACTGATAAAATCAGAAATTGCGCATTTTCTTTCTCAGCAATACTTTTTACAATTTCAGAATAATTATTTCCTGATAAATTTTTATCATCAACATTGGCTACATACAAAATTGGCTTATCAGTGAGAAGATGTAATTCTTTTATCACCAAACTCTCCTCTTCGTTCAGACCATTCGTGAAATATTTTGCAAGCCTTGATCCGGAAAGATGCTCCTTCAGAGAATTTAACACTTCTACTTCAAGCTTTGCTTTTTTATCACCGCTCTTTAAAGATTTTGATGCTCTGTCAATTCTTTTATCGAGAGTATCCATGTCCTTAATTATCAATTCTGTTTCAATTATTTCGATATCATTTTTTGGATCCACCTTTCCTTCAACATGCACAATATTTTCATTGTCAAAACACCTTACTATATGAATTATTGCCTCAACTTCCCGGATGTGTGAAAGGAACTGATTGCCCAGTCCCTCTCCTTTAGAAGCACCTTTAACAAGGCCGGCAATATCAACAAATTCTATAGTTGCAGGAACAATTTTTTTTGGGAGATACAGTTCAACCAGCTTATCAACTCGTTCATCAGGAACTATCACTGTTCCGACATTCGGATCGATTGTACAAAATGGATAATTTGCAGCCTCAGCGTTTTGTGAAGATGTAATTGCATTAAACAAAGTTGACTTCCCAACATTTGGAAGCCCTACGATACCACAGCGAAATGACATTTAATTTTATTTACTTATAAAAAAATTTTAATTAATATCGAATAAGTTATTCCAAAAAAAATCGGGATGGAAATATTGTCATCAATTTTATTTGGAATAATTTCAAAAATTGTTGTTAACAATAGTGCGGATAAGGCAAGAAAGAATTCATTTGATGAGTCTGTGGCCTTTGGCGTTAAAAGGATAACTGCAACGCCGGTAATAAAAAAAGCTGCACTTCCCTCAAGTGTTTTATTTTTAACAAAGTGCTTACCATAAACTTTACCCACTATTGCTGCTGCGGAATCGCAGAAAACTATAATCAGCATTGAAGTAATAGCCACAGGTTTTGAAAACAAAAGAACACATATCAGAAATGCTATAACGAGATATGTACCACCTGTAAAAAATAACTTTTTATTCTGTAATTCATGGCTTCTCAAAACAGGTCCCAGAAATTTTAAATATATCCTCTGAACCCATTGATATCTTAACTTAGTCAGATCCATCAGCATCAATAGAAAACCAAACACATATAAAAAGATTATTAAAATATCTTTTTCAATGAAATAATAGGACAACGGAATAAGTGAAGAGGATATATGAATAGCTTTACGAAGCAGTTCACTCCTTAAACTTATTTTATTTTCGACTTCTTCCAAAATTAAGAAAAGTAAATATTCAGATAATTATTTTATATTGTGGTTAAAAAAAAAGCGAGTTTTCGACTCGCTTTTTTAAATGAAATATTTTTAAAAATTTAGTTTGCCAGGGCAATGTCACCCGGAGCAAATTTTTCATCTTTACTCTTTTTTTCTTTTTCCTTTTGTACTTCACCGTTTTTGGAAACAGCATCTTTCAATACTGGCTTTTCAAACGGAGGCAAAATCTCACCTCTCATTAACATGTCTATCTCGATTGAATCAAGAATTTCTCTTTCCAGTAAAGCCTCTGACATTTTGTGAAGTTTGTCTGCTGTGTCATTTAATATTCTTTCAGCTTTATCCATTCCGGACTGTACGATCTTCTTTATCTCATCATCGATCATTATCTGAGTTGACTCACTATAATCACGATGCTGATTTATTTCTCTTCCTAAAAATACTTCTTCCTGTTTTTGTCCGTATGCTATCGGACCAAGTTTTTCACTCATACCAAATTCGCACACCATCTTTCGTGCCATGCCTGTTGCTCTCTCAATATCATTGCTTGCACCGGTAGTATATTCGTTGAATATCATTTTTTCTGCAGCGCGGCCACCCATTGCATAAGCAATCATTGCTTCAAGATATTCCTTTGAGTATGTATGCTTCTCATCCATTGGCAAATAAGTTGTAACACCTAGCGCTCTTCCTCTTGGGATAATAGTTACTTTATGGACAGGATCAGCTTCAGGTATCATCTTTGCAACTATAACATGTCCGCTTTCATGATATGCAGTAGTTTTCTTTTCACGTTCAGATATAATCATGCTTTTCCTCGCTGTTCCCATCATCACTTTATCTTTTGCTTCTTCAAAATCTTTCATTGTAACTATATCGGAATTTCTTCTTGCCGCAAGAAGGGCTGCTTCATTAACCAAATTAGCAATGTCAGCTCCGGAAAATCCTGGTGTTCCTTTTGCAAGAACATCTACGACTACATCTTTTGCTAAAGGTGTTTTTCTTGTATGAACTTTCAAAATTCCTTCACGTCCTTTAACATCAGGTCTGTCAACAACTACCTGTCTGTCAAATCTTCCAGGCCTTAATAAAGCAGGATCGAGAATGTCCGGTCTGTTGGTAGCCGCAATAATTATGACACCGTTATTCTGTTCAAAACCATCCATCTCAATAAGCAGCTGATTTAATGTCTGTTCTCTTTCATCATGACCACCACCAAGTCCTGCACCTCTGTGACGTCCGACAGCATCTATTTCATCAATGAAAATAATGCATGGAGTATTCTTTTTCCCCTGCTCAAACAAATCCCTTACTCTCGAAGCTCCTACTCCCACAAACATTTCAACAAAATCAGCTCCGCTGATAGAAAAAAATGGAACGCCTGCTTCACCGGCGACTGCTCTTGCAAGCAAGGTCTTACCTGTCCCCGGTGGTCCCAAAAGTAAAACTCCCCTTGGTATCTTTCCGCCAAGTTTTTGAAACTTTGCCGGAGTTTTTAAAAATTCTATGATCTCGGAAAGCTCTTCCTTTGCTTCATCCGCACCGGCGACATCATCAAAAGTTACTTTAGTTGCAGATTCACTAAGAAGTTTTGCCTTAGATTTTCCAAAGGAAAAAATATTTTTGGATCCGCCCGCTCCTCCTGACTGCATTCTTCTCATAATGAATATCCAAAATACGATAATTAATATCCAGGGAAGTGCGCCCAATAATGGAGCCAGCCATCCGCCGTCATCTTTTTCGATGCTGAATTGTATTCCGCTTTCATTCCAGGCTTTTACAACATTATCATCAATATTAGTATATGGAAGTAATACTGAAAAACGGTCTATCGTTATAGATCGGTTTCCAATGTTAAGTGGTTCGGGGACTTTAAGCTTCCCAAGAAATTCGTAATTATTATCGGATTTTTTTATTACTGCACTTTCAATTTTTTTATCGGTAAGAAATTTCATGTACTGATCATATTTCAATTCATTATATTTTCCATCAGAGCCTTTTGTGTAGATCATTATCAGAAAGAAACCTATAAGAATCGCGCTCCACCCAAGGACAATTTTGAAAACCCTGTTCCAGTTAAAGTCATCATTACCGTTCTTAGGAGTATTTTTATTGTTGGGTTTTTTGGTACTCATTTATTTTTATTTTTAAATTTAACTATGTAACACATATACAGCATTTAAATTCCTATAGCTTTGAGCAAAATCAAGCCCGTAGCCTATTACAAACTTGTTGTCTATTTCGAATCCGATGTAGTCAATTTTGAAATCCAAGTTAGAAGTATTCTTCTTAAACAGCAAGCTGATAAATTTTAGTGAAGCAGGCTTTTTCGCTTCAATAATATTCTTAATATACATTGCGGATAAACCTGAGTCAACTATGTCTTCAACAATGATTATATCCCTGTTCTCGATCTGGCAATTCAATTCTTTCAGTTGCTTAACTTCACCTGATGAGATCTTTTCATCACCGTAACTTGAAAGTTTTAAAAAATCAATTTCGCATTCAACATTAATTTCTCTTATCAAATCTGCCAGAAAAATAAATGATCCATTCAGAATGCCAATGAAAATAGGTTTCTTTCCCTTATAATCCTTATTTATTCTTTTAGCTAACTGACTAATCCTTTTTGCTATCTTCTTTTTGGGGATGTATTCCTTAATGTTTGGTTTGGTTTGTTTAGGCAACTTAAAATATAAGTTATTGAAAAGAAAACTAATTTGATAAAGAAGCGGAGTAAAAATCAAACGTTACAAATTAAAAAAACCCACTGATAGTTTACAATGGGTTAAATAATATAAAATAACGGTAATTAATTATTTTCTTCAGCTAAGATTCTTTTGGTTTTGCGGATAGCTCTTTCTTTATCCATTTTCTTTTCAACCGAAGGTTTTGTAAAAAACATCCTTCTTCTGAATTCCTTTAACAATCCGGACTTTTCGTATTTTTTTTTGAATCTTTTTAAAGCTTTATCGATGGATTCACCATCCTGAACTAATACTTTTAACAAACTTAGATTTACCTCATTTCTTTTTAATTAGCTTAATATAGAAGTTTTCATTTTTTTTTACAATGAATAAGTTATTTCAAATTTTACTTAGACTCTTATCAATTAAAGTAAAATACTATTTGCGTAATTTCAATTTTAAGTTAAAAAGATATATGGTTATTGACGGAATCTCACTCTTTTAAATTTTTCAGCCTCAGCATGCGAATTTTGAAAATTCTTCATCGATAAAACCCTGTCGTAGTAGATATCAGCAGTAGATTTATTATCTTTAACATCATTCATCATACCGGCTAATAAATATATAAACGAAGTATATGCATGGTCTTCATCCTTATCCATCTTATTGGTAATATTCTCAGCTCGCAAAATATAAGGCTCAGCTTCCAGAATGCGGTTGACTTTTGAAAGTGAAAGAGCGGCATAATAGTTTGATTCCCTGATTAAACCGTCACTGTTATATCCAAACCTCCCGCTGTCGATCTTTTCAATTACATTTTTCCATCCCTCTAAAGCTTCATTCCACTTGGCCTGACCAATGTAACTGCTATACAAATATTTTTCAAATATTGGATTTTCCGGAAAATCTTCGTGAAGAAACTTAGCATAGGATTCTGCTTCTACGTAATTTTTTTCATATACAAGATTAAGATATGTTAGTACAAACCTTGCTTCATTTTTAGCATATCTCGAATTAAGTGAAGTTTCTTTGATTTGAGAAAGTCCTTTGAGTTTATCACCTTTTGGAAATATAAGCATCAGAGGTTTTACGACAGGATAGGCTTCAGGAACGTATTCTGCAAAATAATTATAAAGACCAACTCCAAAAATAACGTCTTTATTATTTTTATTTATCTCATGTGCTTTCTGCATGAGATTCAAAGCTTCCTTGCCGTCTTCAGCAGCTTTAAACCAGCTTTCTCTCAAACTTCTTACAAGGCCTCTGTAACCTAGAGCTCCTCCTTTATAGAACATGGCTTCATCATCAAACTCATTTTTATCCAGTCGTGCTTCTGAAACTTCCACTACCTTGTCAACTTCTTTAAAAAACTTTTCATCGAAAGTCTCTTTATCTTTATTAAGGTTGATCTTCCACCAATCAATCATTGCAAGGAAAAAATATCCTACAGGATGATCTGGATCAGAAGCTATAATTGATTTAAATTCAGATTCTGCTGAATCAAATTTAATATGATAGATGTGATCAATTCCTTTCTCAATTCTTACACTATTACTTTGAGAAAAAAGATTAAAAGGAATTATGAAGATTATTGTAAATATGATATATTTTAACATGACGTTTATAATCATAAATTAATATATAAAATTCACGTAAGTATAAATCAATTGAAATGTTTTTACTATTACAGTTAAAAAGTAAATAGAAAATTATAAAAAAAGGATAACCTTTTAGAAAGTTATCCTTTCCTAAACGATAAATATAATTATTTTTTAGTATCTATAAATTTGTGATACTCATCATTTCTATTCCTGTTTAATTCCCTGTTCTTAGATTTATCAACCGGTGATACTTCAGGAGTTACTTTTGTAACGAAGTTTGATGCATTGTTATCAGCAATTAATAAATCTGATCCGTCGACGATGCCGTCACCGTTAAGATCTGTGTCAAAATAGCCGCTTTGAAAATTGGCCGCGTCATTATCAATGCTGCTGAGATCCGACCCGTCAATCGACCCGTCATGATTTACATCTCCACTGAAAAAAGTCCATAGACCTGATGTTAATTTAGAATTGTTCCCATATGTCTGTCCCTGGGCTGATGTGAAATCGTATGAATATGTCACACCGTTTACTATATTTTCCCCGCCTATTTTACTCCATGATTCAATAGCATTTCTGTGTATAATCTGAACATAATATGTTCCTGAAGCTGCATTTTGGAAAACACAAGAAGCTGTCAATGTTAATGAATCGATAAGAGTAACTGATGAATCAATTTTTGCAAATGGAGATGTTGTACTTCTTAAAAAAGCATAAACGGTATCTCTTAAATTTAAAGTGCTGCCATTATATAAACCTTCAGGAGCCAGTTTTAGATTTACCTGTGTATAGATTACAGAGCTCCTAATTCTCATACTATCAAGAAATAAGTTATTTCCAAAACCACTTCTTGCCCGGAATCTTATTTTGTTTGTACCAGATGGTAATCCTAATTTTTTCTTAACCCAATGATTTGTAGAAGGAAAATATTCTCCTCCAATAGATGTAGTGGTATTCAAAACAGTATTTCCGCCTATTGTTGCTGTTCTGCTGCCAAACATTTTTAATAAAGTAGTGTAAGTTGATCCGCTGTTAGTTGAGGTTTCGATAAATAGAGAATCTCGCGCAGTTCCCGAGTTATAAGATGCATAGGCACGGTCAAATTCAAGTGAATCTCCGGTTACTGTTGAACTGAATACAGGAGTTAACAATGATTGAATTGTTCCCGATGGTGCATTCCAGAAATTATACTCAGCACTCCCTACACCCAATCCGTAAGCACTGGCAGCATTATAAATCCAATAATTTGTTCCTGTATATTCAAACGTCCATCCCGCAGGAGGAAATGTTCCACTGTAACCTTCATTCATTTTGTAGACACTTTGTCCTACAAATGGTGTAATACCTGCTGATAAAACATTATTTGAATTATTTACATCACCCGTTATAAAAGCAGAATCTTTAATAGTATAAAATGATCCGGAATTAAATGTCCATGGATCAAAAGTAACAGAAGTTGAGGCCGAAGGGCCAAGATTTGAAATTGTTTTTGTACTTACATAATTTCCCGGGGTTATAGTTCTGATCACGGTAAATGATGCCGGGTCAGCACCGTTATTATTTTTAACAACTCCTGAAGGATTTATAGTTGGAGAAGAATATATTTGTGATCCTGTACCTCCCAGAGAAGTAACCTGTACATCAATATTAGCAACAACAGGATTGTCTGTATATACAATATTTAATTTATAGACGTTTGTACCCTGCTGAGATAATGCATATCCTCTGTCGGGAATAATTATTCCTCCTCCGTGACCACTAAGTCCTGAGCTCAGGCCAACCCAATTTGAGCCTCCGTTAGTTGACAGTGTAGCTGCATTTCCCCAGCTTCCGATAATAACTAAAGTAGGATCTTCTCTGGAAACATCCGAACCCCATCCGGAAAATCCTGTATTGTAATGCACAGAAAAATCACTTCCGTAATCAGTGGATTTGTAAACATTGCTGCCGCCCCATTCAGTACACCATATTAAATTTTTTTCGAACACAGTATTGCACATGGAAGGAGTTTCACTTGAAGTTACTGAATCCATTGCAGCCCAGTTAAACCCTCCGTTAGTAGATTTAAACATTTTAGCGCGTTCGGATGAAGATGTTACTCCGTCTCCCAAAAGAATAACTTCTGAACTATCCCAGGTTACTAAGATTTCACAAGGACTTCGGAAAAATTGTGTGCTTATTTCCGAAAAACTTGCTCCGTTATTTGTTGATTTCCAGAATCCGCCACCGTCCGGAGCGAAATAGTATGTTGAAGGATTATTCTGATCAATTTCAAGAGGCTGTCCATAATTACTGAAATTATCTGTTAAAATTGTAGACCAGCTGGCTCCATAATTTGTAGATCTTACAACAATATCTGTTGCACTTTCCTGTGCGCATAGCCATATATTAGTATCTAACGGGCTGACAAAGAATGAGTGAGGTGTTCCGCTACCGGGCATTGCAACTCCGACTGAAGACCAGTTCTCTCCCCTGTTTAAGCTTCTGTAAACCTGTGTTCCAAAAACAACGAACATTGTATTTCTATTTACAGGATGCATTGCAAAATTATTTCCCAGAAAACTGCCTCCGCTTAATTTCGCAACCCATGAATAACTTACTGTGGAGCCTGCGGGCATTATCCAATTTGTTCCCGCATTAGTCGTGTAAATTACAACTGAATTTAAGCTGCTTACCGCCCATCCATTATTATTATCAAAATAAGTTATATCAGTTAAGTTTGCCATCATGGGATTTACTTCAAAATTCAAAAAAGCTGAATTCCCGTTTTTATTATTTCTAATAAAACCGCCCCCGCCGCAAACGTGAACATCGGACATACTTGTACCGTCAATACCTCTGATGTCAGTATTTGTTCTTGTAATTATGCTAGTCCATGCAGCTCCAGAATTTTTTAACAGTGTTCCATATTCACCTGTTATAACAGCACTATCATTGAAGTATTTTACTTTTAATAAATTTCTCGTAGTACCGGAAGATTGAGTTGACCAGCTTGCTCCTCCGTTATTTGTAATATTTATTTCACCATTATTTCCAACAGTTATTCCATTACTTGCATCTTTGAAAGCAATTGAATTTAACTTTGTGGATCCTATTCCACTGCTCATTGATGTCCAGTTAATACCTCCGTTGACAGTTTTATAAATGGCACCGGCATCCCCGCATACATATCCAGTATTTGCATTTATAAATGCTATACTATTTAAGTTATCTGATGCACCAATCGTATAAGTTGTAATTGGTGAATTTGTTTTTAGTGTTTTATATACCGTACCATTGTTTGCTGCGATCCAAACATCATTTCCGAAAGAAGTTACACTATTCATATTTAATGCACCGTTGATGTAACTGGTCCATGTCGTTCCTGCAGACGCGGACCGGTAAAGTTTACCCGAATTACCTACTGCCACAAGATATGTTCCGTCAGGAGTTACGATACTGTTAAAGCCCTGAGCAAAACCTTCGTTTATAAGTGAAGTACAAAAAATTAAACAAAATACGGCGGAGGCGATAAAGAATTTTTTCATTTCCTTAATTTGATTTGAGAATTAGAATTGTATACTATTAAGATACTTCTATTGCAGAACACATTCAATGTGAAACTCTTAAGCAACAAAATTTTAAAGTTTTACATAAGTTAATCTAAAAAAAATTATCTTAAACATGAAGATTTTAAAATGCAGTTGTGTAAAATATTTATAATTTTTAAGAAGAATCAGATTATTAACTAGAGTCAAAGATTTTAAGAAATGTCAGTAAATAAAAAGCATTAATTAAAAATGATTCATATAATTGGACTTGAAAATTAATACTATAGTCAGTAAATTAGCACTCTACACGTAAGACTGCTAACTAATTATTTACCAAATAAAAAATACGAAAGGATCTAAATTGAAAATTAAACCATTAAGCGATAGAATTATCGTAAAAGCGGCAGAAGCTGAAGAAAAAACAGCTTCAGGTCTCATAATTCCGGATACTGCAAAAGAAAAGCCAATGAAAGGCGAAATTATGGCAGTTGGCACCGGAAAAGTTACAGATGATGGAAAAACAGTGAAAATGGAACTTAAAGTTGGAGACAAAGTTCTTTACGGAAAATATTCAGGAACTGAGATCACTGTTGAAGGTGATGAATACCTTATTATGAGGGAATCTGATGTATATGCTGTAATCTAAACTGAGCACCCAATGCCTATCCTTTGCAAGAAGGAGAAAGTTTAACGTAGGCAAAAAATGGTAGGTCAGGAAATAAAAGTAAAAATTATAAAACTAAAATAATAAATCAAACATGGCATCAAAAATCATAACCTTTAATACAGATGCAAGAGCTGCATTAAAGAGAGGTGTTGACACACTTGCTAACGCAGTGAAAGTAACACTCGGACCAAAAGGAAGAAATGTCGTCATCGATAAAAAATTCGGTGCACCGACAGTTACAAAAGACGGCGTAACAGTTGCAAAAGAAATAGAGTTAGATGATCCAATAGAAAATATGGGCGCACAGATGGTTAAAGAAGTTGCATCAAAAACATCAGATGTTGCAGGAGACGGTACAACGACAGCAACAGTACTTGCTCAGGCAATTTACAGAGAAGGATTAAAGCATGTAACATCAGGTGCCAATCCAATGGATCTGAAAAGAGGAATCGATATGGCTGTGATCGAATTAGTAAAAGGCCTGAAAGAAATTTCTTCACCTATAAAGGAAAGCAAAGAGATCGCACAAGTTGGTTCAATTTCCGCAAACAATGACACATACATCGGAGATCTTATTTCACAGGCTATGGATAAAGTTGGTAAAGACGGCGTTATCACTGTCGAAGAAGCTAAAGGAACAGAAACAGCTGTTGACGTTGTAGAAGGTATGCAGTTTGACAGAGGATATTTGTCTCCTTACTTTGTCACGAATGCTGAATCAATGGAAGCTGAACTCGAAGATCCTTATATCCTTATTCATGATAAAAAGATCTCAACAATGAAAGACCTTCTCCCTATCCTGGAAAAAACAGCTCAGTCAGGAAGAAGCATGCTTATTATTGCTGAAGACATTGATGGTGAAGCACTGGCAACTTTGGTTGTAAATAAATTAAGAGGCACACTTAAGATCTGCGCAGTGAAAGCTCCGGGATTTGGTGACAGAAGAAAAGCAATGCTTGAAGATATTGCAGTACTTACAAAGGGAACTATGATATCCGAAGAACAGGGTTTCAAACTTGAGAATGCAACAGTTGCGTATCTTGGAACAGCTAAAAGAGTTGTTGTTGACAAAGACAATACTACAATAGTTGAAGGCGCCGGTGCACCTGAAGATATCAAGAAAAAAGTGAACGAGATAAAAGCACAGATGGATAAGACAACTTCAGATTACGATAAAGAAAAATTACAGGAAAGACTTGCAAAGCTTTCGGGCGGTGTTGCAGTATTAAAGATAGGCGCATCAACTGAAATTGAAATGAAAGAAAAGAAAGCAAGAGTTGAGGATGCATTGCATGCAACAAGAGCAGCTGTTGAAGAAGGAATTGTACCGGGCGGTGGTGTTGCTCTTTTAAGAGTTTCATCAAAGCTTGACAGCCTGAAGGATGCTAACCATGATATCATGACAGGTATATCAATTATAAAGAGAGCAATTGAGGAGCCGATAAGACAGATCGTTGAGAATTCAGGACTTGAAGGTTCAGTAGTCATCAATAAAGTAAAAGAAGGAAAAGGAAATTTCGGATTCAACGCAGCGACGGAAGTATATGAAGACCTTGTTAAATCAGGTGTAATCGATCCTACAAAAGTAACGAGAATCGCACTTGAAAACGCAGCGTCAGTTGCGGGATTACTGCTGATGACCGAAGCTACTATTGTTGAGAGACCTGAAAAAGAAAAAGCACCTATGATGCCTCCGGGCGGTATGGGCGGCGGAATGGGCGATATGTATTAAGAGCAATTATCAATGATCATTTCCAATGATCAATTGGTTTTGTCATCCTGAGCACAGCGAAGGATCCAATCAAAAATGAAAGCAAGATTTAATTGTAAATAAAACCCGCCTGGTGAAAGCTTCGGCGGGTTTTTTTATTATTAAGATTTTAAGAAATTTATTTTTGCGTTAAGTATTTATTGAGTAATTATCAGAACTTTTCTCCACTAAGTCAGATTATAAACCGGCAACTATCTCCTCAATAAATTCATCCCACTTCATATTAAAATATTTCAACGCTTCTTTCTTTTCATCTTTGTTCAATCCCGAATATACAAGCGAGTTCAGAGCAAGTTTTTTGATCGTCCTTAGATCAAGCTCCCATGCCATGAATGC
>JBDSYA010000042.1:0-13270 GCA_039925865.1 Ignavibacteria bacterium
GATTTTTTTTACATATTCCGAAAATAACTTTTCAATTTTCTCAGGTTCCTGATTTGGTACAAGACGCATGGAAATTTTTGCAGCAGCTTTTGAAGGAAGAACGGTTTTGGCGCCTTCTCCCTGAAAACCTCCCCAAATTCCGTTACAGTCAAGAGTTGGTCTTGCTGAAGCTCTCTCCAGTGTTGAATATCCTTCTTCACCGAACAATTTATCAACATCTAATCCTGCAATATATTTCTTTTCATCGAAAGGAAGTTTCTTGTATTCCTCTCTCTCTTTTTTTGTTAATGGCAGCACATCATCATAAAATCCATCGATCAGAACTTTTCCTTTTTCATCCTTTAATTTACAAATGATATTTGCAAGAGCATTGATAGGATTATCAACAGCTCCTCCAAATGAGCCGGAATGAAGATCCCTGTTTGGACCGGTTACTTCAACCTGCATATACGCAAGCCCTCTTAAGCCGTAACAAATTGAAGGAACATCATAATCAAACATCGCTGTATCAGACACTACTACATAATCACATTTAAGCAGCGCCTTATTACTTTCAATAAATGATTCAAGATTAACACTGCCGATTTCTTCTTCACCTTCAATTAAAAACTTTATGTTGACAGGTAACGCTCCGCTCTGAGATATATGCGCCTGAATACTTTTCATGTGAATGAATACCTGGCCTTTATCATCTGCAGAACCTCTTGCATAAATATTATCACCGCGAACTACCGGAGAAAACGGAGGGTCAGTCCACAGATCAACAGGATCAACGGGCTGTACATCATAATGGCCGTAGATTAATATAGTAGGTTTGTCATCGCCGGCATTCAGCCAGTCTCCGTAAACGATCGGATGCCCGGGTGTTTCATAAATTTTAATATTATTCAATCCTATGAGATCAAGCTGTTTTAAAACATAATCTGCACAGTTCCTGACATCATTTTTGTTTTCCGGATTTGTACTGATAGAAGGGATTTTCAGGAATTCTTTTAAATCATCTACAAAAAGTTCAATATTATCATTTATGTAACTAACAATTTTTTCCATTCAATCTATTTAAATAAAAAATGCGGTCTTTAAACCGCATTTAATTTAAGCATTTAAACTTTAATATTAAATTAATTATTGTTTCTTATCTATTAACTCCATATCCTCTCTTGCGCTTTTATTGTCAGGATCAAGCTCGAGTACACGCCTGTAGCTAAGTTTAGCATCCTCTAACTTTTCCAGTGCAACTTCCGATCTTGCCTTCCATAACCATGATGGCACGTAAGAATTGTCTATTGCATTAGCCCTGTTAAATTCGTTCAAAGCATCTTCATATTTTTGAAGTGAATAATTAGCAAGACCTTTATAAACATAAACTGCTAATTGCTTTGAACCAAGAATAATTGCCTGATCAAAATCCCTTATTGCATCTTCATATTTCTTTTCATTAAATCTTCCAATTCCTCTTTGATAGAATATATTATCATCTAAACTGTCTGAAGCAATTGCTTTATCAAAGTATTTATAAGAATTAGTAAAATCTTTTTTATTAGAATAGATCTGAGCAAGCTTGATATAATCTTCAGTATCAAAAATTGTTTCCGGTGCTTTAGAAAAATAATTCAAAGCTTTGTCATAATCTTCCTGTTCATTATATACATAAGCCATTAATTTATATGCTGAAGAAAGATCTTCATTTGGATTCGCTGTAATAATTTTTTCAAGTATTTCCGAAGCTTCATCATATTTTTTCTGGCCATATTTTACTTTTGCTATGTACGTCTGACCGTCAACTGATCCCGGCTGCAACTTTGAATATCTCTCAAATGTCTGAAGCGCTTCATCCCAGTTCTCATTGAAATATAATAATCGTCCTTTTTCCAGATAAGCACTGGCAAAGTTTGGATTATCTTTTATAGCTTTATTGTATTCTTCCAGGGCTTCATTATATTCTTTTTCCCTGAAATGAATCTGTCCAAGACCGAAGTGAGCCCGTGCATAGTTTGACCTTAGGGAAAGCGCTTTGTTATAATTTTCAATTGCAGGTTTGAAAGCCCTTCTGTAATAATATGCATCACCTAAGCCTACATAAACAATAGGGTTTTGCGGACCAACACTTTTAGCAAGTGCAAGCACTGATAATGCATTATCAATTTTTCCTGCAACTGTTAAATTCTTTGCCTGTGACAAAAGAACATCCAGATTTTCGGGTTCAACTTTTAAAGCCTTTTTGTAATAAGTATCGGCTTTATCAAATTCTCTTCTTTTACTGAAAAGATCACCCAATGCTGTCAAAGCTCCGATGCCTTCATCATCTTTTTTTATTGCCTTCAGAAGATTTGTTTCAGCATCTTTTAAAGATCCTGTATTCATCAGTGCAAGACCGTAATAATAGTAACCGTCATAACTGTCTTCACTGTTTACTGTATTTTTCAGAAGCTGAACTGCTTTCACATAGTCACCTGATTTTGATGCGTTAATGCCCGGCTCAATATCCTGTGAAAAAGCATTCGATGCTATAATCAAAACTAAAGCTAATGCGAAAATTCTGTTTATCAGTTTATTCATCTTGTGGGTATAATTAAAATTTTAATTTATAAAATAAGTTTTATTAATTTATATCTATTGTTCTTACCGGCTGAGTCACCGGAACCAGACTATTCTTCAGAACAATTTTTTGTCCGTCTGTCTTTACTAAAAAGGTTATAAACCCTGTTGAAAGTTTTAAACCTGTATCAGTAGTTATCACAAATACAGTTCTTCGGTATGGATATGTTCCATTATATATTAATCCCTGGTGAAACTCTGCAAAGTCTTCCTGTCTTCCGTTATCCCAGATCTTTGATACCCTGAGAGTTTTAACACTGGTGTCAATTGTATCCTGATTCCCTTTCGAAAGCCAGTTCATATTTATAATTCCAATTGCATTTTCATTTTCCCTGACCGCATTTAACATCTGAACAGATGTTGAGCAAACTGTTGCTGTTGTTGCATATTCTGTTTTCTTCAGGATACTATCCAAAACATAATCATAAGTAGAGGAATTTTTTCTTTGAATAAAGAGTCTGATCTTATTCTTAGTACCTGAAAATTTTTTGCTCAGATCTTTATTCTGTTCTTCAACCTCTGATTTTACATCGTTCCAGATTGTATACTGACCTGTAAAGATATTTTTAAGATCTTCAGAGGTCACCCGTGAAACCGGATTATTATTGTTTACTATAAATCCGATTGCATCAACTGCTATTGGATATTCTTTTAATTCAAGTTTGTTCTTTGCGATAACTGCTTTTTCCTGTTCATCAAAATTTCTCGTAACAACTATAAAACTTGTTTCACCGTTTATTAAATTTGCCTTGGCAACTTTATTCGGCACCACCTTCATAATGATCTTAGCATCCTTATTCAGCCTTTCAAACTCTTTTATTTCATCTTTAACAAGCGGTTCAATATTCTCATCCACATCAATCGACAATTCCCCTGTTGTAGTAACTGATTTTATTTCATCAAATTTACAACTATGAAGAGAACATATACAAATTAGAAAAGCAAAAAAATATTTTATGTGACTAACCATTTTTTGTAAAAAGCTTTTCTCTTTCTTTTATTAATTGTTCTGATCTTTCCTGTTGCCGTGACTGTTTTACTTTTGAAATTGAATTAATAAACCTGTAAACTCCGTAGATCATAAGAACTATTCCAAACATAATTTTCATACTATCTGTACCGGGATAAATTACTCCGGTCAAAAGCAGAAGCCCGAAAATAAAAGTAACTATAGAAGTAGCAAAATTTATATAAAGTGAAGCATTCAAATTTGAAATCTATTAATTTTCGTCGCCGCCTTCTTTTTCTTCTTCAGTGTCATCACTCTTCTTCTTATCCTTCGCACTCAATGTAAAACTAAATGGTACACTAACCCAGCACTTAACAGTCTGTCCGCCCTGAATCGCAGGATTAAACTGAAGATTCATGACTTTATCAGCAACTTCATCTCTGAAAACTTCAGGACCGCTGATACCTCCGACTTTAATTACTGATCCATCTGCACCAACAAGCACTTTTGCAACAACTCTTCCTTCTATACCTGATTGTCTTGCGATCTCTGGATATCTCATCGAACCTTTAACTGAACCAAGATTAACTGCAACAGGAGCTTTCTCAACTTCAAACTGTTGAAAAACATCTTTCTTCTTTTCTTCTTTCTTCTCTACTTTTTCTTCAACTTTCTTTTCTTCAACTTTGCCCGAAAACTCAGGGTTAACTTTTGAAGGGTCATCTGTTCCTACTGAAGCAACCGGAAGTTTTACATCTTCAAGCTCTTCCTGACTTTTCAATTTAACTTCTTCTGTAACTAATTTTTTTGCAACAGGCTCCGGTACTAAAGCTGAGAGATCTTTCAATGCAACATCTTTAGGAATTTCCGGTGGAACTTCATCTATAGGCGGAGGCATTTCCAGGTCTTCAATATTAAAAACCTTTTCCTGTAATTTGTTTTTCTCATCCTCTGCTCTAACCTTCTCGATATACATTACTCCGAGATATCCGCCGATCAAAAGGAAGTGTGCTATTACAGCAACAATAAGCCCCCGGGTAACATACTTCTGATAAAGTTTTTTTAGTTCAGGAGCACCGTACTTCATGTTTTTTGTGATCTCCGAAAAGATCTCATTACTGGTATCTATGTTTTGAGACATTATGATCTCCGTTTTTAAAAGTTTTTAATTCTTTTGAATTATTTAACTGCAATAGTAAAAATTAGTTCCGTATTTTTTATAACTTAAAATAAAATTTAGGTAAATAAAAGTTACTTTAATTATTCCTGCTCCACACCTATATACATTGTGACATGCTCTTTTGCAAAAGACATTAGATTTTTCCCGGCCGCTCTTCCTTCTTCCGAACTCATAGCTTTATTAAGTGAATCTTCATTTTCAAAATACATATCTGCCTGCATGAAGAATTTTGGCTCGGTACCACCCAATCCTTTCAGTTTCATTATTTCGCATTTTAATAACCCCGGCATTTTTTTTGCCAATGGTAAATGTTCATCAAAATATTTCTTTTCAAATTCATCTTTATTTTCCGGAGCTTTGTAATAAGCAATAAGTTTTGTCATTATAAATATTATTTTGTGAAATTATTTTTTAGGGCCGAAGTAAGGTAATATTCCAATTGGATTATGAAAATATTGTTTTACAAGTGCGTCAGAAGAATTAACTTCATTCTTTAGATTTGAATTACTTTTATCATTGACCGTGCCTGTCTCATTACTGGCAAGTTGTAAGAATTCCTGCGAATCCTGTTCTTTGAGGATTTGAGTGCTCACATTTACATCCAAACGGTCAGGAGTTTCATAATACGCTACATAATTTCTTGGAATAATTTGTTTTTCAGGTATCGTCCTGTCATATCCGGAATAAACTCCTGACACCGGAATAACCTTAGGATCCACTACAAATTTTTCTTTTTTCTCAATATAATATCTTCCGTTTAAAAGATTATATAAATTCGAAGCCAGCATATTTTTATATTCATCCTTTGTATAAACTCTCTCATTTTTGAATCCTTCCGGAGCAAATGCAACTGCCCTAGCGGAATATCCCCTGGTTGCCAGGACCAATGTTCCATAATCACATTCAGAATATAATTTTTTTGCATCTTCATGTTTCATTCTTATACAACCATGCGAAGAAGGCCTTACACCAAGATGTCCATAATAACCTTTGCCGTCAATTGAATGGAAACCAATTCCCTGATTGAACGGCATAAAATGATACATATTAGCAGCACTGAACTGAGAAGAGATGTGATGTTCTGTTTTAACAAATATTGCAAAAAGTCCCGGACGGGATTCTAAAGCTTCAGGATCTCCAAATTTATTTCCGGATGAAATTGGATACTCTGTGATACTTCCGTCACGCCAATGCTGATAAAGCATTTGCTTATCTATCCTCAGTTCAAGCCAGCAATTTTTATCCGTATAAACTGTATCTTTAAGGCCCGATGTAAGATCTTCTGAAGAAAGTATATTGAATAATCCGGCATTTTTTATTTTATCACCTTTGGTCTCAAGCCGGGTTGCAGGGTTTTTTGAATTATAATTATAGGAAGGATTAGTAACGAAACCAAAAATTACAAATAAAAGAAGTATCAGCGGAATAAAATAAAAATATGACTTAACATTTTTGTCATTTGTAGTGACATTATCACTATTAATATTAAAATCCAACATTTCTATTTCGGCATCATTGCTTTTCATTTCAAAAAATATCAAATTTTAATTTAACTTTAAATCTATTTCACGCGGTCATCCAAACTTGCCTGTAACATATTCTTCTGTCAGCTTTTCTTTAGGATTAGTAAACATTCTTCTTGTCTTCGAATATTCAATTAATTTTCCCAGGTAGAAAAATGCTGTCTGATCGCTTACTCTTGCAGCCTGCTGCATGTTGTGAGTAACAACTACAATTGTATAATGATTCTTAAAATTATAAATCAGTTCTTCGATCTTAGAAGTTGATATAGGATCAAGCGCGCTGGTAGGTTCATCCATTAAAATAATTTCCGGCTTAACGGCAATTGTTCGGGCAATGCAAAGCCTTTGCTGCTGTCCTCCCGATAAACTCAACGCGGGAAATTTTAGCCTGTCTTTGACTTCATCCCAGAGCCCGGTGTATTTAAGATTCTTTTCGACTAATTCATCAAGCAAGGCTTTTTTTGATAACCCGTTTAATCTCAGACCTGAAATTACATTATCATAAATGGACATTGTAGGAAACGGATTCGGCTTCTGAAAAACCATCCCGACTTTTTTTCTGATCTCAACAGCATTGAAATCTGAAATATTTCCATTATGAATAAATATTTCACCAAAGACTCTTGCCTTTGGCGTCATTTCATGCATTAGATTTAGTGATCTGAGAAATGTAGACTTCCCGCATCCTGAAGGGCCAATGATCGCTGTTACAGTATTTTTTTTTAACTTTAGATTAATATTCTCAATTGCCATTCTTTCATTGAAATAAACTGAAAGATCAATTGTTTGTATTGCAGACTTGGAATCCTTATCAGAATGCTTTTCAATATCTTCAACATCCGATTGTATAGAGTCTGTCTCTGCCATTATGAATTTAATTTATTTCTTGTAACAAATCTTACGAGCAGGTTTACAATAAAAACCATGAATATTAACACAAAAGCTCCAGCCCATGCCTGTCTGTGCCAGTCCTCGTAAGGCGAGATGGCGTATGCGAATATCTGCAAAGGTAATGCGGCCATTGGTTCATCAATACTTGTCTGCCAGAATGTATTTCCAAATGCGGTGAATAATAATGGAGCTGTTTCACCTGCAGCTCTTGCGATTGCCAAAAGTATTCCGGTTATAATACCCGACGACGCTGTTGTTAAAACAATTCTCAGAGTTGTTTTCCACCTTGAAACTCCCAGCGCAAGTGAGGCTTCCCTTAAAGACTGAGGAACGAGCTTTATCATTTCTTCAGTGATCTTTGTTATTGTGGGTATCATTAATATTCCCAATGCAAATCCACCCGCAATGGCCGAGAATCTCTGCATAGGAAGTACAACAACTCCATATGCAAATATTCCGATTACAATAGATGGCACACCGCTTAATATATCAGTTGTAAATTTTATTATTGTTGCAAAAATACTTTTTGAATATTCAGAAATATAAATCCCCGAAAGTATGCCTACCGGAATTCCAAAAGCCGCACCAATGCTGATCAGGATCAGACTTCCAACGATGGCATTAGCCATTCCGCCTCCGGATTCTCCGACAGGTTTTCTAAGCTGTGTGAAAAAATCCCAGTTCAGGGAAGAAAGACCGGACTGAGTTGTATAAAAGAATATATAAAGGAGTGGAAGAATTGTTATAATTCCTGCAAGAATGCAAAGGCCGATCATTACAGAATTAATAATCTTTCTGCGCTTAAGATTTGACGGACTTTTAAGTATAGATGTCTCGGTCATTATGCTTTTCTGGTAACGCTGTAAATTAATAATCTTGCCAATGAATTGATTATGAAAGTAACACCGAATAAAATAAGTCCAACCTCGATTAAAGAGCTGATATGCATGCTTCCTGCAGCTTCTGCAAATTCATTTGCAATAACAGATGCCATTGAATATGCCGGTTCAAAAAGTGAAGCTTTGATCTGAGCTTTATTTCCGATCACCATTGTCACTGCCATTGTTTCGCCGATAGCTCTTCCTAAACCTAATACAGCTCCCCCGAGAATTCCGCTTCGTGCATTTAACAGAGCCATTTTAATTGCTTCCCATCTTGTTGCGCCCAATGCATACGCAGCCTCACGCTGTGATACGGGAATAGCTTTCAGTACATCACGGGTAATCGAAGAAATTATAGGAGTTATCATTATTGCTAGAATAATTGCTGCAGTCAGTAAGCCGGTTCCGTATTCAGGTCCCCGGAAAAACGGAAGAAATCCCAGTGTTGACTGAAGCAATGGCTGAACGGTAGTTCGCATAAATGGAGCTAATACAAATATTCCCCAAAACCCATAGATGATACTCGGTATTGCTGCAAGTATTTCTATTAAAAAACTTATCGGAGTTCTTACAGATTTGTGCACCACCTCTGATAAAAATACTGCAACTCCAACGCTGACAGGGAGTGACATTAACAACGCAAGCATAGATGAAACAATGGTGCCGTATATAAACGGGAATGCTCCGAACTCTTCTGTCACCGGATTCCAATCTGAAGAAAATATAAAACCCCAGCCAAATTTTTCACGGCTTTCTGCTGAATCAAGAAACATCTCAATGACTATGAACACAACCAAACCCACTAAAATAAGCGCAAAGAGAAGGGTTAGATTTTCAAATAAAATATCCCCCAGTTTCTTTTTACTTTTTATTTCTTTGCGGGTTTCCAAATTTCAGAGAGTGCTAATAAAATTTTGAGTTTGTAGTAAAGGCTTTGCAAGGGTTGTTGATAAACCCAGTTATTTTTATTCTAACCTGCTGAAAGCAGGTATTCGAGAGAGGTATAAAATTAAATTGATGATTTATTATTAAAAATATTTTCAGTTTATCAGAAAGTGATCTTACTTACAATTGTCCGCGCCTTGCTGATCATCGCCGGAGGAAGCGGCGCATAACCAAGTTCTTTCGCAAATTTTTCGCCGTCGCTTAAGGCCCACATCAGAAATTCTTTCAAGATTTTTCCTTTCCATGAATCTTTTTGTTTTTCGTAGATCAGAAGATAAGTATAACTCGAGATCGGGTAAGACCCTTTCCCTTTGGCATTGGTGATCGATTGCCGCAAATCGTCAGGCAGTTCCGCAATACTTTCATCCGCAGCTTTTGAGAGGGACTCCAAGGATGGCGCAATGTATTCACCCTCAGCATTTTTTACATTTGCATATTTTAAATTATTTTGAAAAGCATAGATGAGTTCAACATATCCTATTGAATACTCAAGTTGTTTAATTAAACCTGTGACGCCTTCATTTCCTTTTCCGCCCTGGCCGACGGGGAACCTTACATCTTTTGCAACGCCGACTTTACTTTTCCAGTCGGGACTTGCTTTCCCAAGAAAATCTGTGAAGACAAAGGTTGTTCCGCTGCCATCTGTGCGGTAAGTAACAATGATATCTTTATCCGGGAGATTAAAGTCTGTATTTTCCTTAGCAATTAATGGATCATTCCATCTTTTTATGCTGCCCATGTAAATTCCCGCAATTGCTTCAGGACTTAAATTAATATTTTTATCTATACCGGGAATATTGTAGGCTAATACGACTGACCCAATAACTGTCGGGATATGAAGAATTGAATTATTGTTTTTCAAATTTGCTTTCTGAATTTCTTCCTCACTCATCGGACTGTCCGTTGCTCCAAAATCTACGGTGCCCTCAGTGATTTGCTTAATTCCACCGCCGCTTCCTATAGATTGATAATTTATTTTTGCATCATTGTTAATTTTTGCATACTCACTAAACCATTTGGAGTAAACCGGGTATGGGAATGTCGCTCCGGCTCCATTTATCTGGCCTCCGGGCTTATTCACAGAAATTTCTTTCTTTCCGCCGCAGGACATTAACAGAAATGACAGCAGTATTACTATTGTGATTTTCATTAAATTATAATTTAAGCCCAAAAATACATAAATAAAATTATTGGCAATGTTAAGAAATTGTAAAGAGAGGTTTTAATTTTGTTTATTTAAATTAACGACAACTATTATTGTCAACCAAGACTATTCAATTATTTTGTATCTTTACTTCCTTCATCCCTCATTTGCTTCAAAGCAGTTCCCCAGGCAATAGTCTGATCTATCATCGTGTTCACTCTTTTCACATTTTCAGGATCCGGTTTAAATGTTTTAAAATTTTCAAAGTCTGTATAGAGTGAAAAGCTCACCTGAGCACGGACTGCAGCTATCTGGAGCTCCGCAAGAATTAATCTTAAAGATTCAACTGCCCGATACCCGCTGGCACTTCCGTAACTTACGATTCCTGCAGCTTTATTATTCCATTCCTGATACAAAAAATCGAGCGCGTTTTTAAGAGCTCCCGTTATTCCGTGATTATATTCAGGAGTTACAAAAACAAATGCATCGAAAGTTTGTATTTTTTCAGACCACTTAAATGTATGATCTTTAGAATATTTTTTCTGTGAAGCAGGAATGGGTTCGTCAAGAAGCGGAAGATTATAATCCTGCATGTCCACGAGTTCGAATTCAGCATCTCTTCTTTTTTGAGCAATATCAAACACCCACTTTGCAACCGAATCCCCAACCCTTCCCGGGCGGGTACTGCCAATGATTATTCCTACTTTTAGCATACTGAAATTAATTTTAAGTTTGTCTGCAATATAAAGAATTGAGATAAATATATAACTGTATAACTTTTCATGAAAACATATTTATCCAGCTTCTAAACTAAATAAAAATCTCATGCACATGTCAATCTCATTGAAGGCGGGAATCTATTTAAAAAAGTTGAAAAGGATTATCAAATATTGTAAGGCAATAAAGTGAACTAAAAAATGAAAATTGATTTTTTCCAGTCTTATAGTAAGTGAATGGATTCCAGCGTCCGCGGGAATGACAAAGTTGGTGAATGACAAAGTTGGTGAATGACAAAGTTCGGAATGACAAAGTTACTCATAGTCACGGAGTTACCTTCCCTACAAAGCCTGCCGCATTGTTATCAACGATCGACAGATCAGAAGCATCAGTTATTCTATCTCCGGTAACATCGGTCATTATATAACCCGAAGCAAAGTTAAACGCGTCATTCTCAATCAGAGCCATATCAGTTGCATCAGCGCTGCCATCCTGATTTATATCGCCACTATAGTTAGCATATAACAAAGGGCTTGAGTCAACTCTCAATTCATTATTGCCAAATGCCTGTGCAGAATCCGAAGTGAAATCATAACTAAACATACTTCCTGATATATAAGACTGCCCTCCCGACCTGCTCCAGGTTTCAATAGAATTTCTATGCTTTATTATAATATAATATGTCCCGGTCGATGCATATGCAAATGTAAAACTTCCAGTGAATGTAGTTGAATCGATAACTGACTTCGAAGAATCTATAAAACTATAAGGTGAAGAAATATTTCTCATGAATGCTTTGACTGTATCTTTCATGTGCAGATTATTCAATGCCGGATTATAAAATCCCTGCATCACAACTTTTATCTGCGACGGTGAAGATGCATTAACAAAATTCGAAATTAACCTAACATATGCAGCCTGTGTATATATACCGGGTTCGGTGATTGTCCAGGAATTCTGAGGCCAGCTCGTGTTCCAGTCTTTATAAGATTTCTGAATCGGCTGAGATAGCGGAGGAGTTACAAGTGATGGACTGCAAAGTGAATTGTATGACGAACAACCAGAAGGGCAGCATCCGTCCAGAGCATAAGATGGATTGCATCCTCCTGAAACAAATCCCGGAGCAGGGCCATAGGTTGAAGTCCCTGCTCTGTCCCACTGTATACTTCCGTCACTGAACCATGAATGGTAAATTTCGTTAATTGAATTTTCAGCTCCGTATGAACTCATATTCGTCAAATAACAAAATGCAGTCGGATTTATTCCATTGAAATAATTTAAATAACCCAATGCCGCTTCACGATAATTTATATTGTTAAGTGTATCTAATTTATAAATGATCATATTAACAAACATGATTCCCTGCCGGCCTTTTGTAGTGTTGCTTCCCCAGGTATAATTATTATTTGACAAATGAGCGCGATATGCATCAGTCTTATTCAGGTACGCCGGAAGATTATCGGCGTTATTTGTTTTCATGGAATTTCTGTAAGCGTTCTTAATTGCATTCGCCACTGAACTTCCAGCGCCGGGAAGCGAAGCATAATACAGCATCATATCCTGCGCGCCATTCTCAAACGGATAAGCAAAACCCCATTGTATCAGATGCATTTGAGTGTAATTATTTTCGAAGAACGTTTTGTATGAAGCATTCCCGGTAAGCGAATAGAGAAATGCAGCCGCTGCCATTTGTCTGACAAGTCTTTGATATGAATCGGTTTCCTGTTCACCTGCACCTATGACGCCGGTATTATAAAATGTAACCCCGGGATTTGCAACAGCCCAGTTCCATGCATTGGCTGAAGCTGTTTGTAAAATTCCTGCATAAGTTGTCTGACCGATGCTGTTAAACTGTATAGCTCCAAGAGCAAATATTGCCGACGCAGTGAAAGTCGCGGAAGTTGTTGCCGGCCCGTATCGTCGGGGATTAAGATCTGCAGAAGGAGGACTTGCTGAACCAAAATTCGCAACACCAACAATACTCAGCAATGATCCGTTAGCATTCTGCATTTTCAAAAGCCAGTCAAGTTCATATTTAGCTTCATCAAGAATATCAGGAATGCCGTTTCCTGATTCAGGAATATTATAGTTGTCACCCCACATCGCAGTGTTTTCTTTGTAAGCAAGAAGCAGATCGATCATGGGTTCAAAAGTAAAATTAACATACTTATTATAATCACCCGCGTCATGCCAACCTCCAGAGAGATTTTTTGAAGTTGAAAGAATAGTATTATTGTAAAGGCGGCAGTCAAGATCCTGCATGCCCGCAATATGGCATGCAGCATCCGTCCAACCCATTTTAGCAAAAGGTGATGCTTTCGGAGTACCGCATCTCTGATAATAAAAAGATCTGAACGCCTGCTTAAGAGTATTAACGTACACACCGTCATTTATTTCAAATTGATATGAACCGACATTTCTTGTAACATCGAAAACATAATA
>JBDSYA010000043.1:0-3098 GCA_039925865.1 Ignavibacteria bacterium
TTTATGAACACCTTTTCCCCACCAGGTGTAAACATTGTGAAATGTTACATATCTTTTATTTACACCTGCTAATAATCCCGCAATTCTTGAAAACACTGTTGAAAAAAATTCATGACCGTGGGTAATACAAATCTTTTCTTTTTTTAAAAGTTTTACAATTCGGAAAATGACAAAAAAATTAGGAATGAAATTTTTAAATTTTAAATCTCTCCGAGCATTGACGTAATGTAATTTTATCCCCGCATTTTCATATTCATGAGCCATCGAACCTTTTTCAACGAGACAGCATACCTGAATTTCAAATTTATTTTTATCAATCTTTTTACACAGATCAAGTAAAAGCCTCTCGATTCCGCCTTCATTGAGGCTGTGAACAAAATGCATTATTTTCATCTTACTCTCAGTCATAAATTAACCTAAGAGTTCTGCTGCAGCATCTTCACCTGATACGATTGCACCTTCCATAAAGCCCTGCCAGTCTGCAGTATGCTCCCCGGCAAAAAATATATTGTTGAATTTTTCCCGAAGTACAGGCATCAGCGTAAACCACTGATCTTTTCCGTAAAGAGCATATGCGCCTTTTGTAAATTCATCGTTACCCCAGTAATAATTTACATTGTCTGAAATGAAAGGTCTCACATCGCCAAAAGCATCTTTTAGAGATTCTGCTACTATGGCTTTTCTTGCATTTTTATTTTGGCTCGATAATATATCCGCTTTATCACCTACTGAATATGAGATCAGCACACCTTTCGAAGTTTTTTGATTTTTACTTGCATGATAAAAATAATGCGAAAAGGTATCGGTGACTATACTGAAAGCTTCGTCTTTCCAAAATCGCTCTTTAAATATTGTCGCAGACTTATTGATCCTGCAGTACTGCAATGCATTTATTGCATCAATTTTATCCTTCGGAAGAACAGGTTCCCATTTTATTTTACTCATCGAATAAGTTGGAAGTGTACAAACAAGTTTATCGCATTCGAAAACTAAACCGTTATCACATAAAATTTTTATTTTATCATTGTGAGTAACAGAAGTCACCTTATGTCCCATCAATATTTTTTCTTTACCGATCTTTTCAGAAATAGCTTTTGCAATTTTTTGATTTCCGCCTTCAACCTTATAATCCATTTCATTTGTAGAGTTAGACTCTGCATATTCAGCGAGTGCAGCATAAGCTGAAACAAATCTGATCGATTCACCAAAATCTGTACTGTCGGAATATTCTCTTATGTCCAAATCTTTCTGCGCAATATCATGATTCATAAGAAATCTCCACCAGTCCATTTTATCAAGCTCTTTTTTATCGACTTCAGTATAACTTTCGTAATCTTTAATTATCTTATCAAACTTAACTCTCCATTCTGAAGAATAGTCCCATTCATCGGGTTTAAAAAATTTATGGTCATAGATCAACCGGTCGTTGAACTGATTGTTGTTAAGCTTGAGATCCAGTTCTTTACAAATTGAAAGCAGTCTGTCATGCGAACCTCCGATCCATTCTGCTCCAAGCTCGATCACCAGCTTTGGATCTTCATCGACAGTATGAGAAAATACTCTGCCTCCGATTCTGTTTCTTGCCTCAAGAATTGTAATATCAAAACCATTCTCAGTCAGTAATTTGGCTGCAGCTAAACCCGACAATCCGGCTCCAAGAATTATTACTTTTGGTTTTTGAAGGAAATTTAGAGAAAAAGGTTTGGGTGTCAGCAGTGCTCCGGCAGCAATTAAAGAAGATTGTTTGAGAAACTCCCGTCGTGTTGTCATTTTAAAAAATTATTTGAGATTATTTATCAAAATAATGAATTGAGGTTAATTTAAAAATACAAACATTGTGAAATCAATAATGAACACGTTTTTGATTAAACAGTATTTCATTTAATACATACAATCTGAACTTTAAGTATGGTAAATTAAGTTAATTAGAAATAAAATCTCACATTGCCTGAAATAATATCCGTAGCAACAATAGACCTGCCGTATAAGACTGACCAGAATGAATTAAAGAAATTTGCAAGGGAAGTTTTTTCAACAAGTTTTGAAGATATTGAAAGACTTCTTGAGTCTTTTGATAATGCAAAAATAAGCAGCAGGAATTTATGTGTTCCTGTAGAATATTTTTTCTCCGGTAAAACATTTCAGGAAAAAAATGCATTATACATTGAACTTTCACTGAAACATTCAATCGCTGCAATTGAAGATTGCCTTAAAAAAGCCGTAGTTAATAAAAACCAGATTACCGATCTGATTTTTATTTCTACTAC
Source organism: Ignavibacteria bacterium (assembly GCA_039925865.1). GTDB lineage: Bacteria > Bacteroidota > Ignavibacteria > Tepidaquicellales > Tepidaquicellaceae > JBDSYA01. The sequence goes on from JBDSYA010000043.1 coordinate 2,268, forward strand.
AGGAATTGCCACACCAAGTATTGATGCCCTGATAATAAATGAGATGAAGCTAAATCCAGATATTAACAGAACTCCTGTATGGGGACTTGGCTGTGCGGGAGGTGTAGCCGGAATTGCAAAAGCAAATACAGCAGCCCTTGCCAATCCAAAAGCCATGGTGTTGCTGGTCGCGGTGGAGCTCTGCTCACTAACGTTTCTCAAAAACGATCTTTCAAAAAGTAATTTTATAGCAACCGGTATATTTTCAGATGGAGTAGCGGCAGTTTTAATAAAAGGAAATGAAGCAACGGATGATCATAAATTGAAAAAGTCTATTCGCATTATTGATTCAAGAAGTAAATTATACTATGATTCCCTTGATGTTATGGGCTGGGAAATTCTTAACACGGGATTTAAAGTAATTTTTTCGAAGGACATCCCGGCGATCGTTAATAAGAATGTACACGCTGATATAATACAATTTCTTGACAAGCATGATCTTAAGATTTCCGATATTAAAAATTTTGTTGTTCACCCGGGCGGCACAAAAGTGATCGAGGCTTATATCAATGCACTCAGCATTGATCCCATGATTTTAAATAACACATGCGAAATTTTAAATCAATATGGCAATATGTCAAGCACAACAGTGCTGTATGTTTTAAATAAATTTATTGAAGGAAGCTTTGAAAATGGTTATGGCCTGATGATGTCGCTTGGACCGGGATTTTCAAGTGAAATGGTTCTTCTGAAATTCGATAATGGATCTTAATTGTATGAATGAATTTAAAGACTTATTTGACTGATTTATTTTCTAATTTAAATTCTTAAATTTCAGTTGTTCTTTTACAT
>JBDSYA010000044.1:0-19585 GCA_039925865.1 Ignavibacteria bacterium
ACGTAAGCAACTAAACTCGCGCTTTTAAAATCAAACTTTTTATCAACTCTGAGATCGACTCTCATATAATCAGGATATCTTGCACTGTTAAAATCATCAGTTGCATACACAGCCCGGTTAACCCGTCTTGATGCAACATAATCAATTGGAGTATAAGGCCGTCCACCGGTATATTTAAATTTTCCGCCGACAAGCCAGCCGTTTTTGAACTGATATCCGGCGATTATTGTAAACTGATGTCCCGGATCAAACGCACCGGGTTTTTCATTTCCAACAAGTGCGGTGAAAGCTGATTTAATATAAGAGTAATTTATTATTCCGTACAAACCGCTCCGTGATAATTTTTTTTGAATGGATATATCAAAACCTTTCACAAAACCTTTTCCGGCACTTACAGCTTCACCGACTATGTTAGGACCAAAGTCTGCGCCTCCGTCAATTAAAATATAAGTAGGAATATCTTTCCAGACAGGGTAATCCTTATAGTTTTTATAATATACTTCAGCAGTTGCCTTCAGATCATTTGCGAAAAAATGTTCAAGCCCCAAAACATAATGATCACATCTTATACTGTTCAGATTTTTATTGTTCGGACTGGAGCTAAGCCAGATATATTCAGGTGACTGATAATAAATTCCATAAGCGGCATTAAGGGATGTCAATGAAGTCAGCTTATAAGATAATCCTGCCCGAGGTGAGAAATAAGTTTTGAGATTTATGTATTCAAAATAATCCGCTCTTGCTCCGGTATTAATGATGAGTTTGTCATTGAAGAGTTTTGTAGTAATGTTTAAATGAGTAAAGAGCTTGTAAGAGCTGATCTTACTGTTTGCATCGATAGTATCATAAGCAAAGCCCGCCGCACTTGTATCGCCTCTGAAGAACAATTCATTATTGATGTCAGCTAATTTTCCTCCAACACCCGTATTTAAAATAAATGTTTTTGAGATCTGATAATTCAGATCAGATCTTAAAATAATTTCATTGTTCTTAGCTGTGTTTTTAAATTTCACATCTGCGGTCTGCCCGTCGATCTGAATTATAAAGTTGTCTGTATAGGAATCTGAAATAACATTTTGCAGATATCCTTTTTTGAAAAGCTTTCTGTAATTGATCCCGACTGCCAGAGTTTTCTGATCATCTTTGGAATTACCGTAAGGATTATTTTCTGCGGATTCACCTGAAAAATCTATTTTATCAAGACCAAGCAAACCGATCAGTGTAAGCTTATCAGTTTTGGAGAGATCGTAATTTGCTTTCAAATTAAAATCCCAGTAATTAGGAACGGATGTGAGACGGATAGAATTTTTGATGAGTTCAAGATAACTTCTTCGTGCAGAAAATAAGAATGAACCTTTTTTGGTGATAGGTCCCTCGATTATTCCTCCAAATCCTGCAATTGATAAATTTATATCATTAAAGATTTTTTTGCGGCTGCCTTCACGAAAGTTAATGCTGATGACGCCCGAAAGTTTATCACCATATAACGAAGGAAAACCGCCCGTTAACATATCAGTTTCAAATATGAATTTTGAATTTATAAAACCTATTGCACCGCTCGATGAACCATCAGTTCCAAAATGATTTATATTCGGTACTTCAATCCCGTCGATTAAAATTAGATTTTCTGAAGGAGAACCGCCGCGAACTATTATGTCATTTCTCTGATCATTACCAATCGCAACACCTGGTGCTGTTTGCAGCATTCTGGAAATGTCCTCAGTTGCTCCGGGAGCTCGCCGTATTTCTTCATAGTCAAGATTAATGGCACTTATATTCACATCCGAACTCTGCTGAAAAAAATTTGCTTCAACATTGATCTCCTCTGTAATTATTCCCTGAGGTGAAATTCTGATTTCCATTTCCAAAGGCTTGCTTGCATATACCAAAAGGTCGGACTTAATAGTGGATTCATAACCAATTGCTTCAATTCTGATCTGATAGGAATCAAATGTGAGGCTGTCAAAAGTAAATTCACCGTTAAGATCAGTTTCTGTTTTTGAATTAATATTTAACAAGACAACTAATGCGCCTGCTACCGGGCTTAAGTTTTCCACGTCAATCACACGGCCTTTTATGAAACCATTCTTATCTTCCTGTGAAAGTATTACTGAGGGTAAAATTAATATTATAAAGAAGAAAATTTTTATTTTTTGCATTTATGAGTTTGGCATTTGTAAATGCAAAATTAAGATTAATAAACTGGTAGATAAAGATAATTACAAAGTCTTATCTGACAAAATTATTGGAATAAAAAAGTCCTTCAAACTATTAAGCAGCTTGAAGGACTTATTAAACTTGAATCAATGTATTATTTTAACAGGATCATACTCTTGGTTTCTGTAAAACTTTCCGTTTTCAAAGTATAAAGATAAATACCGCTCGGAAAATTCTTAGCATCAAATTCTACTTCATGTCTTCCGGTATTTTGTTTTCCATTAGACAGAACTGCTACTTCATTTCCTAAAATATCAAAAACTTTTAAAGAAACAAAACTGCCCACTGCTAATTCATAACTGATTACTGTTGATGGATTAAACGGGTTAGGATAATTTTGCTTCAGCATAAAATCTTCAGGATTGATGAGATTCCCGGAAATACTGACTGACACTATCGTATTTGCGATCACACTGCTGACCGGTCCTCCATAAGCACCCATATCATTTCTCAATCCGCCGCGCGAAGGCCATCTTGCCAGCGTCGGATTAATCGGATCCGGCGGATCATTATAAACTGTACTGCTGTCACCTTTATCAACGCAGGGAGAACCAATTCTTAAATAGTAATTTGTAGTATCAAATAAAGGGTTTATGTTGATGTTTCCCGCGCCGGAAAATCCATTTTGTATATTGCAGTATCTCACGGTCAGGCTTGAGCCAAATACCTGTATATTAGAAGGAGACGTATTACCCCAGATTATATTATTTCTTACAATGCCCTGGACACCGCTGAACGCCAGAATACCCGGGACTTCAGCAACAGCTGAATTGAAAACGATAGTATTATTTTCAATAATTCTGGGTCTTGAAAAATTATTGTTGAGCCAGAAGGATGATCCGGCTCCGTAATCCTGTGAGCCATAATTTTTGTAAATGAGATTGTTTCTGTATTCTCCGCCGGCATAATTTAAAACAATAGCAGCACCGTATCTTGCACTGTTGTTAGTAACAACATTATTAAAAACTTTAGCATAGCAGTCGCCTATCCTCATACCGCCGCCGCCGGTACTTGTAACACCGCCAAGTTCGCAATGATTATCTTTTACAATGTTATGCTGAATAACAGGATTGCAGTAAGCAACCAGTATCCCGCCTCCTTCACGGTATAAACCTGCACCATGTTCATCAGTCCATTTCGTTCCGCCTCCACCGGTAATTGTAAAACCCTGAAGTACTGTAGTAGAGTCTTCATTATTAATGATCAACACACAGCTTGCTGAGTCCGGATATACCGGAGTGCTGCCGTTGATAATTGTTGACTGGATAAATGAGTAGTCATTGTTTTGATAGTAACGGCTTGTCAGAACAATTTTTTTCCCACGAAAATTAATATTTTCCATGTATGTTCCGGGCTGAACTAAAATTGTATCTCCATTTGAACTGGAAATTATTGCCGATTGTATAGTAGAAAATTGCGAGGGTACGTTTTTGATCAATGCATTAGCAGTTACGCTGAATGCAAAAAGGAAAGTAAAAATTAATTTTACTTTGTACATAATTCATTAATTTAAATTGGTAAAATATAACTATACCACTTTGACAGGTATTAATGAAGAGTGTGACAAAATTAATTAAAATTAAAAATATTTTTGAATTCAGAACTTGAAATTATTTCATTTAGATTTTTTACAAAGTCAGGTGATTGCTGAAAGGGATGTTCGCGGAATAGCTTTGTAGTTTTTTCCTCAAAAAGGCTGTTGACATCTTCGATCCGTTCCTGAGTTACTTTTTCTATCGAATTAACATATTTCCTGCTGAATAATAAGTTGTTTGGATCAACATGCCCGCAATCTATCATCAGCTTGGTTTTTTTTACACAATGACAGGGATTATCCTTATTCATCAGCCCGCACTTGTTGTTCATAAAATTATAAAGGTGTTTCCTTGTCCTCGAAAGTTTCTGCCTGAAACTGTCACTGCTGATCTCCAGAATTTCGCTTGCAATTGTGTCACTTACATTAAACATGCTTCCTAAAATGAAAATGAGCCTCTGTTCCCTGTCAAGGCAGAGAAGCATTGCATTCATACAGCCGATCTTTGTTTCTTCTATCAGTAAATTCAAATCAACAGGAACGCTGTTCTGATCCGGTAACTCCGTGTTGGGAGAGTTTATTATCACCTCTCCGTATTTTTCAAATGAAGTATAACTAAACTCCATTCTTCGCTTCTTCATATTGATCACATGATTTGCCGTAATCCTGTAAGCCCAGGTTCTGAAACTGCTTTCCCGCCTGAAAGTTGAAAGTTTTGTAATGATCTTTATGAGTGTTTCCTGAGTTACATCTTCAGCATCAACCGGATCCCAAACCATTTTTAAAGCAATATTGTAGATCCATGCCTGGTGCCTTTTTATCAACTGCTCGAGGCTTTTCTTGTCACCGCCAACAGCTGATTCTACAAGAACCCTGTCAGTGGAATCGGTTTCATTTTTTTCAATAAACGGATTTGCTAAACTTGAGCTCATACCTGATCTTTTGATTGAGTTTAATAACTTTGACAATTTAAAAGCAGCACTGTGACAGAAAATGAATTACAGAAACAATATCATAATTGGTTATCGAACTTTCATACCTGTCTCGAAGGTGATGTTATATCAGATAGGAACCAAAGTTATAACTTATAATAAATTTAAAAAGTAAAATTTTTAGTTGCAATACTTTTACATTATAATAAAATTAACATTACTGAACCATACTTATAATATTTTAAATTTGATATGCTTTAGATACAATGAACGTAATTGAACGTTTTTGAGCAAATAAAAATAAGTTGATTAATAAATATTAATTTCAAAGATTAACAATTAATAAAACAAATTTTAGTCATGAGTGAAATTGATCACGAAAAATTAGATCACGAGAGTCTTGTTCCTGTTTTTGAAACCGGAAATGAAGCCGTTGTCGCTGTTGTGAAATCTATCCTGGATGAAGCCAAGATAAAGTTTCTTGTAAAAGGTGAAGGTGTACAGGATCTGTTCGGGGTTGGAGTTATTGGAACCGGATTTAACCCTATTACCGGACCTGTTGTTTTCAAAGTATTACCGGGAGATGTAGAATATTCAAAAGAACTTTTGAAAGACATTAAAGACGATTGATAATAAATTGAATAAATTGTACAAAGCATATTTCAATTCTCAATTAGGTATAATAGAGATTACGGGAAATACTGAAGGCATAAAATCTTTAGACTTTACCGAATTTGAAAATATTCCTGTTGATGATGATCATTTGCCGGACTGCATTAAAGAATGTTTGGTGCAGCTGTCTCAGTATTTTGAAGGTAAAAGAAAAAGATTTGAACTTGCATTGATCATAAACGGAACCGATTTTCAGCAAAGAGTATGGGATCGGCTTTTGAATATTCCTTACGGTAAAACTTTGTCATACAAAGATATTGCTTCAATGAGCGGAAACATAAAAGCTGTTCGGGCTGTCGGCAACGCTAATAATAAAAATAAAATTGCCGTCATTATACCCTGCCACAGAGTGATCGGAAGTAATAAAAGTTTGACCGGTTACGCAGGAGGCCTTTGGCGAAAAAAATGGCTGATTGATCATGAGAAAAAACTTTGCCATGCTGATTATGTCAGTATTTAAGTAAAAAAATTATTCCAAATAAAAAATGACCGAATTTAAATATGGGATTTTTGCATCATTCGTTTTATTCATTTGGAAGATTATTGAATACACACTGATCGTACCAAATCTTCATGAAACAGGATCTTATATCGGGTTTGTTTCTTTGATAATTCCCGCAGTCGGAATTTTTCTTGGTATTAAAGAACGTCGCGAAAAATCAAATTTCGGTTATATAAGTTTTGGAGAAGCCTTCAGGTCAGGCGTTGTCATATCTTTAATAATGGCGGTTTCAATAGTATTTTTCATTTATGGATACTTCAAATTTATTAATCCTAATTATGTTAACTATCTCGCTGCTGAAGTTGAAAAAACACTTCTTAACCGAAACGCCGCCAGGCAGGAAATAAATGCCAATCTTGATTTTATTAAATACCAGTTTAATTTTTATCAACAGATCATACAGCAGTTTCTCATTGTACTCCTGGGAGGAATTGCAATTTCATATATTGTGTCCATGCTGTTAAAGAAACATCAAAGCGGGGAACCTGCATCCTGACAAAACTATATCAATGAAAAGTATATGTGTATTTTGCGGATCAAGCTCCGGAGAAGGAGTTAAGCATTTGATTGCTGCTCAGGCGCTGGGCAAAATTATTGCGAAGAATGATATTACACTTGTTTACGGCGGCGGTAATATGGGAATTATGGGTGAAATTGCTAACTCGGTTTTGAAATACAATGGTAAAGTTATCGGTGTTATTCCTGAAAATCTCGTCGTGAGAGAAGCTGCACTTAAAGATGTTACCGAGCTTAAGATTGTAAAATCAATGCACGAAAGGAAAGCACTGATGTCTGATTTATCGGATGGCTTTATTGCAATGTCAGGAGGCATCGGGACACTTGAAGAATTTTTTGAAGTGTGGACATGGGCACAGCTTGGAATTCATTCAAAACCTATAGGCCTCCTTAACACTGATAACTATTTTACAAAACTTATCGAATTCGTTAAAGATGGCGTCACCAGTAAATTTATAAAAAACGAAAATCTTGACATGATCATTATCGATGATGAACCGGAAAATCTTGTTTTAAGAATGAAAGATTTTAAACCTGTTCCGGTGAAACAGTGGATTAACAAAGAGGATATATGATGAATAAGTTAAATGAATTTTAATTTCTGATTCTTAGGAGAATAAAAATTTTGGATCTCGAACAACTTCAGTCATATTGCCTTTCAAAAAAGCACGCTACAGAAGATTATCCTTTTGGCGAAGGTACACTGGCATTCAGGGTAAAAGAAAAAATTTTTGCTCTGACATCAGTTACTGGCAATCCGGAATCTGTTAATTTAAAGTGTAATCCTGAACTCGCTGTTGATTTAAGAGAGCGCTATGATGATGTTAAGCCGGGTTACCACATGAATAAGAAACATTGGAATACAGTTGTTATCACTGGAAAAATTCCTGATAAGGAAATTGAAAACATGATTGATCATTCATATGATCTGATCTTTAAAAGTTTGAGTCAGAAGATACGAAAGGAGTTGGTTTAATTAAGATCAGACAAATTTCAATTCTTTGATCTTAGATTTTTAGAAGAGTTAACTTTGAGTTTAAAATATTCCAGACCTTTCTAATCTTTTTTTTCTTAAGCTTTATCAATTGATCCGCGATTGCTTCTACAAAATTTTGACATCACGGTAAAGTTATAACTAATAATTTTTTTTCACATAAAAAGTGAACAATTAAAAATGATCAAACGAATTGAGCTTGCATTATCCCCGGAAGAAGCCCTCTACGATAATAAAATAAATTCCGTTTTAGAAAAAGAATTAAAGATCGGCTCAAAAGACAGTTTTGAAGTTATTAAGTTGAAACGATCAATTGATGCACGCAGCAGATTTCCTTTCATTAATTTACTTGTTGACGTTTACATCAATGAAACTCCGCCTCCTGAACCCGTAATAAAAAATAATTATAAATTCACAGACGGCAAAAAGAAAGTTTTGATCGTGGGAGCCGGACCCGCAGGATATTTTGCCGCACTTGAACTAATAGAATATGGAATAAAGCCGGTCATTTTTGAACGGGGAAAAAATGTGCAAGACAGAAGACGTGATCTGCGTCAGATACAGCAATTCAGCAAAGTAAATCCTGATTCAAATTATTGTTTTGGTGAAGGAGGAGCGGGTACATATTCTGATGGCAAGCTTTATACACGCTCACACAAACGCGGTGATATTTACAAAGCTTTGAGAATACTCGTAGAGCACGGAGCAAAGTCTGATATTTTGATAGATGCGCATCCTCACATTGGATCAAACAAACTTCCCTTAGTTGTACAAAATATCCGTGAAACAATTTTACATTATGGCGGAGAAATAAATTTTGATTCAAAAGTCACCGATCTCATTGTAATAAATAATAAGATCACAGGAGTGATTGTGAATGATGCTGAAGAATTTTCAGGAGATGCAGTGATTCTTTCAACAGGTCATTCAGCAAGAGATATCTTTTATTTGCTGAGTAATAAAAACATACGAACTGAATCAAAGCCTTTTGCAATCGGAGTTCGGATTGAACATCCGCAGGTTTTGATTGACGAAATACAGTATAAGCAAAATCCCCGTGATGAAAATCTTCCGGCATCGAGTTATAAATTAACTTCTCAGGTTGACGGAAAAGGAGTTTTTTCATTTTGCATGTGTCCCGGCGGATTGATAGTTCCCGCGGCAACTTCACCCGGTGAAATTATAGTAAATGGAATGTCGATGTCGAGAAGAGATTCTGAATTTGCAAATTCCGGAATTGTTACGGCAGTTGAAAATGAAGACCTGAAAGACTATGAACAACATGAAGAATTTTCCGGACTTGAATTTCAAAAAGATGTTGAAAAAAAGTTTTTTGAAGCCGGTGATGGTTCACAAAAAGCTCCTGCTCAGAGAATGACTGATTTTGTTAAAGGAAAAATATCAACAGGTTTGGGTAAGACATCTTACATTCCCGGAGTTTATAGTTCTATGATCGCAGAATTACTTCCAAATACAATCTCTTCAAGGATCATGAATGCACTTATACATTTCGAAAAAAAAATGAAAGGTTATTTTACCGATGAAGGATATTTGATTGGACTGGAGTCGAGGACTAGCTCGCCTGTAAGAATACCGCGTGATAAAATCAGCAGAGAGCACCTGCAGATTGAAAACCTGTATCCGTGCGGTGAAGGAGCCGGCTATGCGGGAGGAATTATTTCTGCTGCACTTGATGGTCAGAATACTGCATCAGCCATTTGTAAAAAATTAAAATGAAATTGAAATATGAAAATTTTAAAGGCATCTTTAGCTGAACTCGATATTTTTTTTGCAAGTAAATAGTATTTGAAATCTAATCAGAGGAAGAATTTCTTAACAGCCAAATAAAATTTCAAAAGGTCTAATCGAATAAAAGTTTTCTGATAAGATCAGAGATAATCATGATTTGAATGTGGAGACAGTTTATAAAAATTATAACTTTACAGTTGTTATTTAAGATTGAGATACTTAAATTGCATACGTTAAAAACAAACAAAAACAGTACAGCGTTTTTTGTCCCGGTTGCGGGATTGTTCTACCAAAATAAAGAAAGTAGCAACAAGCTTTTAAGATTTTGCTGATGTAACGTAACATCCTTTCTCGAAAGGTGCAAGTCGCAGCAAATAAATCAAGAACGGAGATTAATGCCGGCTTGGTTGAAAAAGATTTAAGAGCCAAAAATTTGCAAGCGTACATATTTAAAACACCTAAAGAAAGGAAATACTGTAATGGAAAAAGGAACAGTTAAATGGTTCAACGTTACCAAAGGTTATGGTTTCATAACCAGAAGCAATGGACAAGATGTATTCGTTCATTTCAAAGCAATCAACGCAGACGGCTATAAAAAATTAGACGAAGGCGATCAAGTTGAATTTGAAGTTGAAGACGGAGCAAAAGGTCCTCAGGCTGCAAATGTAACCAAAGTTGGATAAATAAAAAAAGCCCGTGACTCAAAATCACGGGCTTTTTGTTTTCATTTCACTCTTCTTCAATTTCACTTTTTTAACTTCCCGAGCATTTCAATCGCGTTATTATTCGCAGGATTTATTTCTAAAGACTTTTCATAATTCATTCTTGCCAACTCCTTATTTCCATTTATCATATATGCTTCGCCCATACTGTCATAAACATTAGCCGAATTAGGAAAAGCTTCAATGTTAAGCTTTAAAATCTCTATAGCTTCTTTTGTTTTTCCTGCCTGCAAAAGCTGGTATCCAAGTGTGTTCAGCTGGTTTTCTTTGAAATTATATTTATCACCACTTGAAGACTTCAGCTCCTTGTATTGTTCAACTGCAGAGTTAATTCCTTTTTCTAATATGGTAAGGAAAAGTGTTTCGGTAATTGAAATTTTCGGCTCGGAAACGCTCATCAGCTCAACGTCAAAGATCAGTGTTGCATCCGGAGGAATTATATTTCCTGCACCTTTTTTTCCGTAAGCAAGATCCGACGGAATGATCAATTTGTATTTATCGCCGGTATTCATCAGAGCAATACCTTCATCCCAGCCCTTTATTACCTGGCCCTGGCCAAGAATGAATTCAATCGGTTCATTGCGGTCACGGGAAGAATCAAAAATTTTTCCGTCGAGCAGATACCCTGTATAATGCACTTCAACAGTTTTTCCCGATTCAGCTTTATTCCCTTCAGACTTATTTAATATTAGATATTTCAGGCCGGATGAAGTCGACAAAGTATCTTCCTGCGCGAACGAAAGATTCAATGAAAGTATTAACAAAAAAAATGTTGTGATTAAAAGTTTTTTCATTTTTGTATTCAAGTTATTATTTATTAAGTTTAATTTAATTTTCTCTCAAGGCTATTAACTTCATTCAAACCTTCATTAACTTCTTCTATGCTGAAATTGCCGGCTTTGAGTTCTTCGAACGTCTTACTTTTGAGTTCTTTATAAAATGAAACTGCTTTATCAAAGATCTCATTATTTTTTTTATTTAAAAGTTCAAATATAATATTTTCTGATTTTGAAAATTGCCCGGAAAATTTATAATAGTCTATCAATGACAAATTAAGCTGATCAGAAATTTCATTTTGAGAGACATTTGAGATCAGATCCTCGACTCGTGGAAAATATTGTTCAGGTTTGGGAAGATCTTTTGACAACATGGCTTCAATATATAAATGCAAAGATTTAATTTCAAACCCATGAGCCTCTGTTTCATTTCCTTTAATTTTATGAAGTGCTGAATGTTCTTTCAGCAATTCTGCAGAAACCAGGCATCTTCCGGCATAAAGATCAGAAGTTTTCATTAATTTTAAAACATCATCAACATTTAAAATACCAATCAGTCTCAGGTCAAGGCCTACAAGAGTTTTAGCGGCATCTTCAATTTCTTTTTCAGCATTTATATAATCCTTATTTTCTTTATTATATAAAACTTTTGCCATCGCTGCAGCAAGAACTTCCATCATTCGCAAAAAATAATCTTTTTGTATCATGAATTTACAATCAAAGTTTTAATATTTTTTAATGTTCATATTTTAAAATTTGGAACAGCATTGGCAACTTAAACAATTCACACTATTAAATAAAAATTAAAATATTAAATTACTTTCCAAAACAGTTACTGCTTTTCCAATAAGCAAGACCCTGTCATTTTCTATTCTTACTTTTAGATAACCGCCGCGATGTGAAGCCTGATAAGCATTCATTTCATTTTTGTTCAATTTGCCTGACCAGTATGGTGCAAGTGAACAATGAGCCGAACCGGTTACAGGATCTTCATTTATCCCTTTTGCAGGAGCAAAGTATCTTGAAACAAAATCATAATTTTTATTTTCCGCTTTAGCAGTAACTATAAATCCGAACTTTGGGATCTTAGCCAGTAAACTAAAATCAGGTTTTAGATTTATGATCTGATCTTCCGATTCAAATTCGATTAAATAATTATATTCGCCAACTCCGCAATCGCCGACATAAACAGGTTTATCTCCAAGTGCACTTTCCAGCTCAGGTGTTGAATGAGAATCTTTGACAGGTATCAAAGGAAAATTAAGAGTTATCTCATCACCTTCTTTTTTAGCGGTAAGCTTTCCGCTGAAAACTGTGTTGAACACTGCTTCTTCCCCCGGTTTTAGAATTCCTTCCTGCCATAAGATATGGGCACTTGCCAGCGTTGCGTGTCCGCAAAGTTCAACTTCCACCTTTGGAGTAAACCATCTGAGACTAAATGCGCCGGTTTCTTTTTTTACAAAAGCAGTTTCAGATAAATTCATTTCGGCTGCAACATTCAGAAGCCATCCGTCATCTTTATTTTTATCCAGCAGACAGACACCGGCAGGATTTCCTGCAAAAGGTTTATCAGTAAAAGAATCTACAGTGAAAATTTTTGTCATTATAATTTAGTACAGTTTATTTATAAGGATTTTATAGTAGCTATTTATTGAAATTCTTTCAATTACAAATTCAAAGATATGATTTAAAACGATTGGAGCAGAGATACATTCGCTTTAAAAATTTCGGAAATTATTAAAAACTTTTTTTTAAAAAATTTCACTTCAAAAATTGAATACGTTAAAAAAAAAATTAAAATCAATAGTGATATTTTTTTGTAACGTTTGCATTTAAAAACCAATTAATATAATTTTACAAATATAAATTATCCCACTTCATTTCTTATTCTTGATTTTTTAATTTTAAAAATTGACATCAATATTAATTCAATATAAATTTTTCGTTAACAAATAAATTATTTATGTAAATGAAAATAGACCGGTCATTTGTAAATAAAGGCGAGTCTGCCTTTGACACAATTGAGTTTGACATACGCTCATCTGTAATAAGAAATCCCGACGGCTCGATAGTATTCGAGATGAACGACATCAAAGTCCCAGCGCACTGGTCGCAAGTCGCAACAGATATAATTGCACAAAAATATTTTCGCAAGGCAGGAATACCAATTCACCTGAAAAGGATAGAGGAAAAAGATGTACCTAATTGGCTTCAGAGATCTGAAGCTGATGAAACGAAAATGAAGGACTTTCATAACGAAGAAAAATATATTTCTGAAAATGATTCCCGTCAGGTATTCAACCGGCTATCCGGATGCTGGACATACTGGGGCTGGAAGCATAATTATTTTACAACTGAAGATGATGCAAAACATTTTTATGAGGAACTTTGCTATATGCTTGCGATGCAGATCGCAGCTCCGAATTCTCCGCAATGGTTTAACACAGGACTTAACTGGGCTTATGGCATAAGTGGTCCTTCCCAGGGACACTACTATGTTGATCCTAAAACAGAAAAACTTGTTGCATCCAAAGATGCTTATACACATCCTCAACCGCACGCGTGTTTTATCCAGTCTTTATCTGATGATCTTGTCAATGAAGGCGGAATAATGGACCTATGGGTCAGAGAGGCAAGACTTTTTAAATATGGATCAGGGACGGGATCTAATTTTTCAAATATAAGAGGTATCAATGAACCTCTTAGCGGCGGAGGAAGATCTTCCGGATTGATGTCCTTTTTGAAAATCGGAGACAGGAGTGCCGGGGCAATCAAATCCGGCGGCACCACGAGGCGCGCAGCAAAAATGGTTACGCTTGATCTTGATCATCCGGACATTGAAGAATATATAAACTGGAAAGTTGTTGAAGAAGAAAAAGTTGCATCTCTTGTTGCCGGATCAAAATTACTTAGTATTCATCTTAATAAAATTATGAAAGCCTGTCATAGCGTTCATCCGGAAAATGACGGCTTTGACAAGAAGACCAATAAAGTTCTTGCGCAGGCAATTACTGATGCAAGAAGGGTTCATACTCCTGAAAATTATATAGAAAGAGTTATACATTTAGCCAAGCTCGGTTATAAAGAAATTGATTTTCCTGAATATGATACTGACTGGAATTCTGAAGCTTATACAACAGTATCAGGTCAAAATTCAAATAACAGTGTCCGGGCTACAAACGATTTTATGCAGGCTGTTGTAGATGATGAAAACTGGAATCTTTACTGGAGGACCGAACAAAAGCGCGCACAAAAAGAAAACAGGGATCCGAAGCCAATTAAAACTTTAAAGGCGAGGGAATTATGGGAACAAATCGCTTACTCAGCATGGTCAAGCGCTGATCCGGGAATTCAATTTCATACAACCATAAATGAATGGCATACATGTCCAAACGGAGGGACAATCAAGGCTTCAAATCCCTGCTCTGAATATATGTTCCTTGACGATACTGCTTGTAATCTTGCTTCGCTTAACCTGATGAAATTTTATGATCAGAAAAAAAATAAATTTGAAATTGAAAAATACAGGCATGCTTCAAGATTATGGACTGTTGTACTTGAAATAAGTGTATTGATGGCTCAGTTCCCAAGCAGGAATATTGCAAAACTATCTTATGAATACAGAACTCTTGGTCTGGGTTATGCAAACCTGGGCGCATTGCTGATGGTGCAAGGCATCCCTTATGACTCGCACGAGGCACTTGCAATGACAGGTGCTCTTACATCTATACTTCACATGACCTCGTATGCAACATCTGCTCAAATGTCAAAAGAACTCGGGACTTTTCCGGCATATAAAGACAATGAAAAAGAAATGCTTCGCGTGATCAGGAATCACAGAAGGGCTGCTTATAATGTGCCTGCAATGGAATACGAAGGACTGTCGATAACGCCGGTTGGTTTAAATAAAAAATATTGTCCGGATGATATTCTCGAAGCAGTAAGAGAAGATGCCGACAAAGCGCTTCAGCTCGGTGAGAAGCACGGTTTCAGAAATGCGCAGGTAACTGTTATCGCTCCGACAGGTACGATCGGACTACTGATGGATTGTGATACGACCGGTGTCGAGCCGGATTTTGCTTTAGTTAAATTTAAAAAACTTGCAGGCGGGGGATATTTTAAAATAATTAATGAATCAATTCCTCCGGCGCTTAAAAATCTGGAATACTCTGATAAACAGATCGATGAAATAATTAAATATACAAAAGGTTACGGTTCATTGATCGGATGCCCTTCCATCAATGCACAAACACTTACCGAAAAAGGATTTACAAAAGAGATCCTTGCGAAAGTTGAAAAATCTCTTCCATCAGTCTTTGATATTAATTTTGCTTTTAACAAGTGGACGCTTGGAGCAGGATTTTGCAAAAATGCACTTGGGTTTTCTGATGAACAGCTTGATGATCCTTCCTTTAATGTTTTAAAAGAACTGGGCTTTACAAAAGAACAGGTTTCTGATGCAAATGATTATGTCTGCGGAGCTATGACGATTGAAGGCGCGCCTCACTTGAAAGACGAGCATTATCCGATCTTTGACTGCGCAAATAAATGCGGTAAAAAAGGTACGAGGTACATTTTAGCTGATGCACATATTAAAATTATGGCAGCTGCGCAACCGTTTATTTCGGGTGCAATTTCAAAAACTATCAATCTTCCAAATCATGCAACAATAGATGATATGAAAAGCGCATACCTTACCTCGTGGCGTTTAGGAGTAAAAGCAAATGCACTTTACAGAGATGGATCAAAATTATCGCAACCTCTTAATTCAGTGAAAGATGATGATGCAGTAATCATGGAAAACGGCGAAGATATGAGTCAGGAAGTTTCAAGAACTCATGATATTGTAAAAGTTGCTGAAAGAATAATTCACAGATACATTGCAAAGAGAAGAAAGCTTCCCTTCAGAAGAAAAGGCTATACTCAGAAAGCAAAAATAGGAAGTCATTCTGTTTACCTGAGGACAGGAGAATATGAAAACGGACAGCTTGGGGAAATTTTTATAGACATGCATAAAGAAGGAGCTGCCTTCAGAAGCCTGATGAACTGTTTTGCCATCGCTATTTCTCTGGGCCTTCAGCACGGCGTTCCTTTGGATGAATTTGTAGATGCTTTTGTTTATACGCGATTTGAACCAAACGGAATTGTTGTTGGAAATCCAAATATAAAAATGAGTACTTCAATCATTGATTATATATTCCGTGAACTTGCCGTTACTTATATCGGAAGAACAGATCTTGCTCACATTCAAAATGATGCCGAGTTTCAGAAATCACCAATTGACGCTCTTTCAAAGCTTGAAGGTAATGATGATTTTGATGAAGAAGAAGTTTTCAGCGAAAGGATCATTGAAGAAGACAGGTATATTCAACCACCTTCAAAAGCAACAAATGAAATGGGAATTAAACTTTTTCAAAATACATCTACAATTGATAAGATCAAAGAAGCTAAACTAAAAGGTTATACGGGTGATATTTGTACGTCATGCGGAAGCGTTACGATGGTAAGAAACGGAACATGTCTGAAATGTATTACCTGCGGTGAAACGAGCGGATGCTCGTAATTTAATTATATTTTATAATTATCAAAGTTCAATTCAAGCCAATTGTTGAAAAAGACAATTGGCTTTTTTTTTAAAGTATAACTTAATTAATTTAATTCACTTCACCTGAAATTTCTCTTGCCTTCTTAAATGCATTTATAAGATCAATGACTCCGCCGGATTTTGATAATCCGGAAAACAATTCTTTGGAAGATTTTCCTTTTAACTTTACCTTTAATCCGTCATACTGGCGGGCTGATGACATAATTGCTTCTTTCAACTGACCGGCAGTAAGTTGCGGATAATATGCTTTTAAAACTGCCGCTATCCCTGCTACGACAGGTGCTGCCATGCTCGTTCCGCCGATGCGTTTGTATTTTCCGTTTGGCGCAGTGGAGTTTATCTGCACACCGGGTGCAAAAATATCAACAACTGTTTTAGAATAATTACTGAAGGGAGCAACAAGATCAAATTTAGAATTCTGATTTTCAGGATCTTTCTCCTGATTCCATTGCTTCATCCACGAATTAGCTCCAACGACGATCATATTTGTGAAATATTTTTTTTCGCCGGTTTCTTCAATAAATTTTCTAGGGTAATTCACAATATTTGAAATATCATCGCCTTCATTACCTGCTGAGACAACAAATAAAACACCCTTGTCTTCGGCGTACTTTATTGCATCAACTACAAACCCGGGATCAGGAGAAAAATATTTTCCTGCCGACAGGTTTATAATACTGGCGCCGTTGTCAACTGCGTATCTAATAGCGTTTCCGATATCTTTATCACGTTCATCACCTTCATTTGGCACTGCCCTTAAACACATTATTTTTACAAATGGCGCCTGACCTGTTTTCTTTGATCCGATTATGCCTGAAACATGAGTGCCGTGAATTTCTGTATTTTCCACAACGTCATTGTTACCATAAGTTGTTTCAAGCATCTCATCAGGGTTATCGCCGATCAGCTTATAAGTTTCTGTAGAATCAAACAATACCTTTACTTTGTTGCCATATTCCTCATTAAGCTCTTCAAGCTCTTTTCTATCTGATCCGTAGAGCATATAAACTCCCAGAATCATTGAGGCCGCATCCTGATATTTTCCTTTCAGATCATTTGAGATCTCCATCAGCTTTTTAGGATCTGTTGTAATATTTTTTTCCTTAAGTATTGTTTCAGCTTTTATAATTTCATCAAGTGTTTCCTTAACACCAATTGCAGTTGAAATGGTCTCGTCCTGTTTTTTTTCAAATTCATCTTTCACTTTTCTAAAGTATGGATCTGAGTCAGGGGTTTTGAGTTTTTTCAATCGGAAATATTCTCTTGAAACTTCGAGTGACAGATATTTGGCTTTGCCTAGAAAATTCCAGCCATGAAGGTCATCAATATATCCATTACTATCATCATCTACTCCGGTGCTGCCATTCATTTCAGCTTCATTTATCCAGATATTTTCTTTAAGATCGGGATGTTCAATATCAAATCCGGAATCTATCACACCAACTATTACTTCTTTTCTCTGCGGTACAAAACCCAGAGTATTTAGATATTGGTAAAACGAATTTGTCCGGACACCTTCATATCCATCTTTTTCAGGATCCAACAAAGTCCAGTCCGGCAAGTCTCCTTGTGTGATCCTGTTTTCAAAAGCCCGCTGAAGTGAATTTTTATCTGATTCTGAATCGAAAGGCTTAAAACTAAAGAGTGTAAAACATAATGCCGGAATGAGGAATAGAAAAATTCTTTTAGCCGTTTTATTTTGTATTTTCATATAACTAAAAACATTAATTTTATATATTGAGAGCCAAATTATACATTACTGCCAACAATTAGAAGTCTCAAAAAAATTCAATTCATGCAGAAACATTCCGGGGTTTATTCAGATTACAAAAAAAGAGTAGATGATATACTTGCTTCAGCAATAAATAAAAAAGAACCAGTTACTTTGTATGAACCGTTAAAATATATTCTTGAGGGCGGAGGCAAAAGAATTCGCCCGATGATGTTGATTTTTGCGTGCGAGGCTGCAGGCGGTAAGGCGGAAGATGCACTGAATGCTTCAGTTGCGCTGGAGCTGCTACATAATTTTACTCTCGTACATGATGATATAATGGACAATGCAGATACGAGAAGAGGCGTTGAGACAATTCATAAGAAATGGAACAACAATGTGGCGATACTTTGCGGCGATCATCTGATCGGGATGGCATATATGTATCTTCTTCAGACAAAATCAGGAAAGCTTGATGAGATCGTGAAAGCCTTTACTGAAGGAATAGTTGAAGTATGCGAAGGCCAGAGTTATGATAAAGAATTCGAGATCAGAAAAAATGTAACACTTGATGAATATAGTATGATGATCGGAAAAAAAACTGCAAAGATGCTTGAGACGTCTGCAGTTGTTGGTGCGTTAATAGGAAATGGTGATCCGGAAATGGTTGATAACATCAGAAATTATGCTGTTAATATCGGTCTTGCATTTCAGATACTGGATGATATGCTTGACATTACAGCGATAGAATCTGAATTTGGAAAGAAAACCGGCGGTGATCTTGTTGAAGGTAAGAAAACTTATTTACTTTTAAAAGCGCGCGAAGTTGTCAGTGATAAAGACGATAAAGAAAAAATTGAAAACATTATCATTAACAACGGACTTGCAAATGCAACTGACGAGAAAATTAATGAGATAAAGAATATTTATGAAAAGTATAGTGTTATAGAATCCGCTCAAAAGGAAATTGAAAAATATACAATGCAAGCTGATAAATATCTGAATGCTTTACCGGAAAGTGAAGCGAAAGAAAGATTGAAATGGTTTTCGAAGATGCTGATGGGAAGGTCGTTTTGAAAATGTTTTACAAATGTTATGAATACGATTAGCATGGAACCGATAGGAAACAATAGTGTGGTTTGCATTGACTTCACGACCAATACTGAAAACAGGAATTGATAGAACTTATTTTGAAATTTAATGATGGATGGTTCCCGCAAGAAGAAGAATCATAACTTAATGAAGCCAAAGTTATTCTTTAATTCAAAATCAGAGTTAACAAAGATTTAATCTAATAGTACAAGGATCTCAATCATCCAAAATCATAATCAATCATAATCAATCATAATCATTGATAGAAGAAGAAGTAACCATAGTAAACAAAGCGGGAATGCATACCCGTCCTGCGTCAGCGATAGTAAGAATAGCCGCAAAATATAAAGCGGAGTTTTTTATTTCGAAGAACGGATTTGAAGTAAACGGGAAAAGTATCATTGGGGTTATGACCCTTGCTGCTGAACAGGGATCCAAGCTGACACTCATTTTCAGAGGTGCTGATGAAAAAGAGATGTCAGAGGAAATGGTTCAATTTTTTGGAACAGGTTTTGGAGAGCCTAAATAATGCCTGAAACAATCCAGCAGATAAAAGCAAAGAT
>JBDSYA010000045.1:0-2640 GCA_039925865.1 Ignavibacteria bacterium
AGTTTGATTGTTTCATTTCTTAAATCTCCTAAGATTATTGAACTTTTTTTTGATTGATGTACATTTGTATTTTCTGTAATAAATCTTTTTAACTTTTCCCTTGACCGGCTTAGTCTTGACTTAACTGCCGACACGCTTTTTTCATTTTGCATTTCTCTGATCTCTTCAATTGAAAAACCACCAATTTCAAAAAGCAAAACTGCTGATCTTTCTTTCACAGAAATTTGAGACAAAGCGTGGTAAAGCAAAATTTTCATTTCGTCATCTTCTTCAGTCCTGTCAAATGTTTCAGGCATTTGTTCTGCTTCGGGTGAAGATTCCAAAGGCAGAAATTTTTTCCAGAAACTTTTCCTGACTGAATTGTAGAATTCGCGTGTGATTATTTTAAAGAACCATGATTTGAATTTACTGTGATCATTGAGTTTATCGAAATTTTCGAGCGCCTTAAGTAAGGATTGCTGTAAAACATCTTCAGCATCATCCGGAGATTGACGAACGCATAACGCTTTGCAGTACTTCAAAGCATCACTGTATTCGGTTTTGAGTAATTTTATAAAAAGATTTGTGTCCTGACACATCGTATTAACTGTAACTTAAAAATATATTTTGATAATAAGACGCATGTATTTTCAAAAAGTCGCAAATTGGTGAATGGCTTGCCCGCCTATGGCAGGTCAATTGTGAATAGGTCAATAGTCAATGGTCAATGGTGAATGTCAATAGTCAATAGTGAATGTCACATATTTAATTTCTATTTAAATCTAATATCCAATGCTGAACTATAATTCCAACAAACGATTTGCATCAACATTTAATTTGAACATAAACTTCTGAAAATATATTTTAACGGAAACAAAATTGAAACATATAAGACCAAACCACAATAGTGTTTTAGTCCAGACACGAATTTAACTAATTTTGTCATTCTGAGCGAAGAGAAGAATCCAAGTGCATACATTCTATTCAACTTATGGATTCTTCACTTCACTCCGCTTCGCTCCATTCGTTCAGAATGACAAAATGTGTACTTATGTAAAATTATTTTCGTTGTCAAAGCAAGTTTTTAGATTCAATTCAAAATTACAAAATTAATAGGAAAGTATTAAAATTTTATGTTAACAGACTCCACACTTAAATCCAAAATCGACTCACTCCGGGATAAGTTCTGGTCGGGAGGAATTTCAAATTCTGTTACGGCTATTGAACAAATGTCTTATCTTATTTTTCTAAAACGTCTGGAGGGACATCATATCACCTGCAACATACTGCTCGATTAATTTTTCCATAATCTTATTTTTCTTTGATTGATAAACAATTTGCGGTTGTGACTTAATATCAATTTTATCCAAAGAAAATGTCTTATAAGCCAGATTTTTATTTTCTCTGTGTTTCGTGTAAGGCTTGATAACCTGCAAACGGTTATTGTTTATATGCGTAATACCAAGTGCAAAAAGATAATCAGCCCCATCCGCATTCCCGCTTCTGAAAGTCATGTTTTTAGTGCTTGAAGCCAGCAGCTTTCCAAGCTGAATAACTTTTAATCTGTCTGATTCGGGTACATTTCTTTTGCCTTCTAGAAGAACGATCGAATCAATTTTATCATATAAATTAATAAACTGCCTGAGTCTCATTGAGTTTGTATTCATTTTTTTGCCATGACAAATTAAATGAAAATGGTTTACCGAATTTTTTATAGTATGTCATGTATACTTTTGCCGGTAATCCGAATAATATTTTTCAGACATAAAATACATATCTATCCACCATTCAACATCTCCGCAATCAATCTATGAAAGTGGTGCGTTCCTGTTTCGCGCTTAACCGAATATCTTCCCCTATCATAATTTCTTGAACGAATTCCTTTCTGAACATTCTCTACAATTGCTTCGTCCTCACGTTCAACTTTATCGAGTCCCGCTCCCGCCCCTTTATCTAATCTGGCTTCATCATAGACATAAGTTAAGAAAGATACTTTTGAAAGACCGGGCTTCAATGGCCTGACAATATTTATTGACAGACCCCACGGATAGAAATTGAACATGATATTAGGAAAGATCCAAAAGTAATAAGCTGAAATATTTTGTCCATAGTCAGGAGAATCTTTTGGAAGGTTAAAACAATCTTCACCGGTTTTACCAATGCCGATTTGCAGACTGGAGAACTTAAACAATTCCGTCCGGTAACCCGAATAGTCTAATTCGCTGTTCAGTCCCGTGTGAACATACGGTATGTGAAAACCTTCGAGGTAATTCTCACAGTACAAAGCCCAGTTAGCTTTGACCAGGTAATCTCTCGATCTTGAAGGATCAAATATAAATTCTTCCAATGGCAGCCATGACATTCTCGAAAACATTTCACCTGCAAAAGTCTGAAGAGGTGCTATGGGGTTTAATGAAACAAACAAAAACTTTTCCCATGTGCTGAACGGAATTTCAGGAAGGTCATCTTTTTTTGATGGAAAGTTTTTTACTTCAGAGAATTCCGGCATCGAAAGAAATTTTCCGTCGAGATCAAATCTTCTACCGTGATATCGGCACAAGATATTTTTTTCAATGCAGCTGCCTTCGACCAATATGTTACCGCGATGCGTGCAAACGTTTGACAGGCAATGCATCCGGTCGTTTTTATCTCGTGAAAGAA
>JBDSYA010000046.1:0-2802 GCA_039925865.1 Ignavibacteria bacterium
CAGTTATTTTTTTATAATCTAATAATTGTCCTGTGGAATAAATTACAGTTGGTAATAATATCAGCGATACATCTTCTGTCATAGCCGCAATAATATCATCTTCGTGTATATTATTTCCATCTCTGCTATTAACAATCTTCAGATGCTCTTCGGGGTTAAGCCCTTTCAGGGTCAGATGACTTTTTAAAGCATAAATATCGGAAGGAAAAGCTAGACCGTCAGTTAATATTTTGGTACGGTTTTTTTCCGGTTTAAAAAAAGTTGCAAGAAGCTGATGTAAATTTACGGATGCAGAGGAGCTGACAATTATTTCTTCCGGCAGTGCGCCGACCAACGGAGCTATCATTTTACTAAGTTTTTCTGCCATATAAAACCATGGATCATTTCCTTGCGTCCAGCCGTTTATGCCTTTTGTTTTCCATGAATCAATAACTTCAAGCAGTGAGCGTTCTGATCTTTTGGATAACAAGCCGAGAGAATTTCCATTCATATAAATATTATCCTGAGGAAAATAAAAATCATTCTTGAAATGACTTAGTTTATCCTCGTCGTCCATTTTCTGAGCCTGAGTTTCACGAGAGATGCCGGCATTTGAAATAAACGATTTAACAAGATCCATATCCTTAACACCGGATTTTTTTTCCACACCGCTGCAGGTATCCACACCTCTTAGATTTTTTCCGATCCCATAAATGGTCATTTCAATGTTATCTTTATTCAAACCACCTGCAATAATTACCGGATAGTCTTCAGTTAACTCCTTCACAGTTTCTAAATCAACAGCATCGCCATGACCCTGTACAGGCCTGTCTATTAAAAAATAATTTACTGTTCCGGAGTACTCACTCATTGTAGACTTTAACTCTTCTACTGAATCGCGTAAAATTATTTTTTTGATTACTGGTATGTTCATCTGAGAGCAGTACAGCATATCTTCTTCTCCATGTAACTGAACGTAATCAAGCGATACAGATTTAATCATTTCCAAAACATATTCAGGTTTTTGATTCTGAAAAACTCCGACTACGAGTACCCCTTTATCATGCGCAGAGCCTGAGATCTCTCGTGCTGTATGGGTTTCCACAAAACGCGGACTTCCCGGGACAAATATTAATCCGATCATTGTCGGATTAAAGCGGAATATATTTTGCGCTGCTGTTTGATCATTGACCCCGCAGATCTTCACTATAAAATTTTTATTTTCAATCATATATTAATTCTTTCACTTTTTTATTTTTATTTTTTGATTTAATAAGGCTCGAACCAACAAGAATACCTTTTGCACCATTTTTAACTGCGGCAGTAACATTTTCCCGGGTGGATATTCCGGAAAAAAGCAAAGGTAGAATTCCTTTTGGTACGGAGTTTAAAGTTTTCAGAGCTTTATCATAATTGATCTTCAAAGTAACCAGATCCCTGGAATTTACTCCTATGATCTTTGCTCCGGCTTTAATGGCGCAATTCAATTCCAACGTATTTGTAACTTCTACTATTGGCAGCAATTTTAAACGATATGAGAAGTTTATAAGATTGCTCAGATTATTTTTGCTTAATAATTTTACAATAAGAAGAACCGCATCCGCTCTGTTTACTGATTCAATTAACTGAGACTCACTGACAATAAAATCTTTTCTTAATAATGGTATTTTAACATTCCGCCGGATCTCGTTTAACAACTCTATACTTCCGCCAAATGTCTGACTGTCCGTTAAAACAGATATTGCATCTACACCGGCTTTTTCATAGGCCTTAGCTAATTTTATGAAATCTCCTTCAAATAAAATTTCACCTGAGGGAGATCGTGGTTTGATCTCACCTATTAAAACGGGTCTATTCTTAATTGTATAAAAAAGTTTTAAAAACAGATTTTCGGATTGTTTGATCTCCAGTATCTTTACCTCCGACTTTTTATATTTTTTTACTTTTGCTAAAAAATTCATTATGCATCAATTATTTTTCAGATCATTTACAAGATCTAACACCTTCCCTGATGCCAATGCGTCCCTCGTGCAAGAAATATATTTATTTATTTCGGCCGGATTATCTTCGCCATTTTCCAAAGCAATGAATAATGCTGAAGCCGCATTGACTACTCCTGCATTTCTCAGTGCACCAATTTTTTTCCCTGACTTTAACGGGTCTAATGCGTTACAAAACAAATCAACAGCCTCTTCTTTTGAACTGACCTGAAGCAAGTTCAAATCTATTGGGGTAATTCCAAATAATTTGCAGTCTATTATTCCACGTTTCACAGATCCTCTTTCTATTAAAGAATAATTAGATTTACCATTTCCACTTATGGAAATTTCATCTGTACCATCATGTCCGTTTACAAGTAAACATCTTGTATTGAGATCGCTTATGAAAAATTTTTCAACAGTCTTTAACTGGTTTTCCAATGCGCAGCCAAATATGAATTTCAGATTTCCTTTGAAGGGTCTCGAGGTTGAGAATAACAAATTAAAAACTGTAGGTAATTTGAATTGACTTCTTGCCTCAGCAACATATTTTCCTCCGGGATAAATAAACCTTGCATATAAAGGAGCGATGCCGTAATTATTGATAAGGTCAATAACTTCATTTTCGGACAATTCAATTTTGATACCTAAGTTTTCAAATATATCCATGCTTCCGCAAATGCCTGAAGCAGACCTGTTGCCATATTTTGCAACATTAACAAGACCTGTTGCAGCACAGATCAGTGATGCAAATGTTGAAATATTTGCTGTCGATCTTCCATCTCCGCCTGTGCCGACAATGTCAACAACCGGTTTTTCAAATTGAGAAGTATCAAGTGTATAT
>JBDSYA010000047.1:0-11785 GCA_039925865.1 Ignavibacteria bacterium
ATTGCCCCGTGGATAATAAATACAAATGTAAATTATGTGGATTCTAAATCAGGGAGCATTGCAAACAATACTGACATAAGATTCACTGCAGCTATTGGTGATGCAATTGTAAGATTTGGAGGTCAAATCTTCAGAGGCCTTTCAAACACTGATATCGTTATCGATTATCCTTTGAATAAAATTTTTAAATTACAATCGCTGTCAAATAATCTTATATTGCGTTTAGAAAAAGTTTATGATCCATTCGATGAGCAAAACGATGTTTCAAACACAAGCGGCACAAGACAGGGAGCATTAATTTATTACAGAATAAAATTCTAAAGAGATAAAACTACAAAAAGACATATTAACACTATTCAATCAAAAGTCCGGCAGTTCCTACAAGGTAAATTCAATTCTAAAAAAACTTAAACTAAAACCTTCACAGAGAAGTATTCTTAAGCGGAATTTATTTCAGCTGGTTGAAGAAAAAATGCTCTTCAAAGAAGGAAAATATTACAATACAAATTTGAAAAAAGAAAAAGATACAAAAAATTTTAAAGGCGAAATAGATTTTGGCAAAGACGGAAGAGTCATCGTAAAGCCTGATGATCAGGAAACAAATAAAAATATTTATAAGCTCAGGGACAGCAGATCACTAAATCTCTCGGTTGGTGATAAAGTAGAATATAAAATTATTCATTCTCAGGAAGGTGCATTTGCCGAGGTATTAAAAGTTTTTAATGCAGGTAAAAAATTTGTGAGCGGCAAGTTTGAAAATCATGAATCTTACGGGTTAGTCTTTCCGGATTCGAGAGATATTAAAAAAGATATTATTATTGCTTCGGAAAATTTCAAAAATGCTAAAAACGGAGATAAGGTATATGTTGAGATACTGAACCCTGATGATCTCAAAGATGAGTTTACGGATCTTCTTGGCAATGTCCTCGAAGTGCTGGGAAGTGCGGGTGAGAGAGGCGCGGAGGAAAAGTCAATAATGAGAAAGTACAATCTTGTAAAAGAATTTCCAAAAGATGTTGAAAAGGAAGCAGCAGGACTTGAAGTAAATTATGATCTAAAAGACAGGGTTGATCTCAGGGATAAAATAGTATTTACTATTGACCCTGTGGATGCCAAGGATTTTGATGACGCGGTTTCTATTGAAAAGAATGAAGACGGTTCATATATACTTGGTGTACACATTGCGGATGTATCCCATTATGTAACTGAAAATTCTCCGTTAGATGTGGAAGCACTGAGAAGGGCAACAAGTGTTTATCTTGTGAAGAATGTTATACCAATGCTTCCTGAAAAGCTTTCGAATGAAATTTGTTCATTAAAACAAAATGAGGAAAGACTGACTTTTTCGATTTTTATTAATCTGAGCAAGCGTTTTGCTGTTAAAGGTTTTGAGATAAAGAAGTCCGTGATAAAAAGTAAGAGAAGATTTACATATGAAGAGGCACAAAATATTATTGAAACAAAAAAAGGAGACTTTGCCGATGAAGTATTACTCATGTATAAAATCAGCAAATCATTTACAATGCAAAGGCTGAAAGATGAAAGTCTGGATTTCGATTCTAACGAGGTCAAATTCACATTCGATAAAAAAGGAGAAGTCGATGATATTGTTATCAAAGAGAGGCTTGATTCGATGAGGCTTATAGAAGAGTTTATGCTTCTTGCAAATAAGTGCGCTACAATTTTTGTAAAAGATCTTTCGAATAAAGTAAAAATACAACTGCCTTTTATTTACAGAGTACATGATATTCCGAATAAGGATAAGATGAAAGATCTTGTTGAGTTTGTAAAGCAATTTGGTTACACGATAAATTTAGATGATAAGAATTCACTTAGAAAACTTTTGAAAGACGTAGAAGGAAAAGTTGAAGAGTTTCTGATCAATGATCTATTGATAAGAACTATGGCAAAAGCAATTTATACACCTAAGAATATCGGTCACTATGGTCTGGGATTTAAAGATTACACACACTTTACTTCCCCCATCAGACGTTATCCGGACCTTGAAGTTCACAGACTTTTGTATGATTATATTTACAATGAGAAAGATATTGTCGCTAAGGCTGATTATTATAAACACAAACTTTTAGAGATCTGCAAACAAAGTTCTATCATGGAGCAAAACGCTGAGCAGGCTGAACGTGAATCTATTAAGCTAATGCAGGGTGAATATATCAGTAAACATATCGGTGATGAATATGACGGAATAATTTCCGGCCTTGTTCAGTACGGAATGTTTATTGAAATACTTGATATACTTGTAGAAGGAATGGTAAGATTTAAGGATATCGAAGACGATTATTATGAATACGATGAAAAGAAACATATCGCCAAAGGCAGAAGAAAAGGTAAAACTTTCAGAGCCGGACAGAAGGTCAGGATAAAAGTCGAAAGAGTGAACAAAGAGAATAAGAAGATCGATTTTGTATTGGTAAAGTAGAATTTTGGAATTGAGCAGAAAGAATTTATTTAGAAAGACATGGATCCTTCCTGCCTGAGGCAGGCAGGCGCTTCGCTCAGGATGACAAAGTATTTTTTATAGAAAGTTTTTTTATGCCTGTATTTTAATAGACCTCAGGGCAACGGTTTAAGGTGTTTACACCGAGTTTATATTTTACAACTATACTGAAAATTAATCTATGGCAAAGGATAAATCCAAAGTAAATCCTGCCGAAATCCGTTTAAAAGAAATCGAAAAAGAACTTGCTGAACTTTCAGAAAAAAGAACTGCGCTTATATCTCACTGGACACTTGAAAAAGATCTTATAAAAGCTATACGGTTTCAAAAGGAAGAGATGGAACAGTTGAAAACCGATGCTGATAAATTTGAACGTGAAGGAAACCTGGCTAAAGTAGCTGAAATAAGATACGGTAAACTTGTTAATAACCAAAAAACGATAGACAGTAAAACTGATGAGCTTGCGGTTATTCAAAAAGATGTTAAGATGCTGAAAGAAGAAGTCGATGCTGAAGATATTGCAGAAATAATTTCTAAGTGGACAGGAATACCCGTTTCGAAAATGCTTGAAGCAGAAAGGGAGAAACTTGTTCACATGGAAGATAATCTTATGAAGCGGGTTGTTGGGCAGCAGGACGCAGTGATTGCCGTTTCAAACGCTATCAGGAGATCAAAAGCCGGACTGCAGGATGAGAACAGGCCAATTGGCTCGTTCATATTTTTAGGTACAACAGGTGTCGGAAAAACAGAGCTTGCAAGAGCTCTTGCTGAATTTTTATTCGACGATGAAAGGGCGATGGTCAGAATTGACATGAGCGAGTACATGGAAAAATTTTCTGTGTCGAGACTCATTGGCGCACCTCCGGGATATGTTGGTTACGAAGAAGGTGGACAGCTCACTGAAGCAGTAAGGAGAAGGCCTTACTGTGTAGTTCTTCTTGATGAAATTGAAAAAGCACATCCGGATGTATATAATATTCTTCTTCAGGTTCTTGATGAAGGCAGGCTGACAGATTCTCAGGGACGCACGGTGAATTTCAAAAATACAATTATAATAATGACTTCCAATCTCGGTTCACACCTGATACAGGAGAGGCTCGATACAATCAACGAGGATAACCGGGATGAAATATTAAATGAACTTAGAGTCAGCTTAATGGATCTTTTAAAGGCAACGATCAGGCCTGAGTTTTTGAACAGGATAGATGAAATTATTTTATTCAAACCTTTAACATCAAATGAACTAAGGCAGATAGTTGATCTGCAGATCCGGTTCCTTGTTAATAAACTTGAAAGAAATCATATGAAGCTGATTGTTGAAGACGAAGTTAAAGACTGGCTGGGAAAACTTGGTTTTGATATATCTTTCGGTGCAAGGCCTTTGAAACGCACAATTCAGAAACATGTAGTGAATATCTTATCCGAAAAGATCCTGAAAGCAGAATTCTTACCCGGTGATACAATTGAATTAAAGCTGAATAATCAGGGGCATATTGATTTTGTAAATAAGACCAGGAAAGAATAATTTTACTATTAATTATAACCGGATTTAAACTGAGTTTCAAATAAAATTATATACTTATTGATAAATTACACTGACAAGTATTTTGATCTTGAGCTTTTAAGACTATCTGCCATCAAACTTCATGAAGCCACAGAGAATAATCGTCTGAGAAATATTTACAACAGACTTTCCAGGGCAAAATATTTAATGAACCCGGTCATTGTCGGAAGGAATGACAAAGACATTATCTTACTTGACGGTGCGAACAGATACGGCTCGCTTAAGGAAATCGGATGTAAAATGATCTTAGCTCAGGTACTTGATTATAAAGACAGGAATTTAAAACTGGAAAAATGGAATCATATTATTTATGATTTTGATCTGGAAAAATTAAAAATATATTGTAATGATAACGGGCTAGCTTATGAAAATATTTCATATTCGCGTGGATCAGCTATTTTAGAAAAACAATTTCATTACCTCATTGCTGCCGATATAAACAAAGATGAAACTATCCTTATAAAACTTTCTAAAAGTTTAGGACCAATGCTGAAGGAACTTGAGGCAATAACTAAACTGTATTTTAAAAATTATATTTTTGATCGATCAGAATGTGATATTAAATTTTCTGATCTTAGAAAGTATACCAGAAAAAAGGGTGTTTTAATTATTTTCCCGGACTTCAGGAAGTCACACATTGTCAGTATTGCAAATAATGGCTTCAGGCTTCCGGCTGGGATTTCCAGGCATAGAATATATAACCGCGTTCTTCATGTAATGTATGAGATAAGTAAATTAATGGACGATAAAAATATTCCTCAAAAACAGCAGGACCTGAAAAACATGCTGATGGATAAAATTGATAAGAATAAAGTAAGACAATATCAGGAATCGGTGATAGTATTTGACGAATAAGATTTTGATATTGGATTTGATTTGTGTTAAATGTGAGATTGTAACTTATGAAAATTCACTATACACTATTGACCATTGACTATTCACCATCGACTAATTATTAAAATATCAGAGAACAATTAAAATATAAAGATTGAGCATAGAGTTTTTTATTGCAAAGAGGTATTTATTTTCCAAGAAAAAATTTAATTTTATAACAATAATTTCTCTGATTTCAATTATCGGGGTAACTATTGGTGTAGCTGCTCTGATAATAGTTCTTTCTGTATTCAACGGATTCAGCAGTAAAGTAACTGCAATACTTATCAGCTTTGATCCGCATATAAGGGTAGAAGCTGAGAGCGGAAACAAGCTTACCGAATATAATTTACTTCAGGAGAAAATTAAGTCTGCAGGATTAACTTCATCGACACCATATACACTTAATAAGGGAATGCTTGCAAATAATTCCAGCAATGAAGTTGTATTCATAAAAGGTGTGGATGAAAATGAGATCGGAAAAGTCTCGGGGATAAAGGATGTAATGCGATTCGGAGAGTTTGATCTTAAAGATCAGGGAGGTTATGGAGGCATTGTGCTCGGGCTTTCACTGATGGGAAAATTAAAATCCAGGCCGGGAGATACAGTAACTCTTATAAGTCCGTCGGGATTGGAAAATTCGCTAACACAATTTGTAGATCCCCGAACTAAAAAATTTATTATCTCGGGAGTTTATGATTCTGACAATAAAGAATACGACGGAAACTATGCATACATCTCTATTGCTAATTCGCAGGATCTTTTTCAATTAGGGGACAAAGTCAATGGTGTTGAAATGAGGCTTGAAAATATTACTGATTCTGAAAATGAAAAGGAAAAGCTGGTAAGCATTCTTGGAAGTGATTATAAAGTTCTGACCTGGTATGATCTTCACAAGGATTTTTAT
The DNA here is from genome assembly GCA_039925865.1 of Ignavibacteria bacterium. GTDB lineage: Bacteria > Bacteroidota > Ignavibacteria > Tepidaquicellales > Tepidaquicellaceae > JBDSYA01. The sequence continues at coordinate 5,803 of JBDSYA010000047.1, forward strand.
TCAATCCTGAAGGTCGAACGATGGGTGGCATTTATAATTCTGAGTCTGATAATTGCAGTTGCGTCATTTAATATTCTGGGATCCCTGACCATGACTGTCATCGAAAAGAAAAGAGACATTGGAGTTTTGAAAGCCATGGGAGCGACCGACAAGATGATCACAAATATTTTTATGTTTGAAGGGATTTCTGTTGGCGTAATAGGAATGGTTTTAGGAACTCTTCTGGGCCTTGGGATTACTCTCGGCCAAAAATATTTCGAATTTTATAAACTTGATGCAACCATTTATAAAATTACTTCGCTTCCTGTAGAATTGAGAGTTTATGATTTTGTTTTTGTTCCTTTAGCCGCACTTGTCCTTTGCTTTCTTGCATCATTGTATCCTTCAAGGCGCGCGGCAAAACTGGATCCTGTTAATGCCATAAGATGGGAATAGTCCTGATGTGGATTATGATTTGTAAAACTCTTAACATTTTAACTTTTAACATTTAATTTATTTCATTGACAGACAGAGAAATATTAATTGAAGTAAGTGGATTAAAAAAATCATACAAGGTTACAAATAAAAATAAGCTTGAAGTTTTAAAAGGTATTAACTTTAAAATTCATAAAGAAGACATTGTTGCTATCATTGGAAAATCCGGTGCAGGAAAAAGCACTCTTCTTCATATAATTGGCACCCTTGATAAGCCTAATTCAGGGAAAGTTCTTTTTGAGAATAAAAATGTATTTGATCAGAAGGAAAAACAAATAGCCGAATTCAGAAGCAAGATGATCGGATTTATATTTCAATTTCATCATCTGCTGCCGGAATTCACTGCAATTGAAAATGTATTAATTGCATCAATGATCTGCGGAGATCCTGACAAGGAAAAAGCAGAATCATTACTGATCGAAGTAGGACTTAAGGAAAGAATGAACCATAAGCCTTCTGAGCTCTCGGGCGGCGAGGCACAAAGAGTTGCCATAGCAAGGGCTCTGATAAATTCTCCAAAACTTATTCTTGCTGATGAACCTACAGGTAATCTCGATTCGGAGAACGCCGAATATGTTATGGAACTGATCTTCAGGTTACGGGAGAAATACAAACAAACATTTATTATTGTAACTCACAATGAAGAATTTTCAAAAAGATGTGACACAATTATCAGCCTGCATGACGGGAAAGTTATAAGCTGATGTATAAAATTGTTTTCGGCAGCTGAAAATTATGTTTAAATGAATTCAGAAAAAATCCGGACAAAAGATCTGAATCTCTATTACGGTGATAATCAGGCTTTGAAGAATGTTACGATCATAATAGACGAAAATAAAGTAACTTCTCTCATTGGTCCTTCCGGTTGCGGAAAATCTACATTTCTCAGAACACTCAACCGGCTAAATGATACTATTGATAATGTCAGAATTGAAGGAGATGTTTTTATCGAAGGAATTAATATTTATGACAAAAATGTAGATGTTGTTTCATTGCGGAAAAAGGTCGGAATGATATTTCAAAAGTCTAATCCATTTCCAAAATCAGTTTATGAAAATGTTGCTTATGGTCCAAGGATTAACGGTGTGAATAAAAAAAAGATGCTGGATGAAATAGTTGAAACAAGCTGTAAGCGTGCTGCTATCTGGGATGAGATCAAAGACCGGATGAATGATTCTGCGCTTGGCCTTTCAGGAGGACAGCAGCAGAGAGTGTGCATTGCAAGAGCTCTTGCGGTTGAGCCTGAAATACTTTTAATGGATGAGCCGGCAAGCGCGCTTGATCCAATCTCTACTTCAAAGATTGAAGAATTAATGTTTGATCTGAAAAAAACGCTTACCATAGTAATTGTAACGCATAATATGCAGCAAGCTGCAAGGGTCAGTGATAAATGCGCATTTTTTCTTTCCGGAGAGATCGTCGAATATTCCTCAACAAGCAGGCTGTTCACTAAACCCGAACACGAGAAGACACAAAATTATATTTCCGGGAAATTCGGGTAATGTCATTTTCGGTTTTTTATTTTAGATTTGGAATTTAGGTTTAAGATTTTGGATCTTTTATTTTTAATCTTAAATCAAAGATCATAAATCTAAAATCTAATAAAGTGGTACCTTTTAAAAAATATTTTATATATTATAAATAATAACGAATAAAGAATAATGTTTCATTACTTAGAAGAGGAGCTTGAGCAGCTTAAGACAAAAATTATTAAGATGGGAAGTCTTGTTGAAGAACAGATCGAACTATCCTTCCGTGCATTGTTTGAAGGTAATATTGAGCTTGCACATAAAGTAGTCAGCAGGGATGATGAGGTTGATAAGTTTGATTTAAAAATTGATAAACATTGTCAGAGAATTTTTGCTTTGACCCAGCCTGTTGCATTTGATCTGCGGCTGATCATGTCTGCGCTTATGATAAACAGTGATCTTGAAAGAATGGGAGATATCGCAGTGAATATTTCTGAAAGAACGGAATCACTTGCCGGACAGGGAGAGCTTATGAAGAAAATGAAGCTTAATGAAATGTCGGCAATCGTTCAGAAAATTGTTAAGATGAGTATTGACTGCTTTGTTAACGGGGATGCTGAGCTGGCGAAAGCAATTATCATGATGGATATTGAAGTTGATAAGCTTGATGAAGTCATATTTCATTTACTATCGGAAGAGATGAAATTGAATAATGAACTGATAGTCCCCTGCTTGCATATTCTTACAATGGTGAGGAATATCGAACGCCTTTCCGACCATGCAACTAATATTGCCGAGGATGTGATATTTCTAATTGATGCCAAGATGATCAAGCACAGTAAAGATCCGGAGAATCTTAAGCAAAAAGAATAATTCTCTTACAATAAATTAATGAAAATTCTATTTTTAGTTTTATATTCCTTCACATCTCAAATTAGTTTTTCACAAAACAAACAGTCTGACTCGCTTTACAAAATTCCATTCGATACAAACAAGATCAAACATGCTGTAAGACTTTCAAACACTTCTGAAGTATTTTCTTATGATTCGCTTTATATCTGGAATGATAAAAGAAGCTTATCGGAAATAATGGATGCCAGAGCGGGATATTTTGTGAATGACTTTGGATTAGGCGGGAGGAACAGAATTAACTTTAACGGATTTTCTGAAGAAAACATTGGCATTTTCAGGGATGGCATTCAGATTAATGAATTTGTTTTCGGAGGTTTTGATGTTCAGGAGATTTCCGTTAATGAAATTGACAGGATCGAGGAGATCTCAAATGTTTCTTCATTTCTTTACGGAGTAAATACAAACGGAAAAGCACTCAATGTATTGACCAAAGATTACTTCAGGCCATCGGCTTTTTCTCAGTTAAGATATTCACAGGACAGGAATAATTCACTATATGCAGATGTATTTTTTAATCTTCCGTTTTCGAGAAAAATCAACTGGATGTTTGGAGGAACCAAACATTCTTCGGATGGCTTCTACGAGAATTCCTCATTTGATTTTTGGAGAGGCCGAACTAAATTCAGTTACTATCCAACTTCTAAAATTAATCTTCAGCTAAATTTTCATTACAACAATATTAAAAGAGATCTTAACGAAGGTTTAATAGAGAACTTTACAGATTCGCTATTAAACAAAACAGCAGATGTTGTGTCACCTTTTAACAATGAAGAGATTGAAAATTATCAGGCAGATATTTCTGCAACTTTAAAATTCTTTCGTGATCCTCTTTCGCTCACAAAGTTAAAACTTTTCCACAAAAATTATATTAGGGATTATAATGGTCAAAAAACTATAATCGCATTTAAGGATAGCGTTGTAGAATTTACCGATGTTTACAGTGGAAACAGGTCAGGCATTTTAGCTTCACAAAATTTTAACTTTCTAAAATCAAAAACACTTACCGGAAATATTCTAGTTGGGGCAAATTTTTATTATGACAATGTAAGTGCTGATATTATTGATTTTGTTGAAAATGAGAAATATTCAAAAAGTTATTACAGCGGATATTTAAAAGCTGATGTAGCCATTGGAAAAATTAACTTATCACCAATGGTTAAATATGAAAAAATTAGAAATGGAGATTTTCTCAGTACGGGACTTGAAGTAGAATATAAATTAATAGACAAGAGAGACTTGGCAGTTAAATTTCACGGTGGAGCAAGCATCAGGAATAACGAATATTATTTTGCTATAAATTCAATAAGAAATATTGAAGATTCTCCCAAATGGAAGGAAAATTATTACGAATTGGGGATTTCTGCAAAATCTAGTAATATAGATTTCGAATCATATTTTTTTTTGGAAGAATTAAAATCATTTCATAATCAAATCTGGAGAGGAATAAATGTTTCACTGAATTATCAAACAAAGTTTATTACACTATCTAGTGAGTTAAACTATTTGAAAAAACCCGTACATCCTGATTTTTATGTAAAATCTGATATTTCATATCACAATTATTTTTTTAAAAGAAAACTTAACATGCGTACCGGCTTTACTGTTAAATATTTAAAATCTGAATATGATATTAGTTTCAATAAAAGGTTTCATACATATTTTGGTTATCAAAGAAAACCTGTCAGTGAGAATTTCCATGTAGATTTTTACATTGGCGCACGGATTGGAAATGCCAATGTTAATCTAACTCTCGCAAATATATTCAATAATTTGTATTACGATTCTTACCTTTATCCTTACAATAACCGCGGAGGTCTGGGAAATGTAGTTTCGAGGTTTACGATTGTGTGGGACTTCCTGAATTAGTTGACTTGTTGATTAGTTAATTGGTTAATTGCCTGAAGTTTAATTAAATTTGGAATGTTAAATGATTTAACATCAACTAGTTAACTAATCAACTAGTTAACTAATCAACAAATCAACTGCTTCAACAACTTCATTAACCGTAATCAACTTTATACATTTAAATTCATCCTCACCTTTCCATATGCATTCCACAGGCTTAGGTGAATTGTAAAAACACGGACTACATTCCAAATCTTTCCTTACTAAAGCATGATCAACTTTCCAGGGATATAGTTCTCTATAATTTGTATAGGCAAAAATTGCAACTGTTGGAATGTTCAATGCAGCAGCCGAATGCATAAACGCAGTATCATTTGAAATAAATAATTTGCAGGTTGTCATCCTTGCAATTGAATCCATATAATTTTGAGTTGAGGCAGTTACAGCTTCACCGTTCATCATATTTTTTATCTCTTCATTCAGTTCAAATTCATTTCCGAAAAGAAGAATTTTAGCGTCATATTCTTTTATTAATTTATTTCCAAGCTCAGCATACTTCTGCTTATCCCATCTTTTATGAATATGATTTTTTAAAACAGAAGAACCCGGATGAAAACCAATAATCAATTTGTCTTTAAGATTATTTTGAGTGATCCACTCACCAGCTTTGATCTTATCTTCTTCATTAATAAAAATTTCCATGTGACCTGCTTCATCATCTTTTACATCATGAATTATAGCTTTTATCAAATCAAGATTTTGTAAAACATTATGCCTGTCCTTTACTTCATCAATTAGAATATCATTGAAAAATTCAGCGCGTGCTAAACCGGAATGAATGTAATGGTGAGCAATTTTTTTCTTAGCTCCGAGGAAAGCATTTACAACATTGTATTCGAAACGGTTAGCAGGATAAACATTTATTGAGTAATCGTAATTGTTACTTTTCAGATCACGGACTTCCGATAAAGATTTGAGCTTTGATTGTTTAAGAAAATTAATGAAGTGAATCTCTTTAAGGAAAGGACTTTGCTCATACATTTCTTTTACAGACTTAAACATGACAAGCATTTCGATCGAACTGTCAGGGAGTTTTTCTTTGAGAATTCTGAGGGCTGGTGAAAACATTAAAGCATCACCATTTCCGGAGAGTGCGTTGATGAGAATTTTCATAAAGAATAATTCTATCTTAAAATTTCAGCATCGTACTTCATTACTTTTTCAATGCTCAAGGCAGCATTTAAAGAATCACCTTTTTCATTGAAAAGCTGATACAACTGGTA
>JBDSYA010000048.1:0-2763 GCA_039925865.1 Ignavibacteria bacterium
AATAAATTGTTTATATCTAAGATCAACATTTCAATTAGAAAAACCATACTTGATCCGCAGGGCAAAGCTGTTGAGCAATCGTTGAAGTCATTGGGCTTTGATTCGGTGGAGGAAACCAGAATAGGTAAGTATATTGAACTTAAGATCAACTCTCAAACTAAAGAGGAAGCAGAACGAATTACCAAGGATGCCTGTAATAAATTACTTGCCAATCCGGTAATGGAAGATTATTCATTTGAAGTTATACACGAGTCATAATGTCTTCAGCAAAAGTTGGGATAATAGTTTTTCCCGGTTCAAACTGTGATCATGATGCTTATCATGTTTTCAAAAGCGTATTTAATGTTGATACAAGATTCATTTGGCATAAAGAAGGAAACATCGGTGACAGGAACATTATTATTTTACCGGGAGGTTTTTCCTATGGTGATTATTTAAGGTGCGGTGCAATCTCCAGATTTTCACCAATTATGAAAGAAGTTATATCGTTTGCTGATAAAGGCGGGATCGTAATAGGCATTTGTAATGGATTCCAGGTATTGTGCGAGGCAGGACTTTTGCCCGGTACTCTTATGAGAAATGAAAATCTTAGGTTTGTCTGCAAAACTGTTACATTGAAAGTGGAAAATAATAAGAGTATTTTTACATCCGAATACAAAATTAAAGAAGAAATAAAAATACCAATTGCCCACGGAGAAGGAAATTATTATTGTGATGATGAAACTCTTACAGGGTTAATCGGAAATAATCAAATTTTATTCAGCTATCTTGATAATCCGAATGGTTCACTTTTTAGTATAGCCGGTATTCAAAACGTCAAGAGAAATGTTCTTGGAATGATGCCACATCCGGAAAGGTGTTGTGAGAGTAAGCTCGGTAATTGTGACGGAAAAAGATTGTTACAAAGTGTTGTGGAAAGTGTTTTATAGAAAACTAAATTATCTGCTGCGGCGGAAAAGGAGTAATTAAAATGTTTGGATTAGGAACCCCTGAAATTATACTGATTGCTATTGTTATCTTGGTGCTGTTCGGTGCTAAAAAAATACCGGATCTTATGCAGGGTTTAGGAAAAGGTATAAAAGAATTTAAGAAAGCTTCATCAGATATTGAAAAAGATCTGACCTCTGAAGAAAAAAAAGATAAAACAATTTAAAACAATTTAAATCAATATAGATGATTAAGTTTAACTCAGTGGAGGTAAGTAATAATCACTGAAGTTAATCAGATCATAAGTTAATAATATATTCCACTGGCAATAAATTATAATCCGGGAAATCCGGATTTCTTTTTCATATGAATAATATTCCGAAAAATTTTAAAGAAATCAGAAAACAAATAAAAGACGGAAATCTTACCTGTGAAAAATTAGTAAAAAGTTATTTAGAGAATATTGAGATGCAAAATGATTTGAATGTATTTATAACTTTATTCAAAGAGGAAGCTATTTCAAGATCTAAGGAGATTGATGAAAAGATTAAACAGGGTAATTCCGGAAAGTTAGCCGGTCTTGTAATATCTGTAAAGGATGTGATCTCAATTGGAAATAAATTATTAACATGCGGTTCAAAGCTATTGAGTAATTTCACATCGCTGTATAATGCAACAGTTATTGAAAGGTTATTAAAGGAAGATGCAATAATTATCGGAAAAGTTAACTGTGATGAATTTGCAATGGGTTCGTCAAACGAAAATTCATATTTCGGTCCGGTAAAAAATCCAATTGACAAAACCAGAGTGCCGGGAGGATCATCAGGAGCGAGTGCAGTTTCTGTTGCTTCCAATATGTGCCTTTTGTCTTTAGGATCCGAGACAGGCGGCTCAATAAGGCAGCCCGCTTCGTTTTGCGGTATAACAGGACTAAAAGTAACATATGGCAGAATCTCGAGATTTGGATTGGTCGCTTTCGCATCTTCATTTGATTCAATAGGTATTTTTGGAAATAATAATTATGATATTGGAATATTGCTTGAGACAATTGCGGGACATGACGAAAGAGACAGTACATCATCAAAGACTGAGTTAACAAAGTATTCGGAAAGTTCGGAAAAACCCCCCGATCCAAAAAAAATAAAAATAGGATATGCAAAAGAATATTTTGGAGAAGGACTTAACAGTGATATTAAAAAGGGAATGTTCCAAAAAATAGATGAGCTGAAAAGAAAGGGATTTAAAATTAAAGAGATTTCTCTTCCTCACACAAAATATGTTATTCAATCTTATTACATATTGACATCAGCTGAAGCTTCAAGCAATTTGTCAAGATTTGACGGAGTCAGGTACGGATACAGGTCGGATAAGTCAGATACGCTTGAAGAAATGTATGTCAATACACGGTCGGAAGGTTTTGGCGCTGAAGTAAAAAGGAGGATCATGCTGGGAACATATGTTTTATCGGCAGGATATTATGATGCATATTACAAGAAGGCACAAAAGGTGCGGAGGTTAATAATGAATGATTATGAAGAAGCTTTTAAAGATGTCGACTATATTATTTCACCTACAACTCCAAATACTGCATTCAGGATAGGTGAAAAAATTGAAGATCCTTTATCAATGTACCTCAATGATATTTACACAGCATCAGTAAATTTAGCAGGTATCCCGGCCATTTCAATTCCAGCCGGATTTGATAAAGACAATCTTCCTTACGGATTACAAATAATGGGAAAGAAGTTTGATGAAGAAGGTCTGTTGCAAATGTGGAATGAAATAAAATAACAGTCGTATTCTTACAAAAAATCTTTTCAAATAACTTCAACATTC
>JBDSYA010000049.1:0-4634 GCA_039925865.1 Ignavibacteria bacterium
ATATTCTTACTTTATCATTATAAGAATTATATTTATCTAATAAAAAATTTAATTTTCCTGCATAATATTCAATTGATAAAATATCCTTATCGCCTTCAAGATTTTCTGAATATGAATTTAGTTTCCAACCTTTATAACTCTGAAGTTTCCTGCAGGTTATGGTTACAAGTCTTCTGTAATCAACCCGTTTGTGAAGTTCTTTGAAATCTTTAACATTTTTGTTTGCAGATTTTTTATATGGTATTAAATTAACAGAATCTTTTCCTCTTTGAAAATATGATTTTCTTAAATGTCGCCAGTTTAGTTCTCCAGGCTGAATGAAATTTTTCAGCTTCAGGTCAAAAAGGTATTTAATTTTCCACCCGCTGCTTCTCAAGACATAGCAAATTTCCCTGTCAATTACTGAATAGTCATCGGCACTGCTTTCGTAATTTGATATCGAAACGAAATTCTTCTCCATCAAAGTAATCCAGGCTTCTTTTCGGATCACCAATCCCGCACTCCATAAATAACCCTTTGACCAGGTTATATCTCCCGGGTATTCAAACTGCTCTCCTGACTGGTATGAATTATTATTTCTTTGATCAAACCATATTGGAAACATTGATGAAGACTGGCCTTCAGAATAACCGCCCATTGCTCCTGTTGAAATATCTTCCATCATCTTTTTGGAAACGTTGTCAATATAATCAAGATTCAGAAGATTGCCGGGATTACAAAAGACTACGAAATTATATTTTGAATCTTCAATGGTTATCTTGCGGGATTCAAATTGTGAAATGTTTTTTAATGTGAGAATTCTTAAAGGAGTTTTACTTCGGTATTTCGCCCAGGAATCCAAAGCAATTTTAGTACAGCTGTCAGAAGCGGAATCGACAACAAAAATTATTTCCCATGGAATAAATTTTGAAACTTTTTGATTACTTAAACTCCTGAGTGTTATATCTATCAGGTCTTTATTGTTCTGACAATTAACAACAACGGATACACCGGCCTGCTCAATAGGCTTAGTCAATTTTTCTAAGAAATCTAAATTTTCATAAACAATTTCAGAATTTAATTTTATCGTTTCGCTTAATTGTGCAACAGCTCCTTCTTCATCATTGAATTCTTCAAACATTCGTTTAGCATTACTCAAAGAATAAGCTGCGTAATGTTTATTCCTGAACAATGTAACTTCTTTCCTCTTTTCCTCGGGAAGATATTGTGTAAATATATCTGCCGCTTCTCTTAAAAATCTCATATCCTGACCGGACCGCATGTCAGTTAAAGTCATTGACTTCCTGTGAATCCTGTATTGAGCTAAAGCTTCCGGCTCATATGCAATAGGAAATCGAGAAGCTATTCTCACCCACATCTCCCAGTCTTCACATCCAATATTCTTTGTGACAAATCCTCCTATTTGTTCAAAAGCATTTCTGCGGATTACCATTGCGCAATACTGAATCCTTTGCTTCTGAGCCAATTTTACTAACGCATCATCCAAAATTCCCATCTCTTCCATCTCAAGTTCGGAATAGAACATAAACTTACCATCGTCATCAATATATTCCTGCCTGCAAAATGCCGCTCCTATATTTTCATATTTATTAAAAATATTTTCAAACTTAGAATAAAAACCCGGTTTGACTAAATCATCATCATGAAGCAAATGAACTAATTCACCTTTTGCTCTTCTCACACTTTCTGTAAAATTAAACGAGTGTCCGACATTTTTTGGAAGTCTGTGGTATCCCACTCTCCCTTTCCAGTTCTCTTCGATTATTTTTGGAATATCTACTTTTGTCGAGCAGTCATCTACAATATCTATCTGCATTAACTCCGGACCAATGTTCTGAGATATTGCACTGTTCACTGCATCAATGAAATATATCCCCGGATTAAATGTAGGTATCATCACGGACCAAAGCGGACGATTGGTCCCTGATGGGATCGGCTGAACTATATTATTTGTAGTGTCTACTGTTTCTTTCAAATTAATTTATTTTCCATTTGATTTTTCTGCTTAATATTTCCTCATAATTTTTTAAATCCTTCTCTTCATATAATATCTCTCTTAAATTATTTATTTCCTTTTCATTGTCTTTTAAAAATTCTTTGTCTGCTGTCGAAATTTTTTCAAAAAACTCTTTTGCATTCGGAAAATCGTTTTTGTTAATATTGCAAATTACTAAATCAAAATATCTCTGTGCGAAAATTTTTTTTATTAATGTATCATATTTATAATCTAATTTTTCATTAATCACTTTGTAAAACTTTAGATCCTTCAATAGATTATTTACAGCAGAATCTCCCTGCCATTGACCGTTTGTATGAATTCGGTAAATGCTCATCATTTTATCGATGTACCTTATCTTACCCCTTTGAGTTAAAAGAAGATAGATTGGCATGTCTCCGTAAGGCAATTCCCCGAACCAATCGGGAATTTCCATTATATTTCTCATCATAACAGACGATGTCATTATCGGATTGTATCCTAAAAGCAATGATTCAACCGGCAGCTCTAAACCTGATTCAGGAAAAACAGTATCAAATGTACTTCCGTCCGTTTCATTCTCAACCTTAACTTGATGATAGCACAACACCGCGTCGGCATTTGAATCTAAAAAATCCCCCTGCAACTGTAGCTTATTTTCATCTGTCCAGTAATCATCACCATTCAATAAGGCGATATATTCACCTGTACACATTTTCCAAGTCGCAAGATCCATAGCCATCATCCCGATATTCTTTTCCGGAAGATGCAATTTAAATTTCTCAGGAAATCTGTTTTTATAATCTAATACAATCTCGCGGGTATTGTCGGTAGAACAGTCTTCCCCCAGAATAATGTCGAAATCAAAATTCGTCTTTTGAACAAGCACACTATCAAGACATTGTGCAATAAAATCTCCGTGATTATATGCCGACATCCATACGCTAACTTTCATTTCTCCAGAAGGCTTATTAATATTCAATCTTCTAAATTCTTATATACCGAAACATTAACGGTCAATTCATACATTCTTTTATACATAACTTTTTTATAGTTTCCTTAAAATATTTTAATTTCAAGGAATGACTTTCTGCATTTTATAGACTCATATTTTTTTAGCCTTAAATAATAATCAATATGCAAATTATATTAAACGTATAATTAAGTGGTCTGGTGAAAAACCTTTTTGCATGGTAATAATTTTCAGCTTTTATTTTTTGCACCGATCTGCATTTTAGGTAATTTCCGTTAATTAACAATAGTGCAATGATATCGCAAATGATGATTACTTTAGACGGCAGGAGAAGTTCGCGGGGTTCATAATCGCTTTTGAATAACGAATAATTTTATCATTTTAAGTAAGATCATTACTTTGCAAAACCGGTCAGAAAAATTTGCAGTGTATTTCCCGATAGTTACATCAATTTTTACCAAAATAAATTACCCTAACAAAACATTTTTTTACAAAAAAAATGAAACTTGATTTCTGAATTTACCAATTCTAATAAAATACCATCTGACCAATCCGTTAAATTCATGCCTCAGCTTGATTCATTAAGAGCCTTTGCGGTTTTTTTTGTTTTGGTTGAGCATTGGTTATATCATTTTGAATGGTTGAAAATTATACCGTTTGGAATGATTGGTGTAACTTTGTTTTTTGTTTTAAGCGGATTTCTGATCACTCAGATTTTAATTTCCAGCAGGTTAAATATTGAAGCAAAGGGCGGAACAAAAATTCAGGTCTTAAAACAATTTTACATAAGACGCACACTCAGAATATTTCCCATTTACTACTTAACTTTATTCATTCTTTATATTTTAAATGTTCAGGGTATAAGGGAAAAATTTTTATGGTTTCTTTTTTATGCATCAAACATTTACTTCTACAAAATCAATGATTGGGCAGGTAATCTCTCACATCTCTGGACGCTGGCAGTAGAAGAGCAATTTTATATCATTTGGCCCTTCATAATTCTTTTTATTCCTAAAAAATATTTATTAAAATCGATAATCGGAATTATTATTTTCGGACCGGTTTTTCGTACGTACTTGTTTATTATAAGCGGAGGTACAGACTGGGGCTCCACATTTATACATATCTTGACTCCCTCATGCATGGATTGTTTTGGTTTGGGTGCTCTATTAGCTTATTACAAGGTTTTTGGAAATTGCAAAAATATTCTAAGTTCAAAACAAGCATTGATATTTTTGATTATCAATATCGCCTGCGTTGTCATTTTAAGTTTTTTTGAAGAGAACGCTATAAGTGTATTTCTTTTCAGATTCAATATCTCGGTGATCTGTATGTTCATAATATATAAATCAATAACGGGTTTCCATGGAGTTGCAGGTAAGATCCTCGAAAATCCGGTAATAATGTTTTTAGGTAAGATAAGTTATGGTTTGTACCTTTACCATAATTTTATTCCGATAATATATGCTTTTCTAGGATTACCTCCGGTACAGAATATAAACGTTAATTTTATCTTGCAATTAAGTATTCTGATTATTATTTCAACGCTTTCATGGTATCTTATTGAAAAGCCGATAAATAGTCTTAAAAAATATTTTAGTTATACTTGAAAAATTTGAGTTATAATAGTATATGCGGGTGGGTTTTATAAAATATTTCAGAAACTATTCTATTTAATATAAATCA
>JBDSYA010000050.1:0-27969 GCA_039925865.1 Ignavibacteria bacterium
GAATCTTTATAATTACAGCGCTTTTGGAAAAGATTCACCTTTCGGTATTCTTCATCAGATGGATGGAAAAATTGCAGTTCTTGACATCGGCGGTGATTTCAGCATGACCTTTTATCATTATATCGAAGAGATGGAAAACGCGCCTAATCGTTATCACAAAATTTTCAAGGGTCCTTATATTGACAATGATGGAATTGAAACAATACGGGAGTTTAATCTTTATGCCAGAATTCTGGAAGACCGCGTGGTAACTGACGTCAAACCGATGGAGGATTACATATGGGAGAATGGATTGTATGCAGGAGATCCTCCGGGAATTGGAAGCTGTCTTCATTTAATAAAAGCAAATATTTTTTATGATATAACTGCAAAAGTTATCAGAGAAGGCAGGGCTTTAGGCATGCTGTACAGAATTGGCAAGGCAAGTTGAAATCAGAAATCGAAAAATATTTTGACAGGCTTTGGCCTTTAAACAGAAGTCTTACAGGAAACGGTAACCGGGAAACTCTGAAGATATTATCAGAGCTGATCGATTTGAAAATCAATGAAATTCCATCAGGAACGAAATGCTTTGACTGGACAATTCCGCCGGAATGGAACGTCCGTGAAGCCTGGATTAAAGACAGTAAAGGAAGTAAAATTGTTGACTTCCAAAAAAATAATTTGCATTTGCTGGGTTATTCAATAAGCTACAAAGGAAATACGGATCTTGAAACAATGAAAAAGAATATGTATTCACTGCCTGATCAGCCTGAAGTCATTCCATACTTAACATCTTATTATAAACGACGTTGGGGATTTTGTGTAAGTGATAGTCAGCTTAATAAGCTTAAGGAAGATACATATGAAATAAACATAGATTCTGATCTGAATGAAAACGGTACAATGACCATTGGTGAAGCAGTTTTAAAAGGGAAAACAGATGAAGAAATTTTGTTATCAACTTATATTTGTCATCCATCAATGGCTAACAATGAATTATCTGGACCTTTGGTGACTGCATTTATTTACAAAGAATTAATCAAGATGAAACACAGAAGATATACTTACAAATTACTTTTTCTTCCTGAAACTATCGGAGCCATTTATTATTTGTCAATCAACGGAGAGCATTTAAAAGAAAAGCTTGCGGCGGGATATGTGATAACATGTATCGGAGATGATGCAAGATTTACATACAAAAAAAGCCGAATGGGCGATTCACTTGCTGACAGAGCAGCTTTGCTCGCACTTGAACAATCAGGAGAAGATTATATTCAAGAAGATTTTTTCCCAACCGGAAGTGATGAAAGACAATATTGTTCACCGGGTTTTAATTTACCGGTCGGATCATTGATGCGTTCGCGATATGGTAAATACAAAGAATATCATACATCAGATGACAACAAGGAGTTTATTTCATTTGAAGCCATGGAAGAATCTGTAAAAATATACATTGAGATAATAACGATTATGGAAAATAATTTTATATATGAAAACAAGTTTCCATTTTGCGAGCCTCAATTAGGAAAGAGAGATCTTTATCCGACATTGGGTTCACAAAAAGATACTTCAGGATATGTTGACGCCATGATGTGGATCCTTAATCTCTCTGACGGAAGCAATGATCTGATAGAAATCGCAAAACGAAGTAAAATAAATTTCAATGTACTGATGAAGGCTGCTGAGAACTTGCTTGAGAAAGATCTGATCCGGAAAAAGGTTCAGTGATTAATTGAAACAGATATATCATTATCGGATAAAGTTAGTTTTTTATTTAGGGTTTTTATGAAAGCTGTTTTGAAAAATTTTAAAAAGAATGAGCACGATAATAAAAGTTGAAGGTCTGTCAAAGCTTTACAGGCTTGGCATAATTTCATCTAAAACAATATCTCAGGACATAAACAGGTTTTGGTCAAAGATAACAAAAAGAGAAAATCCTGATCATAAGATCGGAGAATTAAATAATCGTTCATTAAACGGGAACGGTCAATATGTCTGGGCACTCAATGATATAAATTTCGAAGTTAAAAAAGGCGAAGTACTCGGTATTATCGGTAAAAACGGTGCAGGAAAATCAACGCTGTTAAAAATCTTATCAAGAGTAACGACACCGTCAACAGGAAGTGTAAAAATAAAGGGAAGAGTTGCAAGCTTACTTGAAGTAGGAACAGGATTTCATCAGGAGCTGACAGGAAAGGAAAATATTTTTTTAAACGGATCCATTCTTGGAATGACAAGGAGTGAAATAAAAAGTAAGTATGATGAAATTGTAGAATTTTCAGGGATCGGAAATTATATAGATACTCCTGTTAAAAGGTATTCATCAGGCATGTTTGTTCGTCTGGCCTTTGCAGTTGCAGCTCATCTCGAGCCGGAAATTTTAATCGTTGATGAAGTCCTTGCTGTAGGAGACGTTGAATTTCAAAAAAAATGCATTGGTAAAATGCATGACGTTTCGGAAAATGAAGGCCGGACAGTTTTATTTGTAAGCCATAATATGGCTGCAGTTAATAATCTTTGCACAAGAGGATTGATTCTGGAATATGGAAAAGTATCTTACCAGGGCGAAATAAGTAATGCAGTAAGTAAATATCTTGCCGCTAATAATTCTTTGGAAAAAGTATCTTTAAAAGACAGGAAAAACAGGGCGGGAAATAACAAATTCAAATTTACCAATTTGTATCTTAAAGATATGCTTGGTGAATCGTTAAGCCAGGTAATTTCAGGCGAACCTTTACTGATCGAGCTTGAATATGAATGCGTTGATTTATTAACGGGTAATTTAATTATTGCAGTTTCATTTATGGATGGTTACGGAAATACGACTGCTACATTTATCACAGATGAGATGGGAATTAAATTTGAAAATATTAAAAAATCAGGGCGGATTTTTCTTAAAATTCCAAAGCTTCTATTGCGTTCGGATAATTATTCAATAAGACTTTTTGCAAGCCTTAACGGTACGCAAGCTGAAAACATACTCGACGATATTGAAAATGCATTAACGCTTAATGTGTTGCCCGGTGATTTCTGGAACTCGGGTCAGCTTAACCGTGTAGGAAATTACAGTTTAATGGACGGGAAGTTTTATAATTAAATGGTTACCATTATTTTAAATTGAGATCTTAGATTGAAAAATAAAAAAGTTCTTGTTACAGGTGCAGACGGATTTATAGGGAGTCATCTTGTTGAAAAATTAATAGATGAAGGATGTAAAGTTAAGGCTTTCGTTTATTATAATTCTTTTAACTCATGGGGCTGGCTTGATTCAATTCCAAAAGATAAGCTAAAGGAAATAGAAATAATTTCGGGTGATATAAGAGACAGTTACAGAGTCGAGGCTGCTGCAAAAAAAATTGATATGATATTTCATCTCGCAGCACTGATATCAATTCCGTTTAGTTATCATTCACCAGAAAGTTATGTTGATACAAATGTAAAAGGAACATTGAATGTACTGCAGGCTGCAAGGAAGTTTGATACAGAAAGGGTTTTAATTACTTCTACATCTGAAGTATATGGAACTGCAAAGTATGTGCCTATAGATGAACAACATCCGAAGCAGGGGCAGTCTCCTTATTCTGCATCTAAGATAGGCGCGGATTTTATGGGCGAATCTTTTTACAGAAGTTTTAACATCCCGGTAGTGATAGTAAGACCTTTCAATACATTCGGACCGAGGCAATCAGGCAGAGCAGTAATTCCAACAATAATTACACAGCTGCTGTCAGGAATAAATGAAATCAAACTGGGATCTTTGCATCCAACGAGAGATCTTGTCTATGTCAAAGATACTGTTAATGGATTTATTCAGATCGCGAAATAAAAAAAACTGATCGGTGAAGAAGTGAATATTGCGACCAATTCAGAGTTAAGTATTCGTGAGGTTGCGGACAAGATCATAAATGCAATCAATCCTAAAGCAGTTATTATTAGCGAAGATAACCGCATAAGGCCTGAAAACAGTGAAGTTGAGAGATTGTTTGGTTCAAATGAAAAGATTTCGAAATTTACAAACTGGACCTCAGAATATTCATTTGATTCAGGATTAGAGGAAACCATAAGTTGGTTTAGAAGTCCGGAAAATTTAATAAGATATAAATCTGAAATTTATAATATATAATTGATCCGGGAAGAGAAGGTAATTTTAATAGGCGGTTTTCATGAGGTGGTAGAGCTTTGTGAAAGATGCAATAAAAATATAATCGGAATAATCGACAAGGAAAAATCGGGTTCATATATGGGTTATAAGATTTTTGGAACCGATGAATGCGCAGAAAATATTTTTAAAGAGCACAGTGGTGTCCCATTAATTTTTTCTCCCGATCTTCCGGAAGTTAAAAGCAGGCTTTCTAAATATTATGAAAATATCGGATTCAAATTTACAAATCTGATTTCACCAAAAGCCAATCTATCAAAACATTACGAGGTAGGAAAAGGAATAGTAGTACAGGACGGAGCTAATATTTCTTCAAATGTAAAACTAGGTAATTTCATTAAACTGAACATTAATGCAAATGTCATGCACGACACATCGATAGGCGATTTTACAACTATTGCTCCAAATTCTGTAATACTTGGGCGTGTAGAGTTAGGAAAATTATGTTATGTAGGAGCAAACTCAACAATTCTTCCCGGATTAATTATCGGGAATGAATCAATCGTTGGAGCAGGCTCAGTAGTTACAAAGAATATAGAAAACAATAAAATTGTTTCGGGTAATCCGGCAAAAGTTAAAGGAAGCTGATATAGAGTGGTTTATAAAATCCCATTGTTTGAATTAAATTTTGACCGGAAAGAGGAAGATGCTGTTATAAAAACACTTCGTTCAAAATGGATCTCAACAGGACCAATGACAATTGAATTTGAGAAAAAATTTTCTGAAATGTCAGGTGCAGGTTATTCAATCGCACTCGCCAACTGCACAGTTGCACTGCATCTTGCAATGGAGCTGCTTGAAATTAAAAAAGGTGATGAAGTAATAGTGCCTTCATTGACATTTGCTGCAACGGTGAATTGTATAAGATACACCGGCGCTGTCCCTGTATTTTGTGACATCAAAAGTTATGAAGATCTTACAATTGATCCTGAAAAAATCAAATCTCTTATTACAAAAAAAACAAAGGCAATAATTGTTATGCATTACGCAGGTTTCGCCTGTGATATGAAAAATATATTGAATATCGCGAAGAAATATAAATTGAAAATTGTCGAAGATGCCTGCCATGGACCGCTTTCAGAATATGACGGGAAAAAACTCGGTACAATAGGCGACATAGGCTGCTTCAGTTTTTTTTCAAATAAAAACATTAGTACCGGCGAGGGAGGCATGTTAATAACTAATGATAAGAAATTATTTGACAGGGCTAAACTCTTAAGATCACATGGCATGACAAGCCTTTCGTATGAAAGATCTAAAGGCCACAGCACAGATTATGATATTGTTGAATTGGGATATAATTATAGAATGGATGATATCAGAGCTTCAATTGGAATTGTTCAACTGGCCAAATTAAAAAAGGATCTGGACAAGAGAAGCAAGATCCGGAAACAATATATAAAAAAACTTTCTGCTGTTGAAGATCTTATAATTCCATTTAAGGAAAATTCCGGTATAGTTTCTAATTACATATTTCCTGTGATATTGAAAAATTCAAATTTTAAGAGAAGGAATAATATCAGAGAAGCTCTTAAAAACAAAGGAATACAAACCAGCGTGCATTATCCCGCAGTTCACAACTTTTCATTTTATAAAAAAAGTAAAAACAATTTACCGCTCACGGAATACGTGACGGATAATGAGATCACTCTGCCCATGTATGGAAGTTTAAATAAAAATCAGATAGAATATATAAGCAACAGTTTAATTGAAGTGCTTAAATGAAAATAACAATAATTACTGATGATCTAAAAAGCTGGTTTATACCTTATGGAAACGAACTGATGATATTACTTTCTGAAAAAGGTCATGATGTGACCTATGTACATAATAAGAATGATATTGAAAGAGGCGATATATGTTTTATACTAAGCTGCATAAGTATAATGAATGAAGGTTATCTTGCCATGAATAAAAATAATATTGTTGTACATGCAAGTGATCTGCCGAGAGGGAAGGGATTCTCTCCAATGCAATGGCAGGTACTTGAAGGAAGGGATGAAATAGTTCTTACATTATTCGAGGCGCGAAAAGAGTTTGATGCCGGGCCGTTTTATTTCAAAAAAGTTTTGAAATTAAACGGAACCGAACTGTATATAGAGATGAGGGAAAAACTGGGAACCATAATGATCGCGATGTGCACGTCTTTCATTGAGGATATAGATAAACTTAACCCGACAGAGCAAACCGGCAACGAAACATTCTATCACAGGAGGACAACAAAAGATGATGAGCTGGATATTAAAAAATCCATCGAGGAACAATTCAATCATTTCAGGATAGCAGATAATGATAATCACCCGCTTCATTTCAAATACAAAAACAGAAACTATATTCTTAAAATTTACAGTACTGACAATTGAATTCCGTAAAAGGTGATGACTCAATTATTTCGTCAATATCAGTAGATAAATCCCGTTCAATCCTGTATGCTTTAAAAAAAATGGATGAACTTGATATGAAGCTTTTAATCGTCAGTGATAATGATTCATTTAAAAGTGTACTTAGCATAGGTGATATACAGAGGGCTATAATCAAGGGGCTTTCACTTGATACAGAAATTTCGAAAATACTGAGAGATCAGATCACTGTTTGTCATGAAGGTGATGATCTTGAAAAGATAAAATCAGAAATGCTTTCTTACCGTGCGGAGTTTATGCCAATCTTAAGTGATGACGGGGAAATAATCAACGTGGTATTCTGGAAAGATATTTTTAGTGATAAGCACATTGATAATCACAACAAACTCAATCTGCCGGTTGTGATAATGGCAGGTGGCGAGGGTCAGAGATTAAAGCCTCTTACTAATATAATACCGAAACCGCTTGTTCCATTAGGAAATAAATCAATTGTGGAAAATATTATAGAAAGCTTTGTAAAATCGGGCGTAAGCCAGTTTTATCTTCTTGTAAATTATAAAGCATCCATGATAGAAAATTATTTCAATGAGCTCATAGACAAACAATATAATCTCAGCTTCATAAAAGAAAATACTCCATTGGGTACAGCAGGAAGTCTTTATTTTCTGAAAGGAAAGATCACTGAAACATTTTTTGTATCAAACTGCGACATACTCATCTATCAGGATTATTCCGAGGTTTTAAAATATCACAAAGAAAATAATAACGAACTCACTGTGATCGGAGCTTTGCAGCATTATTCAATACCTTATGGTACAATTGAGGTAGAAAGCGGGGATGTTTTAAAAGAGATGAAAGAAAAACCTGAAATTACATTTGTAATAAATTCAGGAATGTACATTCTCGAACCACACTTACTCGACGAAATTCCTGAAGAGAAATTTTTTCATATCACTGAACTAATAAATGGTGTCAAGAAGCGGGGTGGCAGAGTGGGAGTTTTTCCTGTTAGCGAAAAATCATGGCTCGATATAGGCGACTGGAAAGAGTTCAGGAGGACTCAGGAGATATTCATGAAAAAGGGAATAAACTAAGATGTTAGTATTCAAAGCTCTCATTCATAGATATTCATGCGATTAATTTTTTTAGGACACTGCAGTTATTTTACGATCGCACATTTTGCAAAAGCTATAAAACAAAACCTTGAAAATGTTTCGATAACCGTAGCTGATCCTGTAAAGCCGGGAGGCGGGGAACTTACCGATGAAGAGAAACAGGTCTTCGATGAAATCATAAAATTGCCATCCAAAAGAAATATTAAATTAGCTAACAAAGATAAAGCTGCATCATTAAAAGAAATTATAAAGAATAAAAACAAAATAAATTTTTTAATAAGATCTATTTTTTTATTAAGGTGGAATTCAGTTAAGAATTATATCAATGGCAACGCCGAAAATATAATTTATGAAAATCTGCTCATCGATCAGCTGAAAAATTATGATGTATTTCATTTTCACTATTTAGCGCCTGAATTTTTAACGCCTTTAAAATTTATAAAAAAAGATAAGAAAGTATTGTTAACATTCTGGGGATCTGATTTATATCAAATAACCGGATCTGAAAATTATAATATTCAACTGGAAGCAATTGAAAGGGCAGATCTTGTTACAATTAACAGTGTGGAAATGAAAGAAACCTTTCTTTCAAAATTTGGAAGGATGTTTCAATCAAAAGTCAGGTTTGCAGATTTTGGTTTAAATAAAAAGAAGTTATGCCAATTGTCTGAAAAAAATAATCAGAATACAATGTCTGATTTCAGGAAAAAAAATAATATACCCGAAGATAAGATAATATTAATAATAGGATACAGCGGCTCATCAAAACAAAGACATGTAGAAATTCTGAAAATAATAAAAGGATTAAGTGAAGAAATATTGAATAAAATATTTGTGATCATTCCAATGACATATGGATTACAATTTGAGGACAAAAATTATCTGCAAAAAGTAATTGAAGAATGCAGTATGGCAGGATTTAAAAGTAAGATAATTACGGATTTCATGTCCGAGGAACAATTAATTGAATTTACAATTTCCGGACAGATAAAACTGAACTTAAGGGATACTGATGCAATGAACGCTGCAATGCTGGAATCTCTATTCACCGGCTGCATCGTAGTAAACGGTGCATGGCTTCCTTACGGAAAGCTAAGAAGACTTGGAATTCATTATGAAGAAATAGATACTTTGAATGATCTAAAAAGTCTTATCCCTTGTCTTGTTGAAAATTTTGAACAAGAAAAACTTAAAACTAAAAACAATCAAACACTTGTAAATAAAAATTTTTCTTATGCATATACAATACATGATTGGATAAAAATTTATAAAGAACTTACAATTAACTGAACAAACCTGAAGATGGCATTGCGGCTTCTTAAATTTGATACGATAAACCCGGAGCAATATTTAAATGAAAGGGTAAAGGAAAATCTACCTTCAATAAAAAGCATGAGCAGGAAAGAATTTCTTGAATGGATAATTTCATTGAGAGGAAATTTTTCGGATTTTTATACTCACAATTTACAAAAACTCGGATGGGAAGCAGAAGAATTTTTTGTTACGAGTTATTACATAGATAAAGTTGCCGATGAATTATACGGTAAGAGCAAGAAGATTAAAAAGATAAAAAACAAACTGAAAGATAAAGTAAGGCCGGTCAGGAAGAGGTGGATACTAAATGTTATTGCCGGATATATAGAAAAGTACAAACCGGATGTTATATTGGTAAGGGAAGTGATTGGACTTCCGAGTGATTTCTGGAAAGGTTATTCAAATAAAATTCTTCTTGTCAGCAGGATCGCAGCGCCCATACCACGGCTTTGGTCTCCGGCAGACTGGGATCTTATATTAACTTCGACTACGGCTTATAAAACTTTTTTCGAACTGAACGGAATAGATTCATTTATAAATCACAATGGTTTTGATGAAAGAATTTTAAAAGAAGTTAAAAACGGAACTAAAAAACATGAACTTACTTTTGTAGGCGGACTAGGTGACAGATACTGGGCGGAGAGGACTAAGTGTGTAGAATACTTTGCAGGTAAAGTCGATTTTAAATGGTGGGGCTACAACGGTAACAAGTATCCTGAAGACCACCCAATCAATAAAAGCTGGCAGGGTTTAACATCAGGACTTGAAATGCTTCAGATTTACAGCCAGTCTAAAATAGTATTTAATGATTACGGAAAAGTTGCCGACGGTATGGCAGTAAACCAAAGGATGTTTGAGGTATTGGGACTGGGATCATTCCTGCTCACAAGGGACGCAGAGAATCTGAACAAAGAATATCCAAAAAATATTTTTATAACATACAAAGATAACAAAGACTGTCTCGATAAGATCAATTATTATCTTAAGAATGAAAAAGAAAGAGAAGAAATTGCTGAAGCCGGTCAGAAATATTTACTTAATAATTTTACATATGTAAAACTTATGAATGAGCTCGATACGGTACTTCGCAAAAGTTTCCAAAAAAAGTTTTTAAACAAATCAAATAATCTTTAGATTAATCGGAATATATTTCTAACAGATTTCGATTTTCTCATCAGGCAAATCCATCATCCTGCGCAAAACCGGGATAGAAAATTCTTACATCTTTCATAATCAGAGAATAAATTAATTTAAAAAATGGTTGATTATATTAAATGCAACGATAAACTGCTGGCTATCATCATACCTTCAGATTTTAATAAACCCGGAATTCACTTTTTTACAACAAGCGATCTGTCACAACAGCTGGCATATATGCATCATCCTACGGGTAAGGTTATAGAACCGCATGTTCACAATCCTGTGCCGAGAGAAGTTCAGTTTACACAAGAAGTTTTATTTCTTAAAAAGGGAATTTTAAGAGTGGACTTTTATGATGATGAACAAAAATATCTTGAAAGCAGAATCTTAAAAGCCGGCGACGTCATACTTCTTTCAACGGGCGGTCACGGATTTGAGGTAATTGAAGAAATTGAAATGATTGAGGTTAAACAGGGTCCTTATGCAGGAGAAAGTGATAAGACAAGATTTAGCGGTATTAATAAAGAAGAAGTCAAAATTA
Source organism: Ignavibacteria bacterium (assembly GCA_039925865.1). Classification (GTDB taxonomy): domain Bacteria; phylum Bacteroidota; class Ignavibacteria; order Tepidaquicellales; family Tepidaquicellaceae; genus JBDSYA01. Next base: position 10,612 of record JBDSYA010000050.1, read on the forward strand.
TTTTAGATTGAAAGATTTTATACCTGTAAACGAACCGCTATTGAATGGGAATGAAAAAATTTATCTTGCCGAATGCATAGACACGGGGTGGATATCATCAGAGGGACCGTTTGTTAAAAAACTCGAAGAAAGATTTTCTGAGAGAGTTAACAGGAAATTTGGAATTGCAGTCTGTAACGGAACCGCTGCTCTTGAAGCTGCAGTCATAGCTTGTGGTATAGAAAAAGGTGATGAAGTTATAATGCCTTCATTTACAATTATCTCATGTGCATCTGCGATCATAAGAGCAGGTGGAATCCCTGTCCTCGTAGACTCTGATCCGCTGAGCTGGAATATGAATGTATTTCAGATCAAAAAAAAACTTACAAAAAATACAAAAGCTATAATGGTGGTACATATTTATGGATTGCCTGTTGACATGGATCCGATCCTGGCTGTTGCAAAGGAAAATAATTTAAAAATAATTGAAGATGCAGCTGAAGTGATAGGTCAGGAATATAATGGAAAGCCCTGCGGTAGTTTTGGAGATGTAAGCACTTTTAGCTTTTACCCTAACAAGCACATCACTACTGGTGAAGGCGGGATGATAGTAACAGATGATGAAGTAATTGCAGAACGATGCAGGTCTTTGAGAAATTTATGTTTCCGGCAGGAAAAAAGATTTGTTCATTATGAACTAGGATTTAATTTCCGAATGACCAATCTACAGGCCGCACTGGGAGTGGCACAATTTGAAAGGCTCGAGGAATTTATTATAAAAAAAAGAAATATCGGCAGATTGTACAATGAGTTATTTAAAGACAATCCTTACGTTCATTTGCCGCTGGAAAAAACAGAATATGCGGAAAATATTTACTGGGTTTATGGAATATTATTAAAGGACAATATAAATTTTGAAGCTGAAGAAGTCATGAATAAGTTAGGAATAAAAAATATAGGTACACGTCCATTCTTTTATCCTATGCATCAGCAGCCGGTTTTTAAAAATATGAATCTTTTTAAAAATGAAAATTATCCTGTTGCGGAAAAATTATCAAGCCGCGGATTTTACATACCCAGCGGACTGGCATTAACAGAGGAACAGATAAAAAAAACAGCTGAAACTGTATTATCGATTTTTAAAAATTCAAAAACACAATAAAAAATAAATGAACATTGGTATAATAGGATTGGGTTATTGGGGAACTAACCTCGTAAGAAATTTTGCAAATCTTAATGGAGTGAAACTTAAAACAGTTGTCGATGCGAGGGCGGAGAGGGAGTCTGTTTTGACAAAACTTTGTCCATCTGCAAAATTTGCAACCTCTGCTGATGACATAATTAATGACCCGGAAATTGATGCTGTTGTAATTGCGACGCCGGTTTTCACGCACTACCTGATTGCACTTAAATCACTTCAACAAAATAAACATGTGCTGATAGAGAAACCAATGACATCAAATACAGAAGAAGCACTCGAACTGATTGAACTCGCCAATAAGATGGGAAAAATTTTAATGGTTGATCACACATTTCTTTATACCGGCGCTGTTCAGAAAATAAAATCATTAATTGAAACGGGCGATATTGGTAATGTGAAATATTTTGATTCCACACGGATAAACCTCGGACTGTTTCAGCCGGACATCAATGTATTATGGGATCTTGCGCCGCACGATATCTCAATTTTAAATTATGTAGTGAACGAAAGACCTTACAGTGTGCACGCGACGGGTGTATCCCATACAAACAACGGTATTGAGAATATTGCCTACATCAGCGTAAATTATAATTCAGGCTTCATTGCACATTTCAGCTGTTCCTGGACATCTCCCGTCAAGATCAGAATGATGCTGATTGGCGGCGATAAGAAAATGATAGTCTTTAATGATATTGAGCCTACAGAGAAAATTAAAGTTTACGATACAGGCTATGATCATAAAACTGATGAAGACAAGAAAAGGATTTTAGTTGATTACCGTACCGGAGATATTTATACACCGAAGCTTGATACTAAAGAGGCGCTTACCGGAATGGCTATGGATTTTATTTCTGCAATAAGCAAAGGCACTATTCCATTATCAGATCATATTTCAGGTCTTGAAGTTATAAAGATATTGGAAGCATCTCAGGTTTCCATCAAAAGTAACGGCAAAGAAGTTTTAGTTTATTAGTACACAAATAAATTTGCATCATTGATAAGATTCTCATTTATAGGAGGAACAAAGAGAGGTTATATCTTACTTCAGAAATTAATTGAAAAAAATTTAATTCCTGCCTTTGCAATAATATTGAAAGAAGATGATCATGAAACTGAAAAATATTCAGAGAAGATCTCCGGCCTGCTGAATGATCATAAAATTCAGAACTCGATTAAAAGAAAGTTAACCGAAGCAGATCATAACCTTATCCGCTCATCCGAATTAGATTTCATATTAGTGTACGGCTGGAGAACTATGATCGACCCCGACCTGAATAAATTTTTAAAATATGGCATGATAGCAATACATCATTCACTGCTGCCGAAATACCGGGGGTTTGCTCCGGTCCAATGGGCTTTGATAAATGGTGAAACAGAAACGGGGGTTTCGCTATTTCAAATTAATGGTGGTGAAATTGATTCAGGTAAAATAATCGCACAGGAAAAGATTGCAATTGAATTTTCAGATCACGGACCGCACATAGAGGAAAAAGCCACAAATACCGCTATCAAACTTTTTCTAAAATATTTTGAAGACCAAATTACAAATACTGTAATTTACAAACAGCAAAATGAAAACGATGCAACATATACCTGCAAAAGAATTCCCGAAGACGGTAAAATTAACTGGCATCAAACTTCACTTCAGATTTATAATTTGATAAGGGCACTTTCCTATCCAAATACAGAAGCATATTGTCTTTATAATGATGATTATTATTTCATTAACAAAGCAAGAGCAGGAAATAATAATGCAAAGAACTTTGCGGGTAAAATACCCGGGAGAGTATATAAGATTTACGCTGAAGGCATTGAAGTTATTTGCGGAGAAGGAACTTTGCTTATTGAGCTTTGGAAAAAAAAGGGCGATAATTCATATTATGTACCTTCTGAAAATATAAAATCATTAAGCATTACTTTAAAATAAATTGACAAAAATAAAATTTAAAGGATTAGAATATGTGTTTATAAATTTGATTGAGAATAATTGTTCATGTAATTTTTGAATCAGAGCTGGTCAGTCATAATATTCTGCTATAATGAAGAAGATACAATTGGTAATGTAATTGAAAAGTCCAATGAATTCCTAACTAAAAATAAAATATCTGAAAGTGAAATCATTGTTGTTGATGACGGGAGCACGGACGGGTCAGAGAAGATTATCAGATCATGTTTGTTAAAATTTAATAAAATAAATTATATCAGGCTTCCAAAAAATATGGGTATCGGAAAAGCATTATCAACCGGATATGAAAATTCACGAAATGAAAATGTTGTTGCAATTCCAGGCGACGGGCAATTTGACATTAACGAGCTCAAACCATTTATAAATTTTCCTGAAAAATCTTATATATCTTTTTACAGAGGCGGTTTTACAAGATATTCGAATTACAGAAAAATTATATCAAGGACAAATAAATTCTTTAATAAATTGTTTTTATATCTTGATGCAAAAGATGTTAACTGGGTGAAGGCTTATAAAACCGGGAGTTTGAAACAAATGAATTTAAAGCTTGAGAGTTCATTGATCGGCAGCGAGATATGCGCAAAACTGAATTTAATGAATTATTCCATTATAGAATCACCGTCCGTGTATCACATAAGAGCAGGCGGAAAATCAAGAGGGGCTTCAATAAAAACACTTTCCCAGGCCGGAAAAGACCTTATAAAACTTGCAAGCACGGTAAGAAATTTTAAAAAGAAATTAAAGTGAACCGCTCATTCACAAATAAAATAAGATTTTTTATGGATGAGTGTTTACCGCCACTGATCAGGGACAATAAATTTTTTATTTACCCTCTTTTTTATTATTGGTATAAAAACAAGAATGTAGATTTTTACATGAATTTTAAGTCGCTCGCATTTGATCTTACGGAGTTGGAATTTGCGGAAGCTTATCGAAACCTTGACTGTCGGGCAAATGACCGTGAAACTGATCTTAATCCCGCCTGTGTCAATTATATGCTGGAAAATCTTGAACCAAATTGTAAAACCATACTGGACGTAGGCTGCGGGCGGGGTTACTGGCTGAATAAAGTTGCGCTAAGTACTGATCTTTTACTAACAGGCTGTGATCTTTACGATAATGTTGAGTTGAAAAGAGGCAATTATATTAAAGGGAACGTGGAGAATTTACCATTTGAAGATAATTCTTTTGATATAGTTACATGTCATCACACAATTGAGCATGTACTGAATCTTAACAAAGCCATAAGCGAGCTTAAAAGAGTTGCAAAGAAACAATTAATTATCGTTACACCCTGCCAAAGATATTTTAATTATACACTTGACCTGCATTTGAACTTTTTTCCTATTGAATCATATCTAACATCAATACTGAAAATGAAGAAGTTCATCTGTAAAAAAAAAGACGGCGACTGGGTTTATATAGGAGAGAAAAATTAAATGATACCAATTGCAAAACCATATTTAACAAAAGATGAAGCGCAGAGCGCATACGATGTAGTGTTATCCGGGTGGGTGACACAGGGACCTAAGGTCGAAGAGTTTGAGAAAAAATTTTGTGAATATACGGGCGCAGAATATTCTGTAGCAACATCAAACGGAACAACAGCACTTCATCTTGCTTTAATAGTTGCAGGAATAAAACAAGGAGATGAAGTGATATGTCCGTCAATGAGTTATATCGCAACTGCAAATTGCATAAGATATATTTCAGCAAAGCCTGTGTTTGCTGACGTTAAACCTGTGACCTATAATATTGATATCAAGGATGCAGAAAGGAAAATTACTGAAAAAACAAAAGCCATAATGATCGTACACCAGATCGGAATGCCTGCTGAGATCGATGAATTTAAAAAACTATGTGATAAATATAATTTAAAATTAATTGAAGATGCAGCTTGCGCGACCGGATCTGCATACAAGGGAAAAAAAATAGGAACTCATTCCGAATTAGTCTGCTTTTCCTTTCATCCAAGAAAAGTAATTACTACCGGTGAAGGCGGGATGATCACAACTAATAATAAAGCTCATTATGATAGACTTAAACTTCTGAGACAGCATGCAATTTCATTCAGCAGTTCGCAAAGGCATTTATCGGATAAAATTAGTTTTGAAGAACACATTGAAACAGGATATAATTACCGTATGACTGATATACAGGCTTCGATTGGAATTAAGCAATTGGAAAAATTAGACTGGATCATAGAAGAAAGAAGAAAAATAGCTTTAAGATATCTGAACGAGTTAAAGGATATAAAAGAAATAAGTTTACCAACTGAAGAGAAGGATTTTTTTTCAAATTATCAGTCATTTTGTATTTATATAAATAAAAGTTCACCGATTTCGAGAAATGAGTTAATGCAAAAGCTGCTTGAAGCAGGAATATCAACGCGCCGCGGAGTGATGACATCACACAGAGAAAAAGCATATTCCGAAAATTACAGCAATACAGTACTACCTGTTTCGGAAGATATTTCCGATAACTCAATTATAATTCCACTGTATGTCCCTATGAATGAGGAAGACGTTTCCAGGGTTATTGAAAATTTAAGGAAATATTTAAAATACGGAATTGTGAAAGAGTGAAAGGATTTATTTTAAAATCGAAAGTTAACCTCTCAGAATAAAAGTAAGATTTGGAAAAAATTTTTGATATGTATGCAAGATATTACGATCTTTTATATAAAGATAAAAACTATACAGAAGAAGCAGAATACATTCAGAAATTTATTGCAAAATATAATCCTAGTGCAAAGAACATACTGGATCTTGGTTGCGGTACAGGTAAACACGATTTTCTTTTTGCTGAAATGGGATATGAAGTAACCGGAGTGGAGCTTTCCGAAAAGATGGTAAAAAGTGCAAACAAGATACTCGATCAAAAAAAAATATATAATTTAAATTTAAAATTTTTTCAGGGTGATATCCGGAATACACAGTTAAGTGAAAAATTCGATGTTGTAGTTTCATTGTTCCACGTTATGAGTTATCTGAACAGCAATGAAGATCTTATCAATACTTTAAGAACCGTGAAGCAACATTTAAAAAAAGACGGAATATTTTTATTTGATTTTTGGTATGGTCCGGCAGTATTAAGCCAAAGGCCGGAAGACAGGGTAAAAAAACTGGAAGATGACGATCTGCATATTCGAAGATCTGCCACACCGGTACTGCATATCAATCAGAATACTGTTGATGTTAACTACAGAGTCAGCATAACGGAGAAGGTCAGCAATTCGACAAGTGAATTTAAAGAAAAACATTCAATGAGATACCTGTTCATTCCTGAAATAAATTTTTTATTGGATAAAGCAGGACTCGAATTAATTGTATTTGAAGAGTGGATGACAGGTAAGATCCCGGATGAAAACAGCTGGTCGGTTTTTGCGGCAGTGAGGAATAAGAATTAATGTATTGCCGATTATGAAGACCATTGCTATTGTAACTCCGAAGATAGATACTTTCAGCAATCCTACATTAATTTTACTATTTGAAAAATTAATTGAGCAGAATTATAAAATTTTATTTTTTGGTTTCGAACAAATTTTTATTCCTAAGAAGATTAGAGAAAAATTGATCTTTTGTGAATTCCCTTTTAACTTTTATAAGTCATCAAAAACTGCAAGTAACATTGCAAAAATATTGAAACAATATTTTCAGGTATTTAAAATTCTCAAGATCGATAATAAGGTAAAAACCATAATCTGCGTTGATCCGATGGGTCTTGTAATAGCAGGAAGGATAAAAAGGCTGGTAAATGTAAAAATCATTTATGCATCATTTGAAATTTTTTTCGAAGAAGAGTTTCATATAATAAGAAAGAAGATCCTTAAAAAACTGGAGAGGAAATATTCAAAGAATGTGAGTCTTGTGATAATACAAGACGACAGAAGAGAAAAACTTTTAAGAGAGGTCAATGATTTTTCCGAGGGCACGAAGTTTATGCATATTCCCGTTTCGCCAAAACAGATGGATGTCCTTAATACAGGTTATGATATATATGGCGATCTTAATATTCCAAAGGATAAAACAATTGCTGTATATTCAGGGACTCTGCAGGGCTGGAGCGGTGTAAATGAATTAACGGATCTTTTTGAAAGTAAGTGGAACGATGATATGTGGCTGGTGCTGCACTCACATCATATTCTTGAAGATAAAGATGAATTAAGAATAAAGATTCAGCAACTTGAAAAGTTAAATTGTAATATAACATTTCACAACAAACCATTTTATGATTACAATAAGTATATAGAATTTTTATCTAAATGCCATATCGGCATTGCAACTTATTTCCCGAATACAGTTGACGTGTTTGCCGGAAAAAACATAGAAGAAATAGGATTATCCTCCGGAAAATTTTCAACTTATATGATGCTTGGCATACCTACGGTAACAACTTCAAATTATATTTATAAAGAATTGAACAATAAATATCAATTTGGAGAAACCATTAATACAATGGATGAATTGCCTGCAGCTTTAATTAACATAAATAAAAATTATCATGAAAAGGTAAATGCATGTAAGGCATTATTTAAAAATCAACTGGAACCGGAATCACGAATCGGCAACTTAATTAATTACATTGATAAATCGAACGACATTTGAAAATATGAATTATGCAGGATCTGCAAAAGGTCTATTAAAAATATTACCGGCACCTCCTAGAGGCAAGAAAGGCTGGCCATGGACAACTGAAACTGATCCAAGGATTTATGACCGCCAATCTACTTTTCCAAAGATCTCTATTATGACTCCAAGTTACAATCAGGGAGAATTTATAGAACAGACCATCCGCTCAGTCCTTTTACAAAATCATCCGAATTTTGAATATGTAATAATTGATGGAGGCAGTACGGATAAAACATTTGAAATAATAAAAAAATATGAACCCTGGATAAAATACTGGGTTAGTGAAAAAGATAAAGGCCAAAGCAACGCGATCAATAAAGGGATTTTAAAATGTGACGGGGACATTTTTAACTGGATCAACAGCGACGACTATTACTACCCGGAGTGTTTCAGGATTCTTGCTGAAAATTTTGATCTTAAAAAAGACCATATAGTCGTGGGCAATTACCGGTTCTTTGATGATGCGGGAGAGCGCAGCGAGCGGATCATAGATTTCAGATTAAGAGATTCACTGGAAGAGACGATTGCTTATGTACTGATCAATCAACCTTCAACATTTTTCCGTCTGGATATTTTAAAAAGTCTTGGAGAGCTGGATGAACGGCTGAGTTATGTAATGGATCAGGATATTTGGAAAAAATATTTGTTCAGGTTTGGGCAGAACAACATCAAGATTCTGGATAAGGACCTTACACACTTCCGTTTTCATTCACAATCCAAGACCTCACAATTTTATTTTAATAATGAATACATAAGTATATTCCATTCGATAGCATTAAAAGCCGGCATGAATAAGCAGGCAGACTTTATTAAGAGAGTTTATGAAAAAGATGTTACAGATAATTTTGATTTTAAATATGATTTTTCTAAAGATGAGATCAGGCTTGCCAAAAAAGTGATAAACAACTTTATATATCTCAAAGCACGCAACTCATACACTTCAGAAAACTATGATCTGCTTAGCAGCTGTCTTGAAATAATTGAAACCCGTTGGCTAAATGAAAAACAAAAAGATTACGTTTTGAAATTAAAGGTAAAATCAAAATTAATAAAATATAAACTTTCTTCAGTACTTAAACTAATCAGCAGAAAACCGAAAAAAGATAAGCCGAAAAAGGGTTCAAAGTCAGGAACCAGCTTGTTCAAAATTTTAATCACGTAAATTTTTGTTGAAAAAAATTGCTTTTGTTTCTACAAACAAATCTGCCTGGGGCGGCAGTGAATATCTGTGGTATAACACTGCGTTAAGATTTTCTGCGAACGGCTTCGATGTAATTGCAAGTGTTCCAAGATGGAAAGAAATTCCTGATGCTGTTAATAATCTTATCTCAAAAAAAATCAAAATATTTTATAATACAGATGTATCGAAACAGAAGAAGTTTTATAACAGGCTTGTCCCTGCTCAAATGCAAATGAATTACAGTGATGACGGTTTTAGATTTCTCCTGGATTTCAAGCCGGATATTACCGTCATTAATCAAGGGGGGAATACAGGCGGAATCGATCTTATGGAATTTTGCATAAAACACAAATTAAAATTTGTCACTATTTCTCAGGCTGCGAATGAAGCCAAATGGCCAACTGATGCCCTCAATAAAAGACTTTCAGATTCCCTGCCCAAAGCATCAATAAATTTTTTTGTAAGCAAGGCAAATATAAAATTAACTGAGCTCCAAATCGGACAGAAGATCGAAAATGCAAGAGTGATCTACAATCCATTCAATATTGATTACTATAATGAAATAAAATATCCTGAGGTCAGTGATAACTTTAATCTTGCAAACGTGGCGCGATATGAGATTTTTGCAAAAGGCCAGGATATATTATTCCGTGTTTTGAATGAAAAAAAATGGAGAGAGAGAAATATCTTAGTAAATTTATACGGTAAAGGTGAGCATGGATATTCTATCGGTAAACTTAAAAAATTTTTCAATCTTGAAAATGTTAATATTGCAGGGCACATAAAACCTGAAGAGATCTGGAAAAAAAATCATGCTCTTATATTAACGTCAAGATACGAAGGCTTGCCGCTTGCACTTGTTGAAGCTATGCTATGCGGCCGTACAGCAATAGTTACAAATGTGAGCGGCAACCCTGAGGTGATGACAGACAATGAAAATGGTTTTTTAACCAAAGCTCCCACACCTGAATTTGTCGATGAAGCTATGGAAAGATCATGGGAAAAAAGATTTGAATGGGAAGAACTGGGTTTAAAAGCAAAGCATCATATCCGTTCGATCATTCCGCCCGATCCTGTCGAATATTTCATCAAGCAGATTACAAATCTGACATGATTAACAAAAATTTAAAAATTAAACTCAGTGCTTTATAATTTCCGACAGCGGATCTTCAAAAAATAGAATTAAAGTTTGTATTGTCACGGCAATACTTCCTCCTGATTACGGAGGAGCAGAAGTTGCTGCTTTCAAATATGCAAAAAGGCTGGACATTTGTCCCGACTCTGAGGTAATTGTAATTGGCTGGGACAGGACAGGAACATATAAAAAAAGTGAAACAAAATATGATTTTGTACATGCGGTACAATTCCCTGAAAATCCGGTTGATGCAAAAGGAATTCTAATTTATCTTCAGCAATACAATCATTTATTTCATTGTTTCATAGCCTTGTTTGGAAAAATGTGGACGTTGAGGGACCGTTATGATTACGTTCATAATTTTAATTCCGGTTTTGCATTTAACAGAGTATCAATTTTAATTGCAAAAATTCTTGGAAAAAAAGTTGTGACTGAAACTTCACTTATTGGTGATGACGATCCTGTTTCATTAGGCAGATTTAAAGACTGGAAAGATTATTTCAAACCAAAATTTTTTAGATATCTGTTTTATAAAATGGCAGACCGGTATGTAAGCAAATCGGAAGTCATCACAGAAATATTTAAACAGTCAGAAATTCCCATGAGAAAGGTTGCTGAAATACCTTATTCCGTTGATATATCTCAATTCACACCATTGGATACCGACAATAAAAAAAGCCTTCGGAAAAAATCAGGTATTTGGGAAGAAGGTATTATAATATTATTTGTAGGAGGCATAAACGCAAGAAAAGGTGTTCAGCTTTTAGTTGATGCATTCATCAAGATACAAAAAAAATATACTGATTTAAGATTACTTGTTGTTGGTCCGACATATAAATATGACCAGAATTATATTAATGAAATAAAAAATAAGATTAGCTTAAATGACATTAATGATAAGGTATTATTGATTGAAAAGAATGTTACAAATGTTGAAGATTTTATGCAATGCTCAGATATTTTTGTTCTTCCCTCGCGTCAGGAAGGATTTCCGATCTCAATAATAGAGGCAATGTCCAGCGGACTTGCCGTCATAGGCTCAGACATACCGGAAATTGCGAGGGCACAGATCATCAATGGAAAAGATGGATATGTTTTTCCTGTTGGAGACGTCGATGCACTTATTTCTACTATTGAAAAACTTATTACTGACAAAGAAAATTTTAAAAGAATTAAATGTGAAGCAAGGAAGAAGGCAGTTGATAACTGGTCAACTGTAATTGTAGATAATAAATATAAAGAGCTTTATAACTCTATCAGATAGAGGATAAGATAGATGATTGAAAATATGAAAATTAATTTTATTAAATTTGATGAAGTTAATTAATCTTTAAGAATCAGAACGATGCCTGATAAAAAGATAAAGATTCTTTATACTATTCCAAATTTTAATACAGCAGGAAGCGGCAGGGCATTATTGAATGTCATATCGAGAATTGACCATAATTCTTTTAAAGCAAGTATTTGCTGCCGGCATGAAAAAGGTGACTTATTCAAATCCGCTCAGGAGCTCAATGTCCCTATCTATATATCATCTTTTACAGTACCTATGAAGCCCAGGGCGAGGGGGATCAAAAATATTTTTAAACTGGCAAAGTTTTTCAGAAAATTAAAACCTGACATTATTCATTCATACAATTATTCAGACGATTATTCCGAAGCCCTGGCATCGAAGTTATCAGGAATAAAATGGGTATATACAAAAAAAAATATGGGATGGGGCAGCAATGCATGGAAAATGAGGACGCGGCTGGCTGACGCAGTTATTCCCCAAAATGAAGAAATGATAGAAAGTTTTTTTAAAAAGCACGGGAAGCTAAGCCTTATCCCTATAGGCATTGATGTGGATGAATTTGCTGATCTAAAAAAAGATAATGATATAATTGCTAAATTTAATTTGTCAAATTCTTTTCCTGTCATACTTACAATTGCAAATGTAATTCCTATAAAAGGAATTGATTACCTGATAAAAGGATTTAGTCTTGCTCTTGAGGATATCCCAAATGCAAAGCTGTTAATTGTAGGAGAAGATAAAACTGAATATGCAGATGATTTGAAAAAAAGTGTTATGAAGGAAGGCCTCAATGATCATGTGATATTTACAGGAAAACAAAGTGACATAAAGCCCTTTTTTAGTATGGCAGATATATTTATTTTATCTTCAAAAAAAACAGGAGAAGGCGGTCCGATATCTATTCTTGAATCTATGGCCAGCGGAGTTTTGACATATGGAAGCGATGTACCTGGGATACGCGACCAGTTCAGAGAGTTTCCTGATCAGTTATTTGAATCTGAAAATCCCGGAGCAATAGCTAATAAAATCTTACAAGCCATGAATATGGATAAAAGTGTAAGGCTTGAAAGGATCGAGCGACAAAGAAAATTTATCTCCAAAAATTATTCTATAGAGAATGAAGTGAGCAGGCTACAGGACTTATACATAAAATTAGTTCGATAAAAAAAATGAATCCATTTAATATATTCAAATATCTTCCATTTTTTCTTCGTAAGAAATTTGATGAAAAATATATTATCATTGAAAGTGATGACTGGGGACTTGAAAGGGCTTTATCCGTTGAAAGCATAGAATGGATGAAAAAAAAATTCGGTGAAAATAAATTCAGCAGGTGGACATTGGATTCCCTGGAGACGTCGGATGATATTACAGGTATTTATGATGTACTTGAAAAATATACCGGCAAATTTGAAAATCCTCCTGTGTTAACTGCTAATTTCATTACACATAATGTAGATTATTCGAGCAAGGAAATACTAAAAATGATCCCTGTCAGTAAAGGGTTTAATGAAAATTCGGAAGATGTCAGATGGCTTTATAAAATCGGTATTGCAAAAAATTATATTTACCCTCAATTACACGGTTATTCTCATTACAATTTGAATGAATTAAAAGATTATTTTCTCACTGAAGAAGGTATCGAAGCGTTCAATAATAATTTTTTGGGAGGGAGAAGCACAATAAAAGGCAATATGTCTTTTCTTCAGGGTGAGTTAAGTTTAAAAAATACCAATGCTTCAAATTTAAAAGAAGCAACAATGGTATTCAGTGACCTATTCGGATTTTATCCTAAAACTATTATTCCTCCAACCTTTATTTTTGATATTCAACATTTAAAAATATTAAGAGATAACGGCATTACACTGATACAATCTTCGAACCGGCTAATCACAACTGATAAAAAGAGATTCAACTTCCCTTATTTTCAGAAAAGAAAAGGTTTATACTGGTCGATAAGAAATTCACGGCTTGACCCTAATCCGGAATACAATTTCTATCATGAACAATGTATCAATTCAATAGAAAAAGCATTTGAAAATAGAAGTCCTGCAATAATTGATTTTCACAGAGTTAATTTCGCAGGAAAGTTTAATCCTGATTACAAACAAACGACGCTTAAAGAATTGAAACTTCTTCTCGATAAGATCTATGAAAAGTGGCCTGAAGCCAAATTCATTCATACACAAACCTTAAACGATATGTTATGGCAACAAGAAACCAAATAAGTTTTTTAAATCAGAACAGAGGATCAATTAATGAACCTGTTATCATAGTTGGATCCAAACTTTATGATTATGATAAAGAAAACATCAGTGCGAAACTTTCAGAATGGGGCATTAAAAAAATTACCGGCATAGATCTTTTTGATGGTGAAGGAGTAGATCATGCAGTTGATATAACTGATTCAAACTCAGACTTTATTAAAAAACATAAGGGACATTTTTCTACACTCATCTGCATGGAAGTTTTAACTAATGTGAGAAATCCGTTTACTGCAGCAGACAATATGATATCACTTTTAAATAATGGTGGTGTGGCAATTCTATCAGAGTGTTATGTAAGAAAAATTTCAAAAATGCCAATTGATCTCTGGAGATTCACATATGATGGAACAAAGGAATTATTTTCAGATCTTAAATTTGATGATGAAAAAGCCATGATATCTCTTACGAGGGAAAAGGAAGAGCATTTAATGCCGTTAAAATATCCACTGCCTCAGATCCTTCAGGATAAAAATTCAGATGAAAGCAGTTTGGGACATTTTGTAAGAAGAATTCACAGAAAATTTTTGGCGGGAGGAATTTTCAAATTATCGAGGCTCATGCCTGAAACAACAATTTATTCTATTGCACGAAAAGTTTAGATCTAAATTAAAAGAATACTTGTGAGTAAAAGCGATAACCTGTATCAGGATCTAAAAGATAAAGCTGCATTTTTTGTTTCAAAAAAAAATCTGCATGCTGTGATGAAGTCTGACAAGATCGAAGATGTTTTGAGGTCTGTCAGCAATTATTCCGGCCGCGGTTTTTATGACAAAATTCGTTTGGCACAGATAGATGAAGAATTATATGAACTTTGTCTTCGTGTAGTGAAGCATAAGCCCAAGGTTATTGCTGAGATCGGAACGTGGAATGGCGGAACATTTTATGTGTGGACAAGGATAAATCCTCAGGCAAAAAAGATAATCAGTATCGATCTGCCCGACGGTCAGTTTGGCGGAGGCTATGACAGCAAAAGAATAAAGTTCTTCAAAGAATTTGCTTATGACAGAGATGCATCACAACTCTATTTTATCAGAGGAGATTCTAAGGCAAAAACTACTACAGATGAACTTGAAAAAATTCTGAACGGAGATAAAATAGATTTTCTATATATAGACGGTGATCATACTTATGAAGGAATAAAAAAAGATTTTGAGATCTACCTTAACTTTCTCTCTAATGATGGTCTTATTGGTTTTCACGATATTAATACACATAAAGACGGTTATGGTGTCGTTAAATTCTGGAATGAAACAAAAGTGAAATACAGATATGAAGAATTTATAAAGAAGGACAGTAAAGTCATGGGTAATGGTTTAATTTATCTTGGGAAATAAACTGCATGCCTAAAATTTCCATTATCACTCCATTGTTTAACGGATCAAAAACGCTTGAAGAAACAGCTGCCAGCGTTTTCGCGCAGGATTATATTGACTGGGAATGGATATTTTTTGATGACGGCAGTAATGACGGAACGAAAGAAATTGCACGTAAATACGAAAAGGAATTTCCGGGAAAAATATTCCTATATGAACACGAACAAAATGAAAATCATGGTACTGCATTTACCCGCAACAGGGCTGTTGAAAAATCTATTGGCGAGGTAATTTCTTTTATTGATCAGGACGACATTTGGTATAAGGACAGGTTGTCCAGCCAGTTGACAACTTTGGAAAAAACGAGTAACTGTGCTATGATCTGGGGACCTTCGCTATATTGGTACAAAGACAGAGAATTCAAGCAGCCGATAGGATACCGTGGCAAAGGCTTACCAACTGGGCTGTATCACCCGCCCGATTTTATTGAGATTTTTTTGAGTGATTTACGGGGTACGCCTATACCGGGTGCGATCCTTGTAAGAAGAAAGTTTTTTGATGAAGTCAAAGGCTATGATGAATCCATAAAAGGCTCGGAAGACATCGTATTATGGCTCAAGATCGCGGAAAGATTTCCGATCTTTTATGAAGATAAAATTCTTGTCAAATACAGGAAACATGCCGGCTCGACTTTACGAATTGCAAACGAAAGCGGTGATATGGATAAATGGGATTTGGATTTTTATAAGTGGGTAATAGATTTTTTAAAAAAAACTTCAGCAAAAAAATCTATTTTAAAAGAGAATGAATTTGCATACTATAAATGCCTTAAAAGAATTGCAGGCAAAAAAAATTATTTTGCAAGCAGAAAAGAGCTACTAAGTAAGCTGAATTCAATACCGGAGTTAAAGAAAAAATATATAAAAGATTATTTGCTTGATGTAATATTGCCATTTGATCTTGCAACGAGGGTCTCGGCAAAATTGAGATTTGACTGGTTCAAAGGTAATTGATAATATGAAGATCCCGATTATTCCTGTAAACCAGACTTTTGTTAAAAAGGGAAGGTCGGCAAGTTTAAATTATAAAGCGATCTGTATATTTGCAGCCACAGGTTTTTTTTTAGAAAAAGATACTTACTTCAATGATCTTGAAGCTCTGCAGCCGGCAACAGAATATTCTGTTGAAGATGATTTTGTTAAGAGCGAAAAGACTTACTGGAAATGGCATTACAGCCCAAGAGACATTTCTTTTAAACAGGCCTCAGAGGAGTTTGCACAACTTTTTGAAAAGATCACATTTGAAAATCTTAGAAATAAAAAAATAATCCTTCCGCTTTCAGGAGGTTTAGACAGCCGTACACAGGCTGCTGCATTGGGCACATCGAGTGAGGTTAATTGTTACTCTTATAAATTTGCGAATAGTTTTGATGAAACCAAATACGGTAAAGAAATTTGTAACGTCAAAAATTTTCCTTTCCATGAATTTGAAATACCAAAAGGTTATTTATGGAAAGTCATTGATAAGTTATCCCTGATAAATCAATGTTATGCAGACTTTACACATCCGCGTCAAATGGCCGTCATAAATGAAATTAAAGATCTTGGAAATATTTTTTACCTGGGTCACTGGGGCGATGTATTGTTTGATGATATGGGAATCAGCGATAATGTTTCTCCTGACGAACTCATAGAAGTTTTATGGAAAAAAATTATTAAATCCGGAGGACTTGAACTTGCAGAAGCGTTGTGGATACACT
Organism: Ignavibacteria bacterium; assembly: GCA_039925865.1. Classification (GTDB taxonomy): domain Bacteria; phylum Bacteroidota; class Ignavibacteria; order Tepidaquicellales; family Tepidaquicellaceae; genus JBDSYA01. The sequence continues at coordinate 27,337 of JBDSYA010000050.1, forward strand.
GGGGTTTAGATGGTAATTTCAGAGAATATTTAAATGAAAGAATATCCAGGTTATTGAGCAGTTTAGAAATTGAAAATGCAAATTCGCGTTTACGTGCTTTTAAATCAATGTACTGGGCTCCCCGCTGGACAAGCGCTAACCTGAATATATTCAGTAATAATCATTCTATTGTGCTTCCATATTATGATGATGCTATGTGCAAATTCATATGTACTATTCCGGAGAAATATTTAGCAGCAAGAAAAATACAAATAGAATACATTAAAATGAAAGATCAGCGGCTTGCTGAAATTCCATGGCAGTCATTCGAACCTTTAAATTTATTCACATATAAAAGTTTCAGTAAAAAGAGCAGACTGCCTGTACGTGCCTATAAAAAAGTTAAAAGAATATTAAAGCAAAAGATCTCCGGAGAAAAGCTCACTACAAGAAACTGGGAGATCCAGTTTAAAGGTGAGTCGAATGATCTGGAATTAAAAAAATATTTATTTGAAAATGATAAATTCAGCAACCTTGTTTCAGTTAAAATTGTAAAAAAGTTTTATGATAAATTTAAGAATGAAAACGAGGTTAAATATTCACATCCGGTAAGTATGCTTCTTACTATGTCATTATTCAGTAAAAACATTCTTG
>JBDSYA010000051.1:0-6359 GCA_039925865.1 Ignavibacteria bacterium
AAGTATGTTAAGTATGTTAAGTATGTTAAGTATGTTAAGTATGTTAAGTATGTTAAGTATGTTAAGTATGTTAAGTATGTTAAGTATGTTAAGTATGTTAAGTATGTTAAGTCACTAGAACTCAACAACTCAACAACTCAACCAATTCAACCAACTTTAATCTTATATGTAATTTATTTAACTTGTTCCAATTTCAAATTAAAATCCTACTTAATTCTTTATGCAAAAAATATTTTTGTTAATCTTCCTTTCAATTTTTACAAATTTGTATTCGCAGGATCTGAAACCAATAATTCAAGACGATACTTATCAGTTCTTTGTTGATCTCAATAATGTTGTAGATGACCGTCTTGAAGTCAGACTTATAACACCTAAAATTAATTCTGAAAAAATACAATATAAATTTCCTGCAATGGTGCCCGGGACGTATAAAATTTATAATTTTGGAAGATTCGTTACTGAATTAAAAGCCACTGATAATGCGGGTTTAGAGCTTCCTGTAGAAAAAATAGATGTTAACACATGGGAAATTTCAAATGCAAATAACCTTTATCAAATAAAATATCTGACAGATGATACATACGGACAAACTGATAATAATGCGATCTTTGAGCCGGTGGGAACAAGCATTGAAAAAGATACAGTTTTTGTCATTAACAACCAGGGATTTTTTGGATATTTCAGTGAATATATAACCAATGATTATATTTTATCTTTTACTAAACCTTCCGGATTTTACGGATCAACAAGTCTTAACGCAATTTCGCGTACTGATAATGAAGAAATATTTACTGCTCCTGACTATCAGTATGCAGTTGATAGTCCTATTATGTTTAATATTCCTGATACTACAACTATCAAATTTGATGAAGCCAATATTTCAGTTTCAGTTTATTCACCCGGTAAAGCGATAACTTCCGCAGATATATCCGTTAAATTGAAAACACTCCTGAATGCAATTAGAAATTTTCTTGGAGGTAAGCTTCCTGCTGATAAATATACTTTCATTTATTATTTTTCTAATACAGAAGGTTCCGGTTCATTCGGTGCACTTGAACATAATTATTCATCTTTTTATTATATGCCTGATGTCCCAAAAGAAGCTGCTCCGTACATTCTTAATCAGCTGCAATCAACCAATGCTCATGAATTTTATCATATCGTAACACCTCTTAACCTTCATTCAGAGGAAATTGGAAATTTTGATTTCAACAATCCTAAAATGAGTAAACATCTTTGGCTTTATGAAGGAGTTACAGAATATCATGCTGATTATATTCAGTTAAGAGAAGGATTGAAAGACCTGAAAGAATATGTAAAAGCTATTGAAGGAAAAATGAACAGTTCTTCTAAATTCAATGATACACTTGCATTTACAGAATTGAGCAAAGGCGCTCTGGATGAGCATTCAGGTCAATATTCAAACGTATATGAAAAGGGAGCACTTATCGGATTATGCCTCGACATTTTAATCAGAGAAGAAAGTAACGGCACTCAGGGTTTGCAGGATGTATTAAATAAACTTTCGGAAAAGTATGGCGAAGAAAGATCATTCAAAGATGATGATTTAATAGACGAAATTTCAATCCTGAGTTCTCCAAAGGTTGGAGAATTTCTTAACCGTTATGTAGCCGGCTCAACGAGAATTCCTTATGATGAAATTCTCAAAAAGATCGGCATTAAAGTTGAGAGCACTCCTTATGAAGTGATCAGTTTAGGCGGCGGACTTCAGATAGGATTCAATCAAAAAACATACCGTTTGAAGATTAATTCAGTTGACAATTCCGATAGTAAATTCATTAAGGAATTGGGTATTGAAAAAGGTGACGAACTTGTTTCAATTAACGGAACAGAGTTAAGTTACTTAAATTTTAAAGATGCTTTCGGATCAGTAAAAAATAAAATAAAAAAAGGTGATAACTTCGAAATTGTTGTTGCCCGTATGGATGGAAACGGAGTTGAAAAAAAGGAAAAATTGAAAGCAAAAGTAAGCGAAACCCGGGTTGCGTATGAAAATGATGTAACCATTCTTGACAAAATTACTGAAGCACAAAAAAAATTGAGAGATGCATGGAAAGGAAATTTATAGAGTTTATAATCTGGAGTATAAGCTCTTCTCACCAGATTGGAAGAGCTTTTTGTTTTACAAAAATCTTAACATTCCAAGAGAAATTTTCCGGACGAAAGATTTGAACAAAACGGCGAATCTGCATTTAACTAAAATCCTTATATATTTCTATCCAATATCACAAATCAAATATTTATATTGTCTTTATTCAAATTACTTAAACTTACCATATGAGCACTGAATTATTAGATATAAATGAGAAAAAGCTCATTGTATCAAGTATGGCAGAGAATCTGATAGGTTCTGAAATTATAAATCTTGCATGGCAGATCAATGACAGGATCGCGCAAGGTCAGAAAATTTTTAATCTTACGATTGGAGATTTTGATCCTAAAATTTTTCCATTACCGGAACCATTAACTGAAGAGATCAAGAAAGCTTATGATGAACATCACACAAATTATCCTCCTGCAAACGGAACACATGATCTGAGAGAAGTGGTATCTTCTTTTCTTACAAAAAGAGCCGGGCTTGATTATACTCCGGATGAAATATTAATTACAAGCGGTGCCAGGCCGATAATTTTTACGGCATATAATACAATTGTTGATCTTGATGAAGTAATTATTTTTCCTGTTCCGTCATGGAACAATAACCATTATGCGCATCTTACACGGGCGAGAGCTATAACTGTTGAAACAAAACCTGAAAACAATTTCATGCCCACGGCTGAAGATCTTGAACCACATATAAAAGAAGCTACTTTAATTTCTTTATGTTCACCGCTAAATCCCACCGGCACAGTTTTTACTGAAGATGAGATCAGGGATATCTGTGATCTGATAGTTAATGAAAATAATCGCCGCGGTGAAAATGAAAAACCTGTGTATTTACTTTATGATCAGATATACTGGCTGCTTACCCTTGGAGACACTCAGCACTTCAATCCGGTTTTATTAAATCCTGAAATGAGAAATTATACAATTTTTGTTGATGGAATTTCAAAATCATTTTGCGGAACGGGCGTCAGGGTCGGATGGGGATATGGGCCGAAAAGTATTATAGATAAAATGAAGTCGATCACTTCTCACATGGGAGCATGGGCGCCAAAAGCTGAACAGATTGCGATCGCAAGATATCTTGCAAATGATGAACTTGTAGATTCGTTTCTCAACTCTTTTAAAGATGCCATCTCAAAACGTCTTAACGGATTTTATAACGGATTCAAAAAACTTATGGAAGACGGATATAAAGTAGATGTGATCGCTCCGCAAGCCTCGATTTTCCTCGCGGTTAAATTTGACCTGATTGGATCAAAGAAAAAAGACGGCACTCAGCTTAAAACAACAAACGATATTACAAACTTTTTAATAGAAGACGCTAAAATTGCTTTAGTTCCTTTTTCCTCCTTCGGTTCTTCTGACGATTCAACATGGTATCGAATATCTGTAGGAACATGTACAATGGATGAAATACACGAAGTGATGGCTCATCTTAGAAATGCTCTCTCGAACTTGAGTTAGAAATTTTTTTAAAAAATAATTTATGCCTGAAAATAAAAATCAAATATCTTTGCTTATATGGATGCTGGAGGATTTACGGAAAATTACGCTCGAAGGAGTTAAGCATCTTAACAGAGAACAGTTATTCAGTGAACCCATAAAAGGTGAAGCTTCTATCGGATCATATTTGATGCATCTTGCAGAGGTCGATATTTATTGGCTTGAAGTGTTGTCAGGCATCGAACAGCCAAATGAATTGAAGGTCAAATGCTTCTACAATAAATGGTATGACAGCGGCGACGATTTTGATCCGCCAAAAGAAACACTCGATATAAATGAGTATCTCAATGTAAATGAAAGTACAAGAAAGAATTTTTTGGATCATGTTTCTTCACTTGAAGAAATTGAACTGGAAGACAAAATAATTCGAAAAGGCAAAAATAAAGATTTTGAGATCTCAAAGAAATGGATCATATATCATATAATAGAACACGAAGCTCATCACAGGGGACAAATGTTTATGCTGATCCGAAAAGCCGGGTGGAATAAAAAACAATAATATCAATTAATATAATATCTGACTGATCAGCACACCGGAAAGTTCAATCCTTGAAAAATATTTACCTGCAGAATCAATCCCCATAATAACAAGCTGGTTTGAGAAATACAAATTTCACTTAAGGATATGCAGGTCCCGTCTTACAAAACTTGGTGATTACAGGCATCCGTATAATGGAAGTCCGCATAAAATTACTGTGAATCAAAATTTAAATTCTTTTTCATTTCTGATTGTATTGGTTCATGAAATTGCTCACCTTGCAACATGGAATAAATTCAGAGGCAAAGTAAATCCTCACGGAAAAGAATGGAAGGAAGAATACAGGCTTCATCTTCAGCCATTTTTTGAACTAAATATCTTTCCACAAGATGTGCATGAATGTTTAAACCGTTATACAATAAATCCAAAAGCTTCAACTTGTGCAGATGCATCCCTGATTAAAGTTCTGAAAAAGTATGATGAAGAGTCTGAATACGTTCATCTTGAAGACATCCCCGTTAATTGCATTTTTAAAATGAAGAATGGAAAGACATTTATAAAAGGGGACAAGATCAGAAAGAGATACAAATGCAGCACGCCCAATGGTAAAAAGCATTATTTGATCAGTCCGGTTGCAGAAGTTGTACAGACAACACTTTTTTAAGAAAGTTATTTTTAACTGAATCTAATTTACAAAGTTTTAATAAATTTTTCTTATAGTGAAAAGTAAATTCTTAAATAATAATATTTACATTTATATATCGGCGGTTATAAGTTTTCTTATTCTTACATCAATTGTTTTTTTATTTCCTGTCGAGTTTAGCGGATATAAAAAAACAGATGTTCTCGCACCGGTATGGTATGCAATTACCGAAACCGGGGGATGGGAAGGCTGGATTTTTATATTTATTATTTTACTATTATATCTCCTGATTTATTTTAAAAAGTCACCAAAAAAATACATTAATATAATATTCTTTTTAGGTCTCATTTTATTTACACAGATTTTACTTGCCGGCGTTTCACAGTTTTATGTGAAAAATCTGTTACACAGACCCCGGCCGGCTCAGCTATTTCTTATAGAAAAAGGTTATTTGAAAAACGATGGCCAAGAATTTTTTGCAATGTCTATGATTGAACGAAGAAAGTATCTGCATCAGGTAATTAAAGAAACTGATGACAGCATAAAAGATATCTATCCTCCCATATTGAACAACTGGATCTATGATTCAGGTTTTTCATTTCCATCCGGACATTCTCAAACAGGATTTTTTTTGGGAACAATGATAGCATATATACTTTTCAAAACATTGCGAAATAAATCAAAATATTTTTTTATTGCAGCATTCTTATGGGCAATATTGGTAGCGTTGTCACGAGTCGTGATCGGCATTCACTACCCGGTAGACGTTACTGCCGGAGCTTTGATAGGAATGTCTGCTGCAATTATAATTCTATCACTAAAAAGAGTGAATAATATTTTTGCATAACATTCATATAAAAAGATGTATCGGGTTTTCTAAAAAAATTTAGAATTGTAAGTTTTGCAATGTTCATAAAATTAAATAACACATAATGAGTCAAAATTCAGAATACATACTTGGAGTAAATCAGACCGAGCTGGAACGCCTACAGTTTCAGCACTCAGTCTGGAAAAAAGTAACTGACAATTTTTTTGACAGGATAAATATTCAAATGGGCTGGAAGTGCCTGGATGTTGGCTCCGGACCTGGGCTGGTTTCTGCCGATCTAAGACAAAGGGTTGGAGATGAAGGAGAAATTACAGCACTTGAGCCATCCGAACTTTATCTTTCTCACTTCAAAGAAACATGCGAAACAAATAACTGGAATAATATTAAATTTCTTCAGGGCAATCTGGAAGAGACAGATCTGGAAAATGAATATTATGATTTTATTTTTCTTCGTTGGGTAATAGACTTTGTACCATCACCGGAAGAATTTTTATTAAAGCTTTTTGCGTCTTTGAAAAAAGGAGGAGTTATCGCCATCGAAGATTATGCATACGAGGGGATAACACTTTATCCGATAGGAGGTTCGTTTGATAATATAACGGAAGCTGTAAGAGCTTACTGGAAACAAGGCGGCGGCGATCCGGATTTTACTGTGAAGATCCCTGCAATTTTCAAAAAGAATAAAATTCAGCTTAAAGATTTTACGCCGGTTATACTTGCCGGTGATGCCGACAGCGATGTCATAGAATGGGCACACAGATTTTTTACAGTTCATCTCG
>JBDSYA010000052.1:0-10326 GCA_039925865.1 Ignavibacteria bacterium
ACATTTTGAATTTTAAACTACTAAGAAAAACTAAATGATAGTTATAAGACATCAACTTCCCGAGAGGATTTAGAATTTAATTTAAAGTAATATAATTTTATTAAAATAATTATTAAAATTAAAAAAATTTTCATGGGTTATCTTCCTGAGCAAGCTCAATTATTTTTTCATACAACATAGTCTTACCTTTCTCAACAGCCGCTTCAGTTTTTGCTTCTCCGATTTGTTTAATTACAGAATTCATTATAACATCCGACTGACTTTGTAAATTTTTATCAAAGAATGCTCCAACAGATTCGTATTTACATTTTACTCCTGAGATAAGAGTAGCAGCCAGTTCAGACTGACCATTATGATCTTTGATCTCCGCAATTCCAATTATACTTATAACAGAACACTGAAGATCAATGAAGTTCTTTTGAAGCATCAAAGATTCTTTAAAGATATTCTCTGCGATTACATATTCCTTTTCTGCAAGTGAGGTCTGTCCTAATCCTGTCAGAGCGTAAAGTGTCGCCTGTAAGTAACCGGTTTCTTTACTTAAAGCCAGGCTCTCGTCATATAATTGGCGGGATAAAATATAATCTCCGCTTAAATAAGCTACATTACCAAGATTGAAAAGCGATATGCAAATTCCGTTTTTGTTACCAAGTTCCCGGTCAAGCTGCAAGCCCTTTTCAAAATACTCTTTTGATTTTTGCAGATCTCCGAGATTATCATAGATTTGTGCCAGGTTGCTGTATGCAATACCCTCATACATACTGTCATTTATTTCTAATGAAATTTCAAGAGTTTCTTCCCAGTATTTTTTTGCGTTTACAAAATCTCCTTCTATCAAAAACAGAAGCCCTAAAGAGTTTGATGTAGAACAAATACCAAGCCTGTGGTTGATCTCTCTTCGCAACTTCAGACTTTCATACAAATACTCTTTTGCTTTTTTATAATCACTTTTGTCTACAGCATTCAGCCCGAGACTGTTTAAAGAATTTGCAATTCCTTTTTGGTTGCCGGTTTCTTTAAATATTTTTAATGCATCTTCTATCAGGATTTCGGATTCATCATATTGCCCCTGATGGATCGCAAGTATCCCGGCAGCCCCTTTAGAATTAGCAACTATATCACGCGGAACATTTTCTGTCTCAGTAAATAATTTATCAAACCAGTTTCTTCCTTCAGTAAAGTGTCCCCTAAGCTCCCAGAACTTTCCCATTGAAAATGCCAGCCGGAGACCTTCTTCTTTTAAATTATTCTCAACTGACCAATTCAGACCGGTTTGTATATTAGGATAGAACTCTTCAAATTTATTAAACCATTTTTTCGCATTAGTACCGCTTAATTCGGGTATTGCACCTTCACATAAATTTAAATAATAACTTAAATGCTTTGTGTAAAAACTTTTTGTCTCACCGGATTCTTTTAATTTTTCATCTCCGTACTGCCTGATCGTCTCAAGCATTTTGTAATTATCATTTGTACCTGAAAATAAAACTATTGATTTTTCAGTTAAGTTATTTACCAGGTCTAAAATCTCTTCCTGATCTAAATTTTCATCACTGCAAACTTCCTCCGCAGCATCTAACGTCCATGCTCCTGCAAAGACTGATAATCTTCTCCATAATATTTTTTCTTTATCTGAAAGCAGATCATAACTCCAATCTATCAAAGCTCTCAAAGTCTGTTGTCTCGGAAGAGCAGTTCTCTTCCCGCCGGTAAGGAGCCGGAACCTGTCACTTAATTTTTTACAGATATTTTCTAATGATAATACTTTGGTTCTAACGGCAGCAAGCTCAATGGCCAGAGGAATTCCGTCAAGCTGATAACATATTTGCGCAAGAGCCGCAGCATTATCATTATTGACTCTGAATCCCGGATTCACTGCAATTGCTCTTTCAATGAATAATCTGACGGCTTCGTACTGTACAAGTATTTCCGGTTCAACTTTAATTTTAGGATCAGGATGAGAAAGTGAAAGAACTTTATGAATTAATTCTCCTCCGCATCTCAGTGCCTCTCTGCTTGTAACCATTATTTTCAGGCGCGGACAATTTTGAAGTAGTTTTTCAGCTAATACTGCGCAGGCATCGATCAGGTGCTCGCAATTATCCAGTATGATCATAATTTTCTTATCTTTTAAATGATCATACAGGAGTTTTTCCGGTGTGATTCCTGAATGCTCTTTCAAACGTAATGCTTCCGTAACAGACTGTGTTAAGAGATTAGGATCGATAAGTGATGCAAGCTCAACTATCCAAACGCCGTTTTCAAAATCATCTATCATATCAGCTCCGACCTGCACTGCAAGCCGGGTTTTACCGGTGCCTCCCGGACCGAGTAATGTTAAAAGTTTTGTATCGGATAATAATTTTTTCAGATCTGTAATTTCATTTTCCCTTCCGATAAAACTTGTTAACTGAACCGGTAGATTATTAGGCCGTGCATCAAGAGTTTTTAAAGGAGGAAAATCCGAAGGAAGATTTGAGGATATTAACTGAAATAATTTTAGCGGTTGAATAAGATCCTTTAAACGCCTGTCACCAAGGTCACGAAATGAAATTTCAGGGTCAACTTTGTATTTCGCAATTTCATAAGAATCATTAGACACTATGACCTGTCCGCCATTTGCAGCCGACATCACTCTGTGAGTCCTCGCTAGTGTTATATAACCCATATATGATTTTCCATTCCATTCAACATTACCGGAATGAATTCCCATTCTGACTCTGATTACAGTTTCATCCCATTCTTCATCACTGAGTTTTATCTGGGCATCCGCAGCGGCTTTAATTGCATCATCAGTATTTTCAAAAGCGCAGCAGAAAGCATCTCCGATAATTTGAAAAACAAAACCATTATTGGTTTCGATTGCTTTATGCAAAATCGAATGATGCGTATTTAATGCGGCTTGCATTTTTTCAGGAAAATCCTGAGAAAGTTTGGTGCTTCCTTCAATGTCGGTGAAAAGTAATGTGATATTGCCGGTTGGAATTTTCATTAAATAAAATTAGTAAGTCCAAATTACAAATTTTAATTTGAACTTTGAATAATAATCCAAAATATAGTTGGTAGGAAACATTTGCGAGTAATGAACAATCCTTTTACTATCTTATTTCAATTGAAAGATTTATGTTATCATTCATTCATATCACTTCTCAGAAGATGAAGTTTTATTAAAGTGTTTCTAAAATTAAAAAAATTTTATGAACAAGAAAATACAAGATAAAGAAAAAGAAGATCTGCCGGGATATCCTGAATATCCTGAATCAGAAGATATTTTTAAAAGCGGAGAAAAAGCAGATAATATAGACCCGGAAGATATAACTTCTGAAAAAGCTCCCAATGTAAAACCCGATATGCCGAATGAAAAAAGTTTTGAAGATGATGTCAGCGGAGATGACTTAGACGTTCCGGGATCAGAAATGGATGACAAGGAAGAAGCTGTTGGTAGTGAAGACGAAGAAAATAATTATTACAGTCTCGACGGAGATAATAATGAAGATCCTGAAGAAGATCCTGAAGAAGATCCTGAAGAAGATAATAAAGATAAAAAGTAATTTATCTTAATCATCTAAACCTCTTCTGAGATTTAAGTAAAATATTGTCATTCAAACAGACCTTAGTAAACACATTGTTTCTACTTTTACTTTAATGAAAAAAATATTAATAGTTTCAAATGCAATCGCTTTGTTCGTTACCATTATAGTAAATTATATTTCCAGCCTGGGTTTGTTAAATGGTAATACGATATCAAATGTTTCTGCTAAGTATCAGAACCTGTTCACACCTGCCGGATATGCCTTCACAATCTGGATCTTTATTTATTTAAGCTTGATTTTATTTGTAATTTATCAGAGCAGGAGTTTATTCAAAGACGTTAATGGCGAAGACACAATTGCTTTAAAGATAGGATGGTGGTTTGTAATTTCCTGCATATCAAACTGTCTCTGGATCATAGCGTGGCTTTATGAATTTACAGGGCTTTCTGTTTTAATAATGTGTCTTCTTCTTTTTTCGTTAATGAAAATTGTTGTCAATACCAGAATGGAATTAGACGATGCACCGCTTGATAGAATAGCATTTGTGTGGTGGCCCTTTTCCTTATATTCGGGCTGGATTGCAGTTGCACTGATTGCTAATGTAGCAGCCTATCTGACGAAATTAAACTGGGATGGTTTTGGAATTTCGAAAATCAGCTGGGCTGTCATAATGATTTGTGCAGCCGGCGTTATAAATCTTTTAATGACATGGAAAAGAAATATGAGAGAGTTTGCTTTAGTCGGAGTCTGGGGGCTTGTAGCAGTTGCAATAGCTAACCTTCAAGGCTCTCAATCCATTGTAATAGCCGCATTGATCGTGTCAGCAATTTTATTTATCAGCAGTGGAATACACGCTTTTAAAAATCGAAAGAGTTTTCCGCTAAGATCCCGGCACATTTAAAATTATAATGAGTTCGACTCTAAAGTTATCAATTGTTTTTAACGCATTTAATATTGCATTAAGTATTTTGCAGAAGTAATGAAATTTTATTAACAAAAACACACCACTATAAAAATTAAATATTATGAACACCTTAAAAAAAGTAAATTTAGGAAGCCAAGGATTAGTTGTTCCGAATATCGGACTTGGGACAATGGGAATGACAAAGATTGCGGACATGGATATTTACGGACAGGCTGATGAAACAGAAGCCATTGCAACCATTCATCGGTCTCTGGAATTAGGCGGTAATTTTTTAGACACAGCCGATCTGTATGGTCCATTGAAAAATGAAAGGCTTATCGCAAAAGCCATAAAAGGAAATAGAGAAAAATATATTATTGCAACTAAATTTGGATTTGAAATAGATGATAATGAACAGCTAACATGGAAGATCAATGGCAAAAAAGATTATGTAAAAAAAGCAATTGAACGTTCATTAAAAAATCTTGATACAGATTACATTGATCTTTATTATCTTCATAGATTAGATCCGAATACACCTGTTGAAGAAACAGTCGGTGCTATGTCAGATCTGGTTAAAGAAGGAAAAATACGTTACATAGGACTTTCAGAAGTTTCTTCGGAGACAATCAGGAAAGCGCACAGCGTTTATCCTCTAACAGCAATACAGACCGAGTATTCATTATTTGAAAGGAATCCTGAAGAAACAGGAATTCTAGATACTATCAATGAACTTGGAATTGGGTTTGTCTCTTACTCACCACTGGGAAGAGGTTTTCTTACGGGTGTAATTCAGAGTCCGGACGATATTCCTGAAAATGATTTCAGAAGAAACATACCACGCTATCAGGGTGAACAATTTTATAAAAATATCGAACTTGTAAATGAGATCAAAAAGCTTGCCGCTAAAAAAGAAATAACTGTTTCCCAATTAGCGCTTGCCTGGGTGATTTCAAAAGGCACTTTACCAATTCCCGGCACTAAAAGAAGAAAATATTTAGAGGAAAATATTGAAGCCGCAAGTATAATTTTAGATCAAAATGAAATGAAACAAATAGAAGCAATCGTGCCGTTAGGCACAGATACCGGCGACCGTTATAATGAGTCAGGCATGGCAGCAATAGATAAATAGGAATATGAATTTCTTTATGAATGCTCATACTCTCTACATAAATCAGATGACTGAGCAAAACTAATTTTGAAATACAGTACTTTATTATATTTGAAAGAATTGGAAATTAAAATAAAAATTAAGATTTAAATTATCTCAATAATTGAAATACATTAAAAATAATTACTTCATATTAACCGGGGCGATGGGCGGGGGGAAATCGACGATCATAAAAGAGATAAGAAAAAAAAATTACTTATGCATTGATGAACCTGCAAGGCAAATTATAGAAGAGCAAAGGAGCATAGACGGAGAAGGAATTTATGACAGAAATCCTGAGCTGTTCATTCAATTGATGCTGTCAAGATCGATCTCGAATTATAAAAGTAATTTGGATTATAATGGTTTAGTATTTTTTGACAGAGGAATACCGGATATGATAGCATATTCTGAACTTTCAAAAAATAATAAAAAAGTTTGTGTAAATGCTTCAAATGTATATCAATACAACAAAAATGTTTTTATGCTTAGCGGTTGGAAAGAGATCTACGTTACTGATGATGAAAGAAAAATGGAGTTCGCTTCAGCTGAAAAATTTGGAGTTAGAGTTTCGGATATTTATAAAGGACTCGGTTACAATATTGTCAATGTCCCGTTCGGGACTTTAGAAAAAAGAGTTGAATTTATTGTTAATTCAGTTGATACATTTAACTGAAACTCAACAAACTCAACAAACTCAACAAACTCAACAAACTCAACAAACTCAACAAACTCAACAAACTCAACAAACTCAACAAATTCAACAAACTCAACAAATTCAACAAATTCAACAAACTAATTATGGCGCTGCCAAACATTTTTACAAAATCTGTTTCAGATAAAATAGTCCAGAGAATTAACAAACTCCGACCGGACACTCAGCCGGTCTGGGGTAAAATGAACGCTCCACAAATGCTGGCTCATTGCAATGTGACTTACGAAATGATATTCGAAAGTATTCATCCAAAACCGAATCTCATTATGAAATTCATTTTAAAATCACTCATAAAAAATAAGGTTGTTGGCGAAACTCCTTATCAGCACAATAGCAAAACCGCCCCTCAGTTCATAATCAATGACACAAAAGATTTTGAATCAGAAAAACAGCGGCTCATCAATTATATAAACAAAACACAGAAATTAGGTGAGAAAGATTTTGATAAAAAAGAGTCAGCTTCATTCGGAGTTTTAAATAAAACAGAATGGAATAATATGTTGTACAAACATTTAGATCATCATTTAAATCAGTTTGGAGTGTGAGAATGAAAATTTTTGGCCAGCTGCAGCAACCCACAAAGAAATTATTGCGGACGGTTTTGAAGAAAATGCATGATCAAAAATTGTTGATCCTTTTCCAGTTGATAAAATGAAGTTGAATATAAATTTTAGTAAATAAATTTAAACACTACAATGATGAAAGTAATAATAACAGGTTCGTTAGGAAATATAAGCAAGCCACTGACTCAGGAGTTAATTAAAAAAGGTCATAAGGTTACGGTGGTAAGCAGCAAGTCTGAAAAGCAAAAAGACATTGAAATGCTTGGAGCAACCGTAGCAATCGGTTCATTAGAAGATGTGGATTTTCTTGCATCAACATTTTCAAAAGCTGATGCAGTTTATTGTATGGTTCCTCCAAACTTTGCAGAAACTGACCAGACCGCATATTATATCAAGCTTGGCCGCAACTATGCGAAAGCTATTCAGCAATCCGGCGTAAATCGTGTAATAGGTCTGAGCAGTTATGGTGCTCATTTAGATAAAGGTACAGGCTTTATTGTTGGATCATACAATGTAGAGAAAATTTTGAATAATTTGTCAGACGTTAATATTACTCATATCCGACCCGCGTATTTCTACTATAACTTGTACAACTTTATAAATATGATTAAGGCAACCGGATTTATTGGTGCAAACTATGGCGGTGAGGATAAGCTGGCAATGGTCTCTCCAACGGATATTGCTGATGTAATTGCAGAGGAAATAGTAAAGCCGGTTACCGGCAGGAAAGTACTATATGTTGCAAGCGATGATCATACTTGCAATGAGATTGCCGGCGTTTTGGGAAAAGCCATTGGTATGAATGATTTAAAATGGATAACTCTGACGAATGAACAAATGAAAAACGGTTTAGAAGCTAATGGAGTACCGGCTCATATTGCTGATAACTTAATAGAAATGGGAGCAGCTACACATAGCGGTGCTTTGCGGGAAGAGTACGATAAGGATAAGCCTGTTATGGGAAAAATAAAACTCAATGATTTTGCAAAAGAATTTGCTGCTGCATTTTTAAAAGGGTGATGCTTGTAAAAAGTAATTTGATCCATAACAATGATCATGATTCAGATAAAAGATTTGAATTATATTGAAAACCAATCATAAGAAATTACAATTATTAAAATCGAAAATAGAAATATGAATTAGAAATTTTTATAAGTTGTCATTTGAAATTTGAAATTTCTTATCGTTAACTGCTAAGTGACATGCTTCATCAAGTGTTAACTTCTTTCCTTCTTCAAAGTGTTTAAAATAATCTTCATCATTTAATAATTCGTGCAGATCATTCATTATTTGTTCTTTAAGATTTTGTTCAATTATATCTAAGATGCAGCCTAATGATTTCTCTGTAGTTTCCACGAAACTTAGAATTATCAGTGCTTCTTTTGCGTGGTTACATTTGCAATATATTGCGGATGAGCCAATGAGAGTTAATAAAATTCCTCGTATATCTCCCATCTCTTGTTTTAAATCAAGACTTTGTTTGAAATACTTTTGTGCTTGTTCATAATTTCCGTCATAGAAAGCTAAACTTCCTAAAGCATTGATGTTTAAAGCAATACCCCACTTATCACCAATTTCTCTGCTAATAACGAGACTCTCTTCAATTAATTTCAATGATTCAGAATATTCTGATTTTATCAATGCTAAATTTCCAAGGTTGTAAAGAGAGATTGCGATACCGAGTTTCTCACCCATGATTCTGAAGTTTGCAAGACCTTCTTGAAAATAACCCCCCGCTTGTTCAAAATTTTCCAATTGTAAATATAAATTTCCTATATCATTTAAAGAG
Organism: Ignavibacteria bacterium; assembly: GCA_039925865.1. Taxonomy (GTDB): domain Bacteria; phylum Bacteroidota; class Ignavibacteria; order Tepidaquicellales; family Tepidaquicellaceae; genus JBDSYA01. The sequence continues at coordinate 8,655 of JBDSYA010000052.1, forward strand.
TAAGAAATTCCGCTTTTTTCTCCTATCTCATTTTGTATTGCAAGACTCTCTTCATAATACTTTAGAGCCTGTTCATAAAATCCCCTTGTAAATTCTGTTTTCCCCAAATTATTAAGAGAATTTGCCAAGCCGATTTTATTTCCAAGTTCCCGGTTTAATGCAAGACTATCTTCCTGAAATTTCTGAGCCTGTTCATAATTACCATGAGCGAACGCAATGTTTCCAAGGTTATTAAGAGTTTCTTCAACGCTATACTTATTCCCCGTCTTTCGTTTTAAATCAAGACTTTCATTATAATACTTCTGTGCCTGTTCAAAATTTCCGAGTTCGTAAGCTAAGCTTCCAAGATTACCCAGAGAGCGCGCAATATTGAAATCATCTCCTAACTCCCTTCTTAATACAAGACTTTCATTATAATATTTTTGAGCCCGGTCATAATTTCCCCGGTCCGATTCAATAGCACCCATACTGTTAAGTGTGCCTGCTATTCCGGTTTTATCATTTAACTCGCTGCTTAATGCAAGACTTTTATTATGAAAATTCAGTGCGAGTTCATATTCACCCTGATCATGAGAAAGAATTCCATTCCATGACAATATTTTTCTTAATACAGGTTTACTTAATTCCTGAGCATTATCCAATACTGATTCCAGAAGGTTTCTGCCTGTTGAATGATGACCACGTATTTTCCAGAATCTTCCCAGTGCCCCTGCAATACGCGAACCTTTTTCCTTTTCGTTGTTTGATACAGACCGGGTTATTGCAGTATGAAAATTATCTTTTTCAGATTCAAGTTTATCAAGCCAGATTTGTGATTCTAAACTGTTTAAATTCGGTTCTGCTGTTTCAGAGAGTTCTAAAAAAATAATCTAAATGTTTCGAAAATATTTTTATTGCTCCGTTTGCTTCATTGATTCTTTCTTCGCCGTATTGCTTTAATGTTTCAAGTATCCTGTATCTGTCTTTATCACTGTCATAAACTATAATTGATTTTTCGGACAACGCACTCAGCAAGTCGAGAATTTGTTCTTCTGAAATATTTTCATCCGAGCAGATCTTTTCTGCTGACTCCAGTGTCCAGCCTCCGCTGAATACAGACAATCTGCCCCACAATATCTTTTCATCTTCCGAAAGCAAATCATAACTCCAGTCTATTAATGCTTTCAGAGTCTGTTGCCTCGGAAGCGCAGTTCGTTTTCCTCCGGTAAGAAGTTTAAACCTGTTATCTAATCTTTCACAAATACTGCTGACTGTTAAAATTTTTATCTTAACAGATGCAAGTTCGATCGCAAGCGGAATTCCGTCAAGCTTACAACAGATTTGTGCAAGTGCGTGAGCATTTTCATTATTCACCCTGAATGCTGGATTAACAGCAAGTGCCCTTTCTATAAACAATCTGACTGCTTCGTATTGAAGAAGTTCTTCGACTGTATAATTTGTTGTTGAATCAGGTTTTGATAGAGCGGGTAATTTGTAAGTCTGTTCTCCCTGACAGTTCAAAGCTTCACGGCTTGTCGCTATGATTTTAAGCTTAGGGCATTTATTCAATAGCATTTCTGCTAAGTTTGCGCACTCATTAATAAGATGCTCACAATTATCCATGATGAGCAGGATCTCTTTATCTTTCAGATAATCGTACATTGTATTTTCCAAAGACTTTCCTGCTTCTTCA
>JBDSYA010000053.1:0-19426 GCA_039925865.1 Ignavibacteria bacterium
TTCAATGATTGCGTAGATATACAATTTGAAAATGAAAAAATTGTTGCAACACGGCCTGTGTATGCAGGAAAGAGTCTCACTGTAATAAAATCAAACACAGACAAAATTGTACTCACATTAAGACCCAATGTTTTTAAAGCGCATACTGTTGAGGGTGGTAAGATTGAAATCGAAAAAATCGATATCAATTCATTAAATATTAATGAACAGGATTTTTCAACAGTTGTAAAAGATATTATTGTAAGCACTGAAAAAATAGATGTATCTGAAGCAGACAGGATTGTTTCCGGAGGCAGAGGTTTAAAAGGACCGGAAAATTTTAATCTTATCGAAGACCTTGCAGCATCTATCGGAGGAGCTACCGGAGCTTCGAGAGCCGTTGTTGATGCAGGCTGGAGATCACATTCAGAACAAGTCGGACAGACAGGCAAAACAGTAGCGCCAAGCTTGTATATTGCATGCGGGATCAGCGGTGCTATTCAGCATTTAGCAGGAATGTCATCTTCAAAATGTATTGTTGCCATCAATAAGGATAAAGATGCTCCGATTTTTCAGATCGCAAATTACGGTATCATCGGAGATGTATTTGAGATTATTCCTGCATTAACGGAAGAGTTCAAAAAGGTTTTGTCTAAATAACTTTAAATATGAGCGTTTATAAAATATATTGTAAGTATGAAACTTTTAAATTAGCTTAGTTGTAAATAAGTAAAAGTTATAATAAAGTTATAATAAATATTAATGGAAAATTCCCAAGACAATATTCAGGTAGACATATTCGGACTTTCGCTCACTCCTTCGATCAGCGGTGGAGGATATGCAATAATTTTAAAAGAAGTTGCAGGAAACAGGAGGCTCCCGATCATTATCGGACAATATGAGGCGCAGTCAATTGCGCTTGAACTTGAAGGCATTAAACCGCCACGTCCGCTGACTCACGACTTATTAAAAGAAGTTATTGAAACTTTTGGATATTCTGTGAGTTACATCACAATCAATGAATTAAAAGATTCTACTTTTTTTGCCAAAATAAAATTTGATTCATCAAGTGTTGAGGAAATGGATGCAAGACCTTCAGATGCAATTGCAGTAGCACTTAAATTTTCAGCACCCATATATGTAAACACAGAAATTATGGATGAAGTCGGATTTATTCCTGATTATGACGAACAGGTTCTCCCGAAACAGGATGGCGAATATGAAGATTCAGCTGCTGAAGTAAGCCAGGAAAATATCAAAGCAAAACCCGTTGAAACTAAAAATCTTTCAAATAAAGAAAAAAAACTTCTTCAGCTTAAAAATGAACTAGAAGAAGCGATCACAAAAGAGGATTATGAAAAAGCTGTCCAGCTTCGTGATGAAATAAAAAAAATGGAAATATCAAACTTAAATTAAGAACAGTTAAAATTAATTATTTCGAAACCAAATGAAAACTAAGTGAAAAAAATAATTCTCGCTATAACAATCCTGATCATTTCTTCCAACATTTCCGTTTCTCAATACTTACAGCCTTTGAAAAATTTAAACCAATTTACAATAAAAGATCATAAGTTTAATTCAACATTCAATGCCCTGCCTTCAACCGGAGCAAGTGTTGGATTTAACATGGGTGTTGCATCAATTGAAGGTGAAGTCGGATTTGCTATAGGTGTTTTTGCTGAATTGAAATCAGGGGGAATTTCATTTGTCCCTCAGGCAAATTACTGGAAAGCAAAAAATCAGAGTAATTTTGAAATCGCCGGACTTGCAAGAGCTTATCTGACAGAGACATCAAAAAATTTAACTCCTTATATTGATGGTGGAGCCGGAGTTAATTTTTACAATTCAGATAAATCAGATTTTACAAAACTCAGCATTTTGATCGGAAGCGGGATAGAGTTAAGAAATTTAGGAACATCATTCAATTTATTGATAGACGGAAAGTATAAGTTGATAATTAATGACGGAGGAAATATTTCCTGCTTCATATTTACAGCCGGACTGAAGTTTCCTTTTAAATAAGTTTTACCGTTTTAAAATATTATGCGTAAAGGATATTTATCTTTTACGCATTTTTTTTAAATATCTGAAATGAATAATTTACTTATCGATATAGGCAATTCCGAGATCAAGATCGGAAAAGGTATTTTAAATAAACTGAATTCAGTTTTAATTAAAAGTTTCCCCTATTCCAAACAAAATTTCAAAAAAGATTTTTCAAAAAATTTTAAATTCAAACCACAGTTTCTTTTTGAAAAAATCGGTGTGTCTATATTGAAAGGCGGAGACAAAAAATTTTTGAGTGCTTACTTTGTGAAGGAGTTTAAACTCAGACCTGTATTCATCGATGAACAGATGAAACTTCCAATAAAAATAAATTACAAAAAAGGATTAGGCAGTGACAGGATTTGCAGTGCGGTTGCGGCTTACACACTGTTTAAGAGAAATAATATTTTAATCATAGACTTCGGGACAGCCACCACTTTCACACTTGTAATAAACGGTGTTTTGGAAGGCGGCCTCATTGTCCCGGGAATTGTAACTTCATTAAATTCATTAATTGAGAAAACTTCACTTCGCCGCCCTTTATTAAAATACCCTAAAAAGCTGATTTGCAATAACACACTTGAAAATATAAATGCCGGAGTATTATTTCAGAGTTTATTTTCAGTGGAAAGAATAATCCATGAAGTTGAAAAGATGCATAAAAATATTTTTGTTGTAGCCACCGGCGGCAATTCTTATTTGATCCGGAAAAAGACTAAATTGATAAATGAATTCGACAGCAACCTGGTTTTAAAAGGAATTAATATTTTAATACAACAATGAAAATAATCACAAAGGAAATAATTATATCGACTGACGGAGACTGCGATATTAGAAATATTAATAATGATGTGCAGAATATTATTACCTCCAGTAAAATGCAGGAAGGCAATTGTACTGTTTTCAGCATCGGATCTACAGCTTCAATAACAACTATCGAATATGAGCCCGGACTTTTGAAAGATATACCCAAGGTTTTAGATAAACTAATTCCGGCATTCAATAAATATCATCACAATGATACATGGGGTGATAATAACGGACATTCACATATACGATCTGCACTCATAGGAACTTCTCTTAATATTCCCTTTATTAAAGGTGAACTTTTACTCGGGACATGGCAGCAAATAGTTTTAATAGATTTTGATAATAGAAAAAGGACACGAAGAGTGGCGATCCAAATAATAGGAGAATAATTTTTAAAATTTGAAAAAGATTTCATGGAAATATATTTTATGGACGGTACTGATTATTGTTCAGGCATACTGGATATTTAATTCTGATGGATTTTATTTTATCGATGACAGCTGCCACTTCAACTTTAACCGGCATTACTTTGAATCATATACAGGAAGCACAGATGCATGGCACAGGATGGGGCGTCTGTTACTATTCGCAATCCCTGCACAGTTTGGATTAAAAGGCGTGCAGATAGCATCTTCAGTATTATTTTTACTCACAATTTTTTTTGCTTATAAAATTTTAATTCACAAGAATGTTAAATATGCTGAGTGGATCATTCCGCTTATTGGCTTTCAGCCCGTATTATTTAATATATCTTATACGTCACTGGCAGAGCTTCCTGCAGCCTTCCTCATAATTTTGTCTTACTATTATTTTATCAAAGAAAAACCTTCCTTCGTAATGATCACTTCATCTTTGATATTTATTTTCAGAACCGAATATTTTTATGTTGCGGGAATATTTTTCTTAATTTATTTATTCCGAAAAAATTACAAAGTATGTTTATTGATTTTCATTGGGCCTTTGCTATGGTACATTTACACAACTGTCATTACACTTGATCCTCTGCAGTTTTTCCGCGACATGCTGCTTCATTCCCGGCTAGAAAAAATTGACGCCGGCATAGACTGGTATTATTATATCATCCATTCCGCGAAAATTTTTGGGGTGATTCAAATGATTTTACTAATATCAGGGTTAATAATAATTTTGATAAAAAAACAATTTAGACAGTACGGACTGATATTAATTTTTATTGTTTCCGGAATCGGATTACAGACACTTCTTGCATTGAAAGGTTTAAATCTTACCTGCAGTATTGGTCAGCTAAGATATGTTGCTGTTGTTGGTCCGCTGATAGGTATAATCTCAGTAATCGGGTTAGGCAGTTTTTACAATTTATTAAAATTTACGTATCTGAGAAAGATTATTCAGATACTAATTTTGATCGTGCTGTTTATACTTGGACCATACTTTACACCGTTTCATAACAAATATGGAATGGATATTATAACGGAAGAAATCGCAAAATCAGCTGCAAATGAATATCCGGATTACAAAGTGTTATCCCAAATGCATCAGCTTGCAAATGCAATGGATGAGCCATTTCTGGGAGGAGAAACATTTAAAAAATTAAATGACTCCACTGTTCAGCGATTTGATAAATCATTAATTGTCTGGTGCAATTATCTTGAAGGCAATGCATTTGTCATAAAGAACTTATCACTGAAACAAATTGAATCTTTACCAAACATTAAATTGATAAAAGAATATATAGACACAGTTAATAATTGTACAAGCGTCCCGGTTTATAAATATCGTAAAGAAGGTGATGAATATAAAACCTCCAGAGAAATAATTGATTATCTAGTCGAAGGCCAAACATCCTGGGAAACATATCACATAAAAGTTTTTAAGAAGGAATGATTTAATTTCAAATTCAAAAGATCGCTGAAATAATATTTTAAGATTAATAAAAAACGTGTTTAAAACATTTTGCATAAGCTTTATTCTTATTAATTATTATTAATTATTATTAATTATTCTCAATAAATTCTTTAGCTTTATTTTTACTTATAAAAAACTTAATTTCAAACTTCACTAAACGTATACTCTTATTATAATTAATGACACCATATATAAAATTTTTATTAGTAAAATTAAATTTTTCATTTATTTCAAAGATACTTTGTCTTTCATCGATAGTATTTCTGAGCATAATATCGGCAGCGTTTTATTATCCGTCAGGCATTCAGGATGATGTAAATAATAAATTCACCAATGTCGGCAACATTGCACTTACTGTTACTAATTACGGTACAATAGGTAATGGTTTTGTTTCTTTGCCAAATCAGCCATCTCTGCAATACCCAAAAGGTTCAGGCATTGAACATTTGTTTATTGGCGGCATTTGGATCGGAGGTGTTAAAGATGGAATTAAGGGTGTAACTACAGGTGCCGTTGATGTATCCAGCGCTAACCGGACCGAAGGTTTTGAATTTACAAATGCTCCCGGCTTAGGAATTCTTGAAAGATCATCTCTTCAAAACTCACCTAATTTCAGACCTGATGCTGTTTCTCATCAGGATTTTGTATGCGAGTTTTTTGACACAAATCTAACTGCCAATGGGACGGTGATACAAAATCACACACCTATGGGAGTTAAAGTTTTGCTGGAAACATATTGCTATGATTTTAATTTTGCAAACAACTGGGTAATTTTAAATTATAAAATTGTTAATATCGGCTATCGCGGAAACAACTCTCCCATTGATAGTGTATTTGTCGGGCTGTGGTGTGACGGCGTTGTAAGGAATACTAATATTACTCCTCCCGGAGGATCTTCATTTTATAATAAAGGAGCAGACGGATATATTGATACATTGGGTATGGCTTATGAATATGATTACAACGGAGATCCGGGGTTTACAAACAGTTATGTAGGTTTTAAATTTCTCGGAACAAGTCCAAAGTTAGATACCGAAAATGTTTTTAACAAAACTTATTTTACCATATGGCAATTCAGAAATACTACTGACCCTGTTTATTTCTCACCAACAACTGATGATTCAAAATATATCCGGCTGAATGGTTATCTTGGCAGCGGGCTGAGGATCGATACAAATCAAATCAATCAGCTTCGGCTTTCACCAAGTAACAGGTCAACACTGGTTTCCTATGGTCCCTATAGAAAGAATGATGGCAGCAGGTTCAGATTAAATTATGCCCAGGACACAATCAATGTTGTTTATGCTGTTATCTGTGCAAAGAAAAACGGTACAGATCCCGCAACACTGGACACGGATTTTCAAAAGAAAAATTTATATACCGCAGCAGGCTGGGCGCAAAGTGCTTATGATAATGGTTATAAACTTCCTTCACCTCCGGATGTTCCAAAAGTCAAAGTAATTGTAAAAGATAAAAATGTTTCATTATTCTGGGCTGCAAACGCAGAGCGTTCCATTGATCCAATATCTAACATCATGGATTTTGAAGGATATAAAATCTATCGTACGAATGCCGGCGCAGACCTGACTCTTAATCAGGATCTGACAACTTTATTACACATAGTCGGAGAATTTGACAGTGCTTATAATAACGTAAGCAACAACACTGGTTTTAATTTTATAAAACTCACTCAACCAAAATTCTTTGAAGGTGATACAACAGCTTACTGGTATCAATTTGATTTTCCGGGACAGCTTAACGGATTTCAATATGTTTATTCAGTAACAGCTTTTGATAAAGGTGACGTTACAGAAAATCTTGAATCTCTGGAAAGCAGTATTCTTGGAAATGCCCAGAGACTGATAGTGGGAACTCCTGCTAACGATAATGCTGATGCTGAAATTGGTGTTTATCCAAATCCATATTACGGGAGCGCTGTATGGGACGGCGGCGGAAACAAAAAAGAACTTTTAAGGAAAATTTATTTTTATAATCTTCCTTCAAAATGTCAGATTTCAATATGGACACTTGCCGGTGATCTCGTTGACAGATTGGATCATAATGCTGCAACTTATAATGGCAGCGACATTGAATGGTTCAGAACTTTTTCTGACGGTACTCAAAAATTTTCCGGCGGCGAACACGCATGGGATCTTGTCACAAAAAGTGAACAGGCAATTGCAACCGGCCTGTATATATTTACGGTCAAAGATCTTAATTCCGGAGAAATCAAAAAAGGAAAGTTTGTAATAATAAAATAGGTCAACAAATAAAAACAGAAAAATTAAAAACTCAAATAATTAAATATGAAGCTTAAAAATTTACCAATCATCCTGATAGGAGCGTACATTGCTTACTCACTTGGATTTAATATTCTAAGCGGAGGATTCAATCCGGTCACACTTCAGCAAATTCAAACAAAGTCTAATGATTCCCTTGTATTGGGAAGAGATAAATCAAACCTTCTGGGTGACTCTGTTGAAATAGTGGCAAGAGTCGTTGCCCCGCCAAAAGTTTCGGTATCAAATAATGATTTCAGAACTTTATTAAGAGGCACAAACAGCTGGACGTGTTATGTTCAGGATACGTCAAACGGAACATTCGGCGGTCTTGTAATAAGACAAGGCACAAGAGGTCCGGCAACAGGAATAGATCTTATTGATTCAGGACAAATAATAAAAGTTAGAGGTGTCGTTCAGGAATTCGGATCAACTGCGGGAAATAATTTTGCAAATACTCTGACCCAGCTTGCGCATGATACAGCGTCGAGCTATACAATATCATTAATTGGATCTCCTACAAAACGTCCATCACCTATCCCGGTTAATATTACGGATTTTTCTAATGGAGACTATCCAAACGGCGGAACAATTAATTATGTCGGCGGAGAAAAGTACGAAGGAATGTATGTTGAATTAAGAAATGTTACTGTTGCAGCAGGTGTTGGTAACAGACAGCCATGGAGTATCATAGATGAAAACGGAAATAAATTATATATGAGAGATTTTTCTAATTTTTTCTCAACTTCTCCTTCGGGTGATACATTAAGGCCATGGTCAAATCCTGCTTTAGGTACATTTGTCAATTATATCAGAGGTGTTATTATAAACACCAACAATGAAGGTGTATTTGGAGGCCAGCTTCCTTATGCGATCGTTCCTATTTATCCAAATGATCTGAGTCTTGGAAATGCCCCTCCTATATTATCAAGTCCAACAAGAAATCCGGGAGTACCAACTCCTCCGGACAGTGTGCAGGTAAGTGTAACTGCAACGGATCCGGGATTAAGCCTGCTTACAATAACGGATATGAAACTTTTCTGGAGATTTAACGGCGGTAGTTTTAATAATAAAAACATGCCACTAATAACAGGAAATATATATTCTGCAAAGTTACCTCCTGCACCTTTAGGAACTTTAGTTGAATATTTCATGAGAAGTGAAGACAATCAGGGTTCGGTAAAGCTTTTACCATCTGATACATTACGATCTAAATTATTTTATGTAGTAAGATTTAATGATTCCATGTCGGTGCAGGACGTACAGTTTTGTCCAAATAACGGAGGTAGATCATCGTATGAAGGTTTCGATGTCAGAGGCGTTGAAGGCGTAGTAACAGCAGACACTTCAGATATTCCCGGAATTAATTTTTCAGGTAACGGTGGAAATCAGACTTCACCAAGAAGAGTTTATATTCAAAATGGCCAGGGACCTTTAAGCGGTATATGGATCTCAGGTAACCCTACTGATGCATTAAGGAAAGGTAACAGAGTCAGGATCAAAGGAACAGTAGAAGAAAATTTCAGCGTTACAAGAATTAATATAGTAACACCATCAAATATAGTTGTTCTGTCAATATCAGAACCACAGCCTTCAGCAGAAATTCTTACAACTGCTCAGCTGGCAAACTTCAGGCAGGACGGAGACATGGAAATTGAAAAATGGGAAAGTGTTTTTTGCAGATTTAACACACCCGTAGATATTACTTGTATCAATGCAGGAATTGGTTTGACCTGTACAACTTCAGAACCATTGCAGGATACTACGTTCAGAAGAAATTTTGGTGAAATATTAGTTCGTGATGCTTCGATGACAGAAGCAAGAATTGAACTTCAGGACGGAAGCCACACCTTTACAAACAATTGGGACGGAACTCAAAATCCCCCCCAACCCGGTTTTACACTTCTTACTAAGAATGATATAATTTCTTACACCGAAGGTATTTTATATTTTGCATTCAGTAATTACAAATTAACTCCAAGAAAAAATCCGGACTTCGGAACTGTCACGCCGGTAGGAATATCTAACAATACAGAATTAGTTGATAATTATTATCTGTCACAAAATTATCCAAACCCTTTTAATCCGGTTACATTGATCAAGTACAATATTCCGGTTTCAGGAAATGTATCTATTAAAATCTATGATATGCTTGGACGTGAATTGAGAACTTTACTAAATTCATACACAGTTTCAGGAACACATACGATTAATTTTGACGGAAGTGGTTTTGCCAGTGGTATTTACTTTTATAAACTGGAAGCTGAGGGAATTGACGGAAATAAATTTATAATGACGAAGAGAATGGTTTTAGTGAAGTAAGGTTTTTTAATATTAAATCCCTCTGAGTCGATACTCTTTCAGATTTGGAGGGAATTACACTTTGAGATTTAAAATTAATTTGTCAGGTAAGTATGAAAACAAATATGAGATGAGATCTTTTCTTAAAATATTTTTATTCCTTTTACTTTTAACTTTATCTTCAGAATCTGTTTTTGCTCAACCGATTGTATGGAGACAAATAATCGGTGGTCCATATAATGAGATCGGATATAATTGTATTGAACTGAGAAGTGGATGTTATCTTATGGCTGGTGAAAAAGAGATACTTATACCAAAAACTTTTTTTACTATACCTAAGGCTTATCTTGTAAAGTTTGATAAAGGTGGGAATATATTATGGGAAAAAATTATCGGAGATTCTAGTTATCTAACATATAGTGTATCAGTTATTGAAGATGAAACTGGCAATATTTTTCTACCATACATATCTGAATTTAATGCACATATACTAAAATTAGACTCTTTAGGTAATAAATTATGGGATAGGGATTATTCAGGACAGGGTATTATTGGGTTCAGGGGATTATCTTTTGTCGATCACTTTAAAAAAATTGTTTTATTAGGACTAAGTAAACTACAGACATCTTCCATAACCAAAATTGATACGAGCGGAAATGTGATCTGGAGCAGATCTTTTTATGATAGCATACCATCTTTTTATGTTTATACATCACACAATAATTCCTTTTTATTTTTAGATAATTCATATTATATAACAGGTGCAAGAGGAATAATAGGATTTATTTTAAAAACAGATACGAGCGGAAATGTAATATGGAATAAAAGATATTTACCTGCTAAGGGCATATTTTCCATAGCTTCAATTTCTGAAAATTCATTTATAGGTAGTGGATCAGTCGATGTGGAAGGTTATTTATATTGCCAGAAATTTGATAGTAGCGGGAGTGTTTCATGGAGTAGGAATTACAGAAATGAACCTCTTGCATTTGCAATGGGATATGATAGAATAATTAAAACATACAATAGTAATTTTGCTCTTGGACACACATCAGGATATAATTTTGGAAGATTTATGACTATAGATTCACTCGGAAGTATATTAACTAGTAAATTTTACTATTATCCGGAGAATTTTTATATCTCGCAATATAATATAAATAACACTTCTGATTCCGGATATATAGTTGCTGGTTCTTTAGATTCAAATAACTTTTTTAGAAACAATTCAGAAAGGGGAGATAAACAGATCGACGCATTAATTTTTAAAATTGATAAATATGGTAATACCGTTTCAATAGGAAACAGTAATTCAACAGTTGTAGAAAAATTTGATATTAAGATTTATCCTAATCCTTATAACCTGTCATTCAATGTAGGTTTTAGTACAGATAAAAGGTCAAACGTAAAAATTTCTTTGTATGATATTTCGGGTAGGCAGGTGAAAATCATTGAAAATTCGATTTTAAATTCTGGTAAATATCTTCTAAATGTATATACTCCTGAATTAAGTTCAGGCATATATTTTTTAAAAACAGAATATAATGGAAGTTCTTATGCTAAAAAAATTTTATTAATTAAATAATTTAAACAATTATTGATTTGAAATTAAAAATATTCTACATTTTTATATTTTTACTTTTTTTAAGAGATGCTTTCTCGCAATCCGATCCAATACAGCAAGCCGAAATTTTGATCCGAAACAGTATTGATCGGCCAATTTTGGTTAAAGTTTTTCCAGTTGGTGCAGTTTTTAGCGGACATCCTGCCCCTTCCACATCTTATGGTCAGAAGTATTCCTTGGTTAGGTGTAAACCGTCTAACCCCGTTTATTGGCCGCTTGGACCACATGGTGAACAATATATTATAGGTGGAGTGAAATTAATGGAGCCTAACGAATTTAAAGTTTTAGATTTTGATGATGGAGAATATTATAATGTTGTAAATGGGAATAATAATGTAATTGGAGGGGTTAGTTATGGACTATGGAAGTTTGAATTTTATGATTCCATAGTAGAACCACCATATATACATTTGATTGCAGATTGCTATATAGATTATCGAGACTTCAATCATGGCCATTCAAATGATCTTCCGGTAGATATTTATTTTGACTTAGTTAGAAGATCTGGTGCGAGTGCAGATAGTTTACTTTTTAAATTCAAGCCAGGGAGTTATGTAAACATATTTGATAGTAGAATTATAAACAAAACCATTAAAAGCTGGCACAAAGTAGGGGTTGGGAGTGATATCATCACACCAGGCAGTCCCGATAAAGGTTTTTTTAAAACGCTTCCATACTTTTTCTCAGATTATCCTATTGATGCAACACAGTATGGAGCGGTGGCTCATATAAATCCTTCTGATATAGAAATGAATCTTGAAATTGATAGTAACGGAACTAAATTAATAAGTGGAAAAACTTTAAATTTCAAAAACGCTAACTTAACTGTTAAGGATGGTAAGAATTTTGAATTTGAAAGTAATTCCAAAATTATCTTCAACGGAGTTTCCCGCTTCCGCACATTCCAATCCACCGGAATAAAAACAATCACAATGGGTCAAAACTCCGGAATTGAACTTAATACAAATGCCTCAATTAATCTCAACAACACCAAATTTATTTCAGGCTCAAGCTGGAATGGGATAAAATTAAATGATACTTATTTGGATACAATTAAAAATTGTGAATTTTATAATGCACCTACATTTATTGATTTATCCAATTCAAACAAATGCTTTGCAAGAAATAAGAAAATTATTTCGGGAAATACCTTTAATAATGGAGTAGTAAAGTTAACAAACACTTTTCAAAGTCTGATCAATAATAATATTTTTAATCATACAGGTTTGGGAAATTTATTGACTATAACAAATAATGTTCATCCAAATGATGTTATAATATGCAATGAAGAGGAAGAGTCAGCGGGTTGGTTTAATTTGAACATTGTTAATAATCATTTCTCCGGCGGCTCTGTGCAAATGTATTTAAACTGCTTAGCTGCGGACTTTACTCCATTCTATATTTCTAATAATTCATTTGGGGGTTCTACAGCGGGAAACGGTTTTGGTCTTGTCTGCAATAAAATTTCGGGAGATTTTAAATACAATAATTTCACTTCGTCTTTTTATAACTCGTCGGCTCAATTATATCAAAGTAATTTAAACTTTTATCAAAACAGGGATTTAAAATCAAACAGCAATCCAAATATTACGTTATCAGCTTCTTCAACTGCCCGTCTTGCGCCGGTTTTAATAAACGGCAGCTATTATTGGTATGGCGGACTCAATAAATTAGTAAGCGAAAACCATAATAATATTTATTTCAATCTTGGCAGTAATACATTTCTTGAAGTAGGTGTGAATTGTCTGATAATTAATAACACTTCGTATTACAATGTAAAAGGTTCTTTATCGGGAACTTGCGCAAGAGCATTTCCGGCTAGATTTAATTATTGGTTTCCATATCCTCCTACAAGTGATATCTTATGTAATGGTTCAAACCTACCTTTGAACTACAATAATGCATTATCAGAATGCTCAAGTTTTAGTGTTGATGAAGTAACGAGTTATGAAATAATTGACAGAGGAGACGGGATATTCGATTCTATTCCGATTTCAAATGACATTTACGGAGGAGAAGATGATGAGGATGAAGAAATGATGGGAATGTCAATGTCGCAAAGAAATTCGGGCGATTTCGATGAATCGATAAATTCAGGAAAGATACTCATAAATAATTATGACACGAGTAATTTTATTTATTCTGCTTTAGATGAAATTTATTCAAGTTATCAGTTAAAAGACACTTTAGAAGTTGAAAGCAATACTATAGTTTTATTTTCAGAATTAAAAAATTATTTAGAATCAAAAATACAACAATACGCAACCAACGAATCGGTTGTTGAGAAAGCATATTCTTATTATTTGATGTCTCTAATAAAATTAAAGAACTATAACGAAGCAATAGCGGGTTATGATAATATAATCAACAATCATCCTGATGAGACAGTCCGGCTCCTTGCAAGCTGGGACAGATCGGCGGTTACGCTTTTACTGGGCGGTTCAGGAGGTGGTGAAAATAATATTTTGTCTGAGGATGAACGTTTAGAAAAGCTTTTGAATGATAAACCCGCTCATCAAATCGCAAAAGGTATTTTTGTAGAGAAAAAGAATGATAAAAGCAGAAAAGAAAATTTTACAAATAAACAGAAGTCTTTAATTGAACACAGAATTACAAAATTTAATCCAACTGATCAGAATGATTTAAGCAATAAAATAGAATCCGATTTAAATTTACTTTTGGGTATCGATTCAAAGCAAGCTCCTATTGAGAAAAACATAAGCTTCGATAACTACATTCTTCATCAAAATTATCCAAACCCTTTTAATCCAATAACAACAATTTCATATTCATTACCCAAAAACGCTTTTGTTAAATTAAAAGTATTTGACATCGCTGGAAAAGAAGTGAAAGTGTTAATTAACGAATACAAGCAAGCGGGGAATTATGAAGTTGTGTTTGATGGCAGCAATCTATCGAGCGGAGTTTATTATTATAAAATTAATTCAGGTAATTATTTTGAAATAAAAAAAATGGTTTTAATCAAATAAATTTAATGCTAAAATATTTAATCTACATCATTTTATTATTTACAATTGCAGTTACATACTCCTGCAAAGATCCGGTTTCGGGACAGTTGGAAAATCAACCTCCCAATACTTATCTGTCACTATTTCCTGACAGCACTATTGCGCCAGGGTCAACTTTAAAAACTATCCGTTGGTGGGGAGATGATCCGGATGGATACGTTGCAGGTTTCAGGATCTCTTTTGACTCTGTAAACTGGGGCTTCACTACTAAGAATGACAGTACTTTTATTCTTCATATTACAGGAGACGACAGTACTTTCAGATTTTTTGTTGCTGCTGTTGATGACCAGGGACTTATTGATAATACTCCTGCTACAAACTTGTATCCGGTGATCAATTCTGCCCCATCAGTCAGATTTGATGCGGGCACTGAGATACCAGATACAACATTTCCTGTTGCAACATTCAAATGGACAGGGACAGATCCTGACGGAAATGAAAATATAAGATTTTATCAATATTCTTTAAATGATACTTTAGATTTCACAAGAATTTCCGGAAGTATAAATCTACTTACACTCACAAAAGACAGCGGACTTGCACTAAATGCAAATAATGTTTTATATTTGAGAGCTGAAGATGATGCAGGTGCTCTAAGCCCAATTGTAAGAATGCCTGATACATCCAGAACATGGTACGTCAGGAGTGTTCGTTCAGAAATTCTTTTTATAAAAGATATGCCGCTTGCCGAATTTCCAACTGCAACTTCATACTTTAATGTTGCTTTTGATACTATCAGATATGATGTTCTGGATATTAAATCGAATAACGGTAATCTGATTCCGAAAATTATTAATCCAATGTTTATCGAAACACTGAAGCTATTCAATATTGTAGTATGGAGTGCTAACCGGGGAAATGTGGCAACTGATAATGCAAACATCTCACTTGCGCAAAACTCTCTTCCTTTTTATCTTCAAACAGGAAGGAAACTATTTTTCACGACAGGTCTTCCAAATGCTGAGACACAGGAACAAGGCTCAATCTTTAATTTTGCACCAATTGACAGTGTATCCAATTGCACAATTAGTTTAATCGGCAGTGGTGTCAATGTAACAAATGTTGACACCAGTTATCCGGTTATTACAACTTCAACCTTACTGCAGCGGATCAGGGGAATAAAAACAACTACACCTACACAAATAATCTATAGATTGCCCGTAAGTAATATTTGCACAACAAATCCGGTGGTTGCAATTAAAGATACTCCGGTAAATCCCAAAATTATTCTGATGTCGATCCCTGTCTATCAGCTCAACGGAAATATGGAAGCTTCCAAAACTTTATTCAGAAAAATACTCATTGAAGAGTTTGGGCACAATTGATTAGTTGTTAGTTATTAGTTGTTAGTTATTAGTTACTTCAGTTAAATTCAAAAAAAGTTTTTATTATGAAAAAAAATATACTGATTTTATTACTGCTTTTAATTTCATCTGCTTCTTATTCTCAGGAAAAATTCGGTTCTCTATACGGCATTGTCGCTGACTCAGCCGGTATTCCACTTGACGGAGTAACATTAAAATTTAAAGGAACTTATCTTGGTGCCGTTTCCGATTATAACGGATCATACAAGATTGAAAACGCCACTCCGGGAAGCTATACTCTGCAAGTATCTTATGAGGGTTTTAAAACTGTCGAATACACTGATATCCGGATCAATGAAGACGAAAATAAAAAATTCAATGTGACACTGAAGTCAACTTCGTTTTCTGTGGATCAGGAGATCGAAGTTGTCGGTGACAGGCCACTAATGGATATTGAACAGACAAGCAGTAACCATATTGTTACAAGTGACGACATTTCAAAATCTATCGTGACAAATGTACAGGATGTTATCACTCAGCAGGCAGGAGTTGTCAAAGATGATAATGAAATTCATATACGAGGAGGAAGGAATTATGAAAATTCATTTCTCATTGACGGCGTATCAGTACAGGATCCCCTTTCGGGTACAGGTTATGGATTACAATTATCTGCAAATTCTCTTGAAGAAGTTGAAGTGATCACCGGCGGTTATAATGCTGAATTTGGTCAGGCTACGAGCGGCGTTGTTAATGTCCGCACAAAAGAAGGCAGGTATAATGAATTTAATTTCTATGCTTCTTACAAACGTGATAATTTCGGGACGGGCAAAAATTCCGGTTCAAGTTTTAATACAGATATTCTTGAGTTTAATCTTAGCGGGCCTGAGCCGATCACAAAATTTTTATTTAAAGCACTAAAAATAAAACCACCGGGAGAGATCACTTTATTCGGAAGTTTTTTCATGGGATTGTCAGATGGTTTCTATGCTAATAAAGGCGGATTCAAGGCTAGCAGAGTTTCTTCTTCAACTTTCGGAGGATCTAAATTTGCTCCACGCCAGGATAACAGCTGGTATTGGCTTGGCAAGGCAACGTGGAGATTTATTCCTACAATGAAGCTGGGCTATTCCTTTAATCAGTCTGTTTCAATTAATCAAAACTCGAGTTCACTTCAGTCAAATCTTGAATACGTCGAACCTTCGCCTGGCTATCAGTATGACTTTCAAAAAATTCTTGATAATGCAAATACTTATACACAAAACAGTATTTTCAATACCGTAACATGGACTCATACAACAAGTCCGAAAACTTATTATGAAATTAAGCTTAATAAATTTTTTACTACATTAAGAGTTGATGCAAACGGCCTGAACTGGAATCAGTACACCGAACCATTAGATCTTACAAAACCACCTTTTCAGTTTTATTTTATTGACAGCACCAGAACGGGTATTATTCCGGGCGATGGCTTTTATGATGTCGGAAATCCTTTTACATGGCATGACCATTATGTAGATGAATATTCAGCCAAGGCAGATTACAATCATAATTTCAGCACCAAGAGTAAGCTGAAGATCGGCGCAGAAGCAAGCTTTCAGGAAATGCAGCTTGTTGACATTTATCAACCATGGATAAAACCTTTTGGACTCAACAATGACGTTTATAAAGTGTATCCCTCATTTGGAGATATTTACGGGCAGCATAGCCTTACATTTAAAGGAATGATTTTAAATTACGGACTAAGATTTGATTATTGGTTTCCTGGAAAATATGTTGACGATGCAGTTAAAAACCCTGAAGTTGTAACCATTCCTGATCAGATAAGAAGCGCTTATGAATCCGATACCTATAATCTTTTCGGAAGGAAAGTTAAACTGAACATTTCCCCACGGATCGGTATATCTCATCCGGTGACAAACAATCAAACATTGTTTTTCTCATACGGCCATTTTTCCAAACGCCCTAAGCCGCAGTTTGTATATGCAAAACTTAATCCGCAAACTGCAAAATCAACATTTCAAAAATTTGGTAATCCTAATCTGAATCCTGAAACAACAGTTGCTTATGAGCTGGGAGTACGAAACCAGTTTACTAACGACGACGTGCTGACTATAACTGCCTACTATAAAAATATTTATGATTATGTAGCAACTAAAAGTATTCTTATTAACAGCGGCCGGCTGATAGGAAAATCATTTATTACTTATTTCAATCAGGACTACGCCAGATCAAGAGGTCTTGAAGTTGAGTATAAGAAAAGGATCAGCAGCTGGTTCAATGCAAAATTAAATTTTACATATTCTGTTGCTACCGGTAAAAGCTCGACCAGTGATCAGGGTTTTCTCGTAGCCACGCGTGGTGCACAGGAAACTATCTCCGAGTTATTTCTTTCATGGGATAAGCCGATTCAGGCGAGCGCAAATTTATATTTCAATATTGAAAAAGGTAAAGGAGTTTTTGGATTCGGGAGAAATATTTTAGATGATATTTCATTGAAGTCCAGGATATTCTTTCAATCAGGAAAACGATATACTCAGCAGCTCAGAAGCGGAACTCTTGAAAACGGAAGACCTGAATACACATCCGACATAAATAATATTAACGGCGAAGTAGGAGAAAACTGGTTTTGGATAGATCTCGACATTGATAAATATATTCAGATCGGAGCAATGGAGCTTGTACTTGGAGTTTCTATCAATAATTTATTTAATCAAAAGAACTCAACGATAGTAAATCCTGTAACAGGAAAAGCATATGAGTTTGGAGATCCGACACCTGATTCTTATAACGATCCGCTATATCCGGATTTGCAGGCGCCGATAAGTCCATATCCTTATAACCCGGCAAGATTTCTGACACCGAGAAATATCAGGTTTGGGATTTCGTTGAAGATGTAAGTTAATAAAAACTTCTTTTTGATCCGCCACCGTGAGTGAAAAGAATTATTGTAAGTTAGTACCAAAAATATAAGATTATGAAACAATTTATAGTTTTGATTTTTATTATTACAGCAGGAATTTGCTTTTCCAATGTTAAAGTAAGTGCGCAACCGATTGTATGGAAAAAGATTTTCGGTGGACAATATAATGAAGTCGCGTACAATTGTATAGAATCCCGAGATGGCGGTTACCTGGTATCAGGATTTAAGGAAGTTCTTTTTAAAGGCGGCCCTTTTACAATTTGGCAGGCATATCTGGTAAAATTAGATCGATATGGAAATATTCTATGGGATAAAATTATAGGAGATTCCTCAGCCTTGGGTATTTCTCCTACTGTAATAGAAGATCCTTTAGGAAATATTTTTTTTCCTTATACGGAGGAGGTTGGCCATTTAGCTAAATTAGATAGCAAAGGAAATTTGTTATGGAACAAAGATTATGCATTAAACAATATTGAATTATTTAGAGGCATTTCTTTTGAGAATAATTATAGGAACCTTGTTTTGCTAAGCCAAAACATTGTTCAGGGATTTTATTCTACATCCTCAATTACTAAACTAGATACCAGTGGAAATGTAATTTGGAATAAAAGTATTTATGATAGCATCCCGAGTATATCAGTTTATACTTCTCACAATAATTCTTTCATTTTTTTACCAAATTCTTACTACATAACTGGTGCCAAAGGTGTAAATGCTTTTATAATAAAGACTGATACAAATGGAAATGTTATTTGGAACAAAAGATATTTTGACAATCGCGGGATTTTTTCAATTGCACAAATTTCTGAAAATTTTTTTATCGGTAGTGGGCAAGCGGATGCAGCAGGAAATCTATTTTGTCAAAAATTCGACAGTGGTGGGGTTGTAATCTGGAACAAAAATTATGGAAATGATCCTCTCGCATTCGGAGTAGGCTATGATAGAATTATTAAAAATTTCGACAATCATTTTGCGCTTGGGACGACGGGTGGTAATAAAGGAAGATTACTCGTGATTGATTCGTTAGGCAGTATTTTAACTAGTAAATTTTATCCTTTCCCTCAAAACTATCTCGTAAAGCAAAAAAATATAAATAATACTTCTGATTCAGGATATATAATTTCCGGTTCTATAGATTCCAATAATTCTATTTCTATACCCCGAATAGGTGATAAACAAATTGATGTTCTAATTTTTAAAATTGATAAGAATGGCAATACAGTTTCAATAGGAAAGTTTTCGTCACTTGT
>JBDSYA010000054.1:0-6911 GCA_039925865.1 Ignavibacteria bacterium
GGCCATGCAACATCTTTCTTTCCGTCAGTTAAAGGATATCCGACTGTATGCAGGCAAGGTACAAATTCGCCGTCGCCTAATGTTTCTAATACTTTTTCTCCGATCCTTGTCATTATCCTCATATTCATTACTACATAAGCAGAGTCAGTAATTTCTATACCAATGTGTGATTTATCCGAACCGAGTGGTCCCATGCTGAAAGGAATAATATACATCGTTCTTCCTTTCATGCATCCGTCAAATAATTCGTTTAAAGTTTTTTTCATTTCCGAAGGATCCGTCCAGTTATTGGTAGGTCCGGCATCATCTTTATCTTTTGAACAAATATAAGTTCTGTCTTCAACTCTTGCCACATCACTTGGATCAGAAACCGCATAATAGCTGTTAGGTCTATTGCTCTCATTTAATTTTTTAATAGATCCTTTTTTCACCAGCATTTCAGCAAGTTCATTATACTCATTTTCAGATCCATCACACCAATGAATATCATCGGGTTTGCATAATTTCACACATTCGTCAACCCAGTTTTGTAATTTTTTACTAATTGTCATTTCTCTCCTCGATTTAAAATAGTTTAAATTATTTATTTATTTATTTAATTATTTAATTTTATAGTTTTAGATTTGAAAATTCACCATTGACTATTCACCATTCACCATATCAATTTCTGTCTTTAGTCCTGACCCTGGCCGGTCTTGCTGTATTACTCATTAATATTGCATAAGGTTTTGTCTGAGGAATATTCATTAAGATTATTTTTATCATGCTCATTATCGGAACAGACAAGATCATTCCCACAATGCCCCAGATATATGCCCAGAATAAAAGTGAAAAAAGTAAAAGAAGCGGGCTCAGGTTAAGCCGCTCACCAAAAATTTTTGGTTCTAAAATATTTCCTTTCACATTCTGAATTATAATGAGAACTACTACAATTATTACAGGTAAAAGCAGACTGTCAAACTGAAGCAGCATGGTTATCGCAACGAGCACTGTAACAATAAGTGAACCAATCTGCGGAATAAAGTCTGAAAAAAAAAACATAAATGCCCAGATTATAAAAAAATCAACTCCGCTTATCCATAAGATTAAACCTATAATAACCGCTTGAATAAAACTCATCAGCGTCTTTCCGGCAATGTAATCTTTAACGTCTTTAAATATATCTGTTAAGGTGTTGTTGATCTTTTCTTCCTTTTCTTTGGAAAATGCGACCCTTACACGCTGCTGAATGCTCTTTGTTTCTGTTAATAAAAAAATCACATAAAAAATTATCAAAACATAATTTCCTAAGATCCCTGTAACTGCAGCAAATATGCCTCCAATAGCCGATGTTAACGTTCCTCCGGCAAGTAATTTTTTTATATCTAATGATCTGCTTAAGTTGTCTGTCTCAGTCGGAGTGAGATTAAACTTAGCAACGATTTGTTCAAACAGTTCAGCAAACTTTATTTCATACTTAGGAAATTCTGCAGTAAAAGTATTTACACTAGTCAGTATCATAAGACTAAAAATATTTGAAACTAAAATAATGGCAATTATTACAATTATTATCGAAAGTGCAGAAGGAAATTTCTTATTTATCAAAAAATTATAAAGCGGCAGAAAGACAAAAGATATTATGACGGCTATAAATAAGGGAAGTAAAATAGATTGAAGCTCCTTAAGGACAAATACCATAAATCCGATAAGGAATAAAGCAGCTACTAAATTTATAAACTTTCTTGAATTATAGGGTTTCACTTTTTTTCACAAAGGTTTTAGTAAGTCTTTTTTTTGCGGGAGTTGAAGCCTTATAGCTCATGAGAACAGCAATTGGTTTTGTAGATTCAAAGTTTGAAAGTATTATCTTCATCATGCTGACTATTGGGACTGATAATACCATACCGACAATTCCCCAGATATAACCGCCGAAAAATAATGAAAGCAGTAACAGCAAAGGGCTCAGATTCAGCTTGCCGCCTAAGACTTTAGGCTCAACTATATTACCAACAACATTTTGAAGAACGACAAGAATAACAGTTACAATAACTGCAGTCCACACATTATCAAATTGAAATAACATTACAATGGCGGGAAGTGTAAGTGCAATAAGCGCCCCGATATTTGGAATAAAATGCATTACAAATATTAGGAATGCCCAGATGAAAAAGAAATCTACTCCAAATATCCACATTACAATTCCCGAAAGAATTCCCAGCGTCAGGCTAATGATGGTTTTACCTGACATATATCTTCGCACTTCAATAAAAATAGTGTCAAGTGTTTTTACAATATTGTCGGCTCTTTCAGCTGAGAATGCAACTTTGATCCTTTCCTTTATGCTTCCAAATTCCGATAAGATAAAGATCACATAAAATAGTATCAGAACAAAATCACCGAAGATTCCAAGAAACCCTGTGAAGAAACCTGCTATAAAAGATGTTATTGAACCCTGTTTTAAAAGGTTAGTTAACTTTAAATTTTCTTTAAGGCTTTGCTGATCTTCATAAGGAATATTCAATGAATTGACCGTCGAATCAAAAAAATTAATGAATTTAACTTCGTACATTGTAAAGTTAGAGGAGAATGAGTTTACACTTGCTACAATTAATAAACTCGCAGTATTTGCAATTATTATTATAAGTATAATTATCAGTGCTATTGCTATTCCGGAAGGAACTCTTTTTGATTTTAGCCAGATAAAAAATGGTTCGAATATGAATGCAATAATTATTGCTAAAGCAAACGGAATTAAAATCGTGCTGAGTTCTTTGATAACAAAAACAGAAAACCCCGCAAGAAATAAACCTGCTACAATATTTAAAAATTTATTGTCTTTACTTTCCAATTTAATTATATGTAAGTGTTTTTTTGTATGGAATTACATCTCTGATACCGGCTTGCTGAAACCCCCTCAGGCGCAGGCCGCAACTGTCACATTCTCCGCATGCAATTTTATTTTCTTTATAACATGACCACGTCAAATGGATCGGAACGTTCATTTGCACAGATCTCAAAACTATTTCTTTTTTAAGAAGATCAATTATCGGTGTTTCAATTTTAATTTCAAAACCCGGCTTGGTGCCTTTAGATATCATTTTATTGTAAGCATCAAAGAAATCTTTCCTGCAGTCCGGATATCCGCTTGAATCTTCTTCTACGGCTCCAATGAAAATCTTAGCTGCTTTAATTATTTCAGCCCAGCTGACCGCAATTGAAAGTATATTCGCATTTCTGAATGGAACATAACTGGTTGGAATTTTTTTATTCTTAAGGTTTGCTTTTTCAACCTTTAACTTCATGTCAGTAAGTGAAGATCCTCCAATATCGGAAAGATAACTTATATCCACAACAAGTTTACTTTTAACACCATAATATTCGGCAATATCATTAAATGCTTTCAGCTCTCTCTTTTGTGTTCTCTGACCGTAATTCACGTGCAGAAAATTCAACTCATGCTTTTTTCCGGCGATAGCGGAAGTTAAAGCGCTGTCCATGCCTCCGCTTACAAGTACGATTGCCTTACTGCTCTTTTGCTTCATTTTTTAAATTTACTCATTTGAAGCGCAATATAGAAGTCATAATTAATTTTGATAGAGAATAAAAGAGAAAACTCTTCACTTATATTTTTTAATTTTTTTGAGAACATAATATTTAAAAGAAGGCAATCAAATAAAACTCACTTATGGAAACAATATCATTAATCCACATGAATACTTCATCAAATTTTAATAATGATTATTTATTATCTTAATTATTATATTGACATCAAAAAAAATAAGTTTGTATCACACCGATAATATTTTATTAGATAGAAAACTTATTAACTCAAATATTTTCTATCTGATAACACCCTTGTTGTATTTTGTTTCAATGCTTTTCATTTCAATGACAAATCGACTCATAGGAAATTATGGAGTTGAAACAGATTTCTATGTTGCTTATGTCGCACAGGCAAAAGAGATTTTAAACGGAAATCTGATAATAGACCAATACAGAGGTCCTGTTTATCAAATATTTTTGGCGATCACAGCATTTCTTTTTATTGAAGATTATTATACTGCCGGAAAATTACTTAACGTAATTTGCGCAAGTCTTTCGCTATATTTTATTTCAAAAATAGTAGGATCAATTTTTAATCGTGAAGGTGCTTTGCTGGTGGTGCTGTTTGTTGCTGTAAATCAGGTATTTTGGAGATATACTTATGAACCCGGGACTGATATGCTCTTTCTTCTATTCTACACATCTTCTCTTTTTTTGATTTTAAATATTAAAAGTCTTAATCGAAAAAAATTATTCATTGCGGGAATACTAACCGGACTGGCATATCTTACAAGGTATACAGGAATTTCTTTAATAATTATTTCAATGTTGATTATCACTTTGGATTTTTTCAAAAGCAGGAAAGATGAAAGTGTCAATAAAATGAAAATAGCATTAAAGCACATATTGTTTTATGTCATACCGGTTCTTGTTATGATCTCAACATGGGGAGTAATTAGTAAAAACCAAACAGGATATTTTTTTTATAACATGAATTTCCAGAACACTGCTTACACTGTTTATAAGCCGGATGCTATGTCAAAGGATGAATGGGTTTCCAAATATCAAAACAGCTTCAATTCTAATGTCTGATGTGGTTTTCAAAGACTTTGGAGCATTCTCAAAAAGAATTGCAAAAAACTTTTCTACTTATTTTTTGAAAGACATTCTCAGATTTTTTCCTAAATACTTAAGTGTTCTTGTTGGTTTAGGTTTAATTATTTTTGTACTAAAATTTAAATCTGAAAGTTTTAGCGGGAAGTTTTTTTTTCTGGCAAGTTTCATTTTTTATTTGCAAATATTATTAATCTTTTACTCTGAAAGATTTACTTTACCTTTATTGCCTTTTTATTGCTTTTTAATCGTAAAATTATTTTATCAAAATTTTTACAAAAATTTTAATTTCAGGATTCTCAAACTAAGAGTATTTGGGTTTATAGTGGTTTCTTTGATAATTCTAAATTTTTACAATTCATACCCGATAGCAAAAGAAGATATAAACAGAGTGCCGGTTGAGATTTTAAAGATCAGAGATAATGTTAAGCAAAAATATGATGAAAGGCTTTCGGGCAGCACGGTGATGGCAAGAAAGCCGCATATATCTTATTACCTTAATATGCAGTTTGTTGCTATGCCATTTTCCGAAAATTATGAAGAGTTTATTCAAAATTTAAAATTCAGTAAAGCAAATTATGTTTTTGTAAGTGAAAATGAAGGTCTGATTTCTTCAAATGAAAATCTTAAGAATTTATTGAGTGCAGATTCTCCACCTAAAGAACTTGAAGTAATAACAAGCACTGATAATCCTGTTACCGTTCTATATAAAGTAAAATGACCTTAACTAAGAATTCGCATTGAGCTATAATTATACTTTATATTAAATACTTAACCCCAAAAGCATATTTCTCAAGATCTTCTCTGAATTTAGGGGGTGCTATGACGATCAGACACAAGACTCTTTTTCCAAATTGACTTCGCAAAGATCAGCAATTCCAAATTCTGTTATTATGTAATGAACATCGGCCCGCATGGTTGTTACTCCTGCACCCTGCCTGAGAAAAGGCACAATCTTTGAAATTGTACCGCCTTGTAAAGTGGAAGTAAATGCAAATATTGGCTTTCCGTTTTTACTTTTTGATGAGCCTCTGATAAAATCAAGCTGTCCTCCAAAACCGAATAATTTTTTGTTCCGATCGAATCAGCGCAAACTTGGCCTGTGATATCGACTTCAAGTGCAGAGTTTATTGAAACCATATTATCATTTCTGAAAATTGTAAAGGGATCATTTACAATTTTCTCGGCATCGAAAAGAAAAATTTCCAATTTATAAACTTACATTGTTTTGGACGGATAGGAGAAATAATATTTAAATCTGTTATCTCAGAATTGTAATTCACAATTTATAAATATTATAAACTTAATTCATTTTTATAAAAACAGGATTGATCTATATTGGATCATACAAAAAAAATTATGCCTGTTAATTTCAAAAATAATATTCCTCTTTCATCTCATACATCAATTGAACTCGGAGGCAATGCAGATTACTTTTCGGAATGCTTCGATTTAGATTCAATAATCGAAACTTTAATATTCGCAAAGAAAAATAATTTAAAAGTTCAGGTAATGTCCGGAGGAAGCAATATTATTTTCCCGGATTCCGGATATAAAGGAATTGTTTTAAAAGTTAATAATAAAGGTGTTAATTTTGAAAATGAAGCGGATCACTCAAAAATTACTGTCAGTGCGGGGGAGAATTGGGATGATCTTGTAAAATTGTGTATTGAAAATGATCTGACAGGGGTCGAATGTATGTCAGGAATTCCGGGATCAGTGGGTGCTGCGCCTGTACAAAACATTGGAGCATATGGTCAGGAAGTAAAAAACACTATACAATCTTTAAAAGCACTTGACAAAAAAAACATAACGCTTGTTGAATTTTCAAATGAAGAATGCAAATTTGCATACAGGCAAAGCAGGTTCAAAGCTGAGGATGCTGAGAGATATATTATTACCGAAGTTACATTTAGTTTAAAAAAATCTGAAGACCCGCAAATTTATTACCCCGAACTCCAAAATTTCCTTGATAAAAATACAGATTATGCTGTACTAAAAACCACTAAGGACAAACTTTTGAAAATTCGTAAATCTGTTATGTCTCTGAGAAAAAAAAAGTCTATGGTGCTTGATAAAAATGATCCCAATTCAAGATCGTGCGGTTCTTTTTTTATAAATCCGATTTTAAATGAAGACGATTTCATTGACATTAAAAGTAAGTTTGGATCTATACCT
Organism: Ignavibacteria bacterium; assembly: GCA_039925865.1. GTDB lineage: Bacteria > Bacteroidota > Ignavibacteria > Tepidaquicellales > Tepidaquicellaceae > JBDSYA01. The sequence continues at coordinate 6,814 of JBDSYA010000054.1, forward strand.
TATTATAAGACAGAATTTTATTTTAAAATACCCGCAGCATGGCTGATCGAGCAGGCAGGATTCTATAAAGGCTACAAATTTGGCAGAGCGGGTATTTC
>JBDSYA010000055.1:0-4191 GCA_039925865.1 Ignavibacteria bacterium
TTTTCCGAAGGATGCTTTGTCCATGCAAGAATAATTTTATACAGGTCCGGATTATCATAAAGAGCATTTGCAAACGCACTGCCGGCATACTCACGGACTTCCCAGTTTGGGTCATCAGCTATCTTCAGTAATACCTCGTTCACTTTTTCAGGTTTCGTTTTATATCCTCTCCATACAAGGGAGATCCCTATTTCCTTTGCGACGTCTTCATTTTGTTTGCATAGCAGACTTCCCGCATCAAAGAAATCTTTATCATAATTTTTACTTTTCCTGATCACGCTTTTTACGATCTCACCTATCACGAAGCGTTTGTCTTTTGTCTTAGCTGTTCCTGCGTGAGATGTTTTTATTTTTTCAAGGATCAAAATAATTGAAAGATAATTTTCTTCTTCAATAAATTTAAGGATCTCTTTTTTATGTTTTAATGTGAGCAATCTATCTTTCAAATTTTTTTTGAATTAGTATTTCAAAATCAAAGATCTGAAATTCAAATGCGTCCTTTCTGTCACTTTAATGAAACCTTACATACAAGTGATTAATCATAGAATTTCAGATGTATGTAATTTTTAAAACTAATAAAAATATCAATCTATAGAAAAGCAAAATTATAATTCATCAAAATTTATAAATTGTATTTAATATTTAGTTGAATGAAATGATTATATGTTTTAAAATATAAACGATTAAAGGAAAGAATATCAACCTCGCATTCAGTAAGATTTTACCGACCAAAAAGTTTATGATGGGAGATTATATATCAACTTGTCCGTATAGGGTAGGTTAGTCAGTTAATATTTAACATTTATAATTTCATATTTTGACAGTAATTAGAATATCAAATTTATTTTAGAAATCATATATTGCACTTCATCAGAAATAAAAAAATTACATGCAGTTAAACCTGGAGTCTGTTTTATTCTTTTCGCTGGCATTTTTATCAATAGGATCCGCCGTAATGATGATAACAAGAAGAAGTCCCATCTCAAGCGCTTTATTCCTTATACTAAACTTTTTTACAGTCTCCGGATTATATCTTTTATTAAGAGCCCAGTTCATTGCGATAATTCAGGTGCTTGTTTATATGGGAGCGATCATGGTTTTATTCTTATTTGTCATAATGCTTTTAAATATGCAGGATGAAAGTAAGCTTACCGAAAAATTTTCATATAAAAAGATCACCGCTGTGTTGCTGTCGATCTTTCTCTTATGCCTTTTAGGATTTACGATCTATTTCGGATTTGCAGGGAAATTTCCCGCCTTGTCAGATAAGGCTTTAACTCTGGGAACAGCGGAAACTCTTGGAGCAGAACTCTTTACCAATTATTCATTCCCTTTTGAACTGGCGTCTTTCCTGCTTCTGGCCGCGATAGTAGGAGCAGTGGTACTTGCAAAGAAAAAGTTTAACTGACCTGTAAAATTTAAAAATTTCAATACTGTAACTTTTTTCACCACAACCAAAAAATAGAAGATCACAAAGTCTTAATTTCAAAATTGATCGAACTTTGTGTTCTTAAGTGTCTTTTGTGATTAATTTGTTTTTCTTAATCCAAACCATTTAAAATCTTTATATCAAATCAAATCCTGTATAACTTTTCAGCACTTCCGGAATAATTATATTTCCTTCTTTTGTCTGATTTGCTTCAAGCAGTGCAACGAGTAATCTGGAAGTAGCCAGCCCCGAACCGTTCAGTGCATGAACAAATTCTGTTTTGCTTTTATTATTTTCAATTAGTTTTTTATATCTTATCCTTGCGCGCCTTGTCTGAAAATCAGTACAGTTGCTTACCGATGAAGCTTCAAGCCATTTATCTTCAGCATAAGACCAGACTTCAATGTCATAACATTTACTTGCAGAAAATCCGATGTCCGCAGTGCAAAGCTCTAATACTCTGTAATGCAAGTCAAGTTTTTCCAGAATTCCCAATGCATGTCCCAACATATTTTCCAGTTCGTCATATGAATTCTCCGGCGCACATAAATTTATCAGCTCAACTTTATTGAACTGGTGAACTCTTAAAAATCCTTTAGTATCTTTTCCATAACTTCCTGCTTCACGCCTGAAGCAATTAGTAAAACCACAATATTTCACAGGAAGATCTTCCTGTTTAAGTATTTCATCCCGATGAATATTCATGATCGAAACTTCAGCTGTCGGTATCGCAAAGAGATCATCTTTTTCCATGTGATACATATCTTCTTCAAACTTCGGAACCTTCTCGGCGGCTTCCATTGAAGTCCTGCTGACAAGAACCGGAGTAATTACTTCACGATAACCGTTTTTACCCTGCTCTTCCAGCATAAAATTTATGAGCGCCCTTTCCAGTTGTGCTCCTTTTCCTTTGTATAAAGGAAAGCCGCTTCCCGAGATTTTTGTACCGCGCTCGAAGTCAAGTATATCAAGTGTTTTACCCAACTCTACATGATCTTTTACTTTGAAATCAAAATTCTTCTTTTCTCCCCATTTTTTTATTTCAACATTATCCTTTTCTGATTTTCCCTCAGGAACTGAATTGTGCGGAAGATTTGGGACATATTTAATAAGCAGATCAATATCCGAATCATACTTTCTCAATTCATCATCAAGTAATTTTATTTCATCGGATACCTTTTTCATCTCCGCAATTTTTTCCGAAACATCTTGCTTACTTTTTTTCATTACCGCTATTTCTTCAGTAACAATGTTTCTGTTTTCCTTGAGCTTTTCAGTTTTATGTATAAGCTCAAGTCTGAATTTGTCTAATTCCAGGATCTTATCGATCGTACTAATGTCTTCGCCTCTTAAGCTCAGTTTTGTCTTTACATATTCGGGATCATCCCTAATTAATTTTATGTCTAACATTAGATGAGTATTTGTTTACTTTTTTGTATAATTCAATTTTGCTAAAAATCAAAGAAACTTGTCATTCCCGCGAATGCTTGAATCCATTTGTTGACACATTACATTTGAAAAAATTTTCAGAGGATCAAAATTGTTTTCTTGGTAAATTCTTTCTTTAGAAAATCTAATTAATCATTTAAAAATCATTTCCCAACATCTCATCCATTCTCCTTATGTGTGGCACATTTAAAAATGTGGCACTTTGGTAAAATAAATCCTCCCAAGCTGGTATTTTAAAATTACTCATAACATAAACAAAATATTTTTTCATAGCTGTGATTTAAACCAATATCTTTTAGACTTAAGCAATAGATTCTCGCATTCGCGGAATGACAATGACTTAATTATCAAAATCTTCTTTCAAAAATATAAAAAAGATAAATTTTAATCTCAATATCCAAGCTGTACTTTAAGAAGCCGAAGGCCTTCAAGCGAATCCATTGGTTTGAATCCCAACTCTGATTCCATTTTATAAGTAGTGAGTCCTGATCTGAGAGGCCTTGGCGCGGGCTGATTAAGACTTGAGGTTATGATCGGACTTACTAATTGTTTATCAAGCTTAAATACTTCACACACCTTCATTGCAAAATCGTATCGTGATAAAATATCCGAACCTGCAATATTGTAAAGTCCTTTTAGATTCTTTTCAATGATCTTCAAACTTCCGAATGCAAGATCATCTATCATAGTCACATTACTTATCTGATCTGTTACAATATTTACCGGTTCGTTGTTTTTGAGTTTATCAATCAGCCATAATACAAAATTATTCTTCACATTATTACCAATGCCGTAAAGCACAAGTGTTCTTATAATCGCAAAATTTATATCACTGGTAATTAAAGCGTTTTCACTGGCTAGTTTTTCTCTTCCATAAAAACTAATCGGATGAGGCAGGGATTCCTCAGTGTAAGGACCATTTCGGCCGTCAAAGATATAATCGGTTGAATAATGTACTATCTTTGAATCAATTCTCTTCGCCGCAATGATAAGATTCTTTACACCGTCAACATTGATCTTCCAGGAATGTTCTCTCTCTGATTCACATTTATCAACTTCAGTATATGCTGCGCAATTTACAATTACATCAGGCATATGCAAATCCACTACTCTCTTAACATCGTCCTTTTTTGTAATATCGAGTGCCTGATAAGGATGACCGAATTCAAGATATGCCTTTTCTTCATAAGAGGTCTGAACTATCTCATAATCTGATTCTCTTGTAAATACAGATGTAATAGCCTGACCTAAAAGTCCGTTCGATCCCGTTATCAATATTTTCATTTATTCTTTTGATCGTTACTTTATTTTAA
>JBDSYA010000056.1:0-4990 GCA_039925865.1 Ignavibacteria bacterium
AAAATTTCAATATATTAAAAAGGCTGAATACTTATAAGCACAGTGATGAAACTGAAGATCTTTTCTGGGCATTGAGAAATATTTCGTTTGATCTTAATCACGGCGAAACATTAGGTATAATCGGTAAAAACGGCGCCGGGAAAAGTACACTGCTTAAGATTCTTTCAAGAATTACAAATCCAACTTTTGGATATGCCGAAGTATATGGAAGAGTTGCAAGCTTGCTGGAGGTAGGCACCGGATTTAACAGTGAGCTGACCGGAAGAGAAAATGTATATCTCAACGGTACGATACTTGGGATGACAAAAAAAGAGATTGTTAAAAAATTTGATGAAATAGTGGATTTTGCAGGCATTGAAAAATTTATCGATACTCAGGTAAAAAAGTATTCAACAGGAATGCGGATCAGACTTGCCTTTTCCGTAGCAGCTAACATTGAAACAGAAGTTATGATAATCGATGAAGTATTGTCAGTTGGAGATGCTGAATTTCAAAAAAAAAGCCTTGCAAAAATGACTCAAAAAGCAAAGGAAGGAACAGCTATTATTTTAGTTACTCACAATATGCTGCCTATTCAAACCCTTTGTAAAAAATGTCTGCTTCTTCAAAACGGAAAGCTTGTAAAATTCGGTGATACGGATGAAGTCATTTCGCAATATTTAGGGGAAATGAATAAAGATAAAACTTTGCAAACATGGCAAATTGACTCCGCGCCCAGCTCTGCCTCGATCAAACTTATAAAAGCTGAGGTCAAACCACTGAACAATCTTAATATTATCAGGGCCGGAGAAGGATTTCAATTTGAGTTTGTATTCTACATTCTGTTTGCTGAGAATTATAATATCAATATAACTTTTCATCTGACTGATGAATTTGAAAATTTGGTTTTTATAGGAAGCACTGCTTTAACAGCAGTTAAATATAATTCTGTCAAGGGTTATGCAAAAGCATTTTGCAGAATTCCTGCAAATCTTTTGAATGACGGTAAATTCACTATCAGCCGGTTTTATATTGTTAAAGGAATTTCAGAGATCCTGTATGAACACTCAGATCTTCTGGTCTTTGAAATAACAAGTGATACAACTTATGAGCATGGCAATAACGGTAGAATTGACGGGATGCTTAAACCTGATCTTAAGTGGGATGTTAGCTTTGATGAAAAAGCGGTTTAATAATTTTCGAAATGATATTTAGAATATTTTTTATTAATAAATTTCAGATCTTGTAATGGAAAGTTTGCTTAAGACAGTGAATACAAATTCTGAGACTAAAGAAACTAAAGTAAATAATTTTCCTGATCGTATTACTACAAAGAAAGTACCTCTTCTTACCAATGCAGGAAAACCCTGGCCAAAAATTTCGATCGTTACAGTTTCATATAATATGGAAGACTACATTGAGGATACAATACTTTCGGTTATAGGTCAGCAATATCCTAATCTCGAATATATTGTTATTGACGGCGGAAGCAAGGATGGTACGGTTGATATAATTAAAAAATATGCACCGTGGATCACTTACTGGATCAGCGAGCGTGACAGCGGTATGTATGATGCCATTCAAAAAGGTTTCAGCAAAGCTACGGGTGAAATAATGGCTTACATAAACTCAGATGATAAATATCATTACAATGCTTTTTTTTCGGCAGCAAATATTTTTACAACAATGGAAGACGTGGATTGGGTATTAGGCCGCGCATCCTTTTACAATGACGAAGGTACTATAGTTGATGTTAAGGATGTGAAAACATGGTCTAAGTTTAATTATTATCTCGGAGATTACAAATGGATCCAGCAGGAATCGATCTTCTGGACAAGAAATCTATGGTTGAAAGCAGGTGGTAAAATTAATACAGATTTAAAGTATGCCGGGGATTACGAGCTCTGGCTGAGATTCTTCCGTTTTGCGAAATTATATTCTACTGAGACAATTTTTGCAGGATTTAGATTTCGTGATAAAGATCAGCTGTCACTTGAAAAAATAGATTCCTATTTGTATGAAGTGGATCAGGTTACTAATCTTGCGAACCTTCCCCGGGAAGACAAGTACGCTATTAAAAAAATAAAATTTTTTCAAAAATTTTATTTTAAGATCCCGCTTATACGAAGAATTAAGTTTCTGAGAAGAATCTATGATAGGACTTTTGATTACCCACCTAAAATCGCCTATGATTTTATGGGAAAAAATTATTTTAAAAATTTTTCTTAACGCCTTCATTCACCTGATATCTATTGATAACCGTAACTAAAACATTCCTTCCTCCTTTAGATGAATATGTAAAATATTTAGAAAAAATATGGGAATCAGGCTGGGTAACCAATCAGGGACCTTTCGTTGAAGAACTTGAATCGAAGTTAAAAAAATATCTCGGAGTAAAAAATATTCTGCTGGTTGCAAACGGCACCATTGCCCTGCAGTTCGCAATTAAAGCTCTTAAGCTCAAAGGTGATATTATTACAACTCCTTATTCATATGTCGCCACTACAACTTCTATATTATGGGAAAATTGTACTCCGGTATTTTGTGATATTGAAGACAAAACATATTGTATTGATGCCGATAAAATTGAATCTCTGATCACTCCAAAAACCACTGCTATAATTCCTACACACGTTTATGGCTTTCCGTGTGATGTAAACAAAATAAAAGCCATCGCCGATAAACATGGATTAAAAGTAATCTATGACGGAGCTCATGCATTTGGGGTGAAACTTAAAGGAAAATCAATTTTTAATTTTGGTGATATTTCAACGATAAGTTTTCATGCTACCAAATTGTTTCATACAATTGAAGGTGGTGCTGTCATTACTGATGATGATAAACTTGCAGAACAAATCTATTTATACCGGGCCTTCGGACACTTAGATGATGATTATATTTCTTTAGGCATTAACGGAAGAACGTCTGAGCTTCACGCTGCAATGGGCCTGTGCAACCTGCCCAAAGTGAATGATTTTATAATTAAACGAAAAGAAATAAATAAGTTTTATAAAAAATGTCTCAAAGGATTTCCTCTGAATTATCCGGTGATCTCTGAAAACATTGAATACAATTATTCATATTTTCCGGTTATTTTTCCTTCTGAAAAAAAAATGTCCGATGCCAGAGATTTTCTTTCTGAAAGCCAGATCAATACAAGGAGATATTTTTTTCCTTCACTGAATGAACTTCCCTATCTTGAAAGAACCAGCTGCCCCGTTTCAGAAAAAATATCTAAAACTGTATTATGCCTGCCTGTTTACCATTCAATTACCTCAGCTGATATCGAAAGAATCTCAGAAGTTGTTAAACAAAGCTTACAAATTTAGTGTTTAGTAACTTAACATTAGTACTTCCCGAGTATTCTAATTTCGGCATGCCTGCCTGTTGTGATCATTGTTGCGAGGATACATAAAATTTAAATTTAAAAATAGAAATTAAAAAAGTAAATTGAATACTCAAAGACACCAATTTTTTGTAATGAAAAAAGATTCAATCAAAAAATCATTTTTAAAATTTGAATTCAATATTAGAAGAAATAATTACTACCGGAAATACGCGGACTGTTGAGGGGGATTTAAAAAAAGTTGTGGGACAAATCTCCGAAGAAGAAGGAAAGCTCATACAAGACAGCATCAATGAAATAAATGCAGAAGTAAGTGTTGAAGTCGGGCTTGCGTTTGGAACTTCCGCTTTGTATATCTGCGAAGCTCTTAAAAAAACTGAAAAGACTAAACATTATATCATAGATCCTTATCAAATGTATGATGAAAGCTATGGCGGGATTGGAGTAAACAATTTAAAAAAAGCGGGATATCAGAATATATTTGAATTCATTGAAAAACCTTCTCATTCAGCTTTAGCATTATTAGAAATGCAAAATGTAAAAGTTGATTTTGCTTTCATTGATGGCTGGCATACATTTGATCATGTGTTGACCGATTTTTTTCTCGTTGATAAAATATTGAGAGTAGGCGGAATCGTAATTCTTGATGATACCGACTGGCCGGCCATTACTAAAGTTGCATCATTTATTTCGATTAATAGATCTTACAAATTTCTGGGAGGTTCATCACAGCGCAGTTATATAAAAAAAAATCATTCAAATTCCGGAAACAGCATCAAAAAGTTTAAAGATTTTTTAAACAATAAAAAACCGGATAATAAAAATGTATTCGGGGCTATGGCTTTTAAAAAAACGGCAGATGATATCCGGTCATGGGATCACTACATAAATTTTTAAAAAACTTTAAAAAAATTTAAGTTAAAAAATTATTAGAATTTCATTTGACATATAACTTTCTTAATAATTTAACTTTTTAAGTTTAAGCTTTTAACTTTTTATATTTTAAAAATAAAAATTCTTTATTAATACAATTACTATAAATAATAATGATCCGGCTTTCGAAGAGAAGGTTGTAAATCAAATGAATGAGCTTGCTCCTGAACGCGACAAATGGATAAGGCAGAATAAGTATTATTATGAAAATATAATAAATTTTCTGAAATTCAATGTGCCGAAAGGAAGTAAAGTCATTGAAATTGGCAGCGGGACAGGGTATCTGCTTGATAAGCTTGAACCTTCACTCGGAGTCGGCATTGATATTTCACAACGCATGATCGATATTTCCCGAAAAAATTATCCGCAATACAATTTTTATCATATGAATGTAAATGAAATATTGATAGAGGAGATTTTTGATTTCGTAATTATTTCCGACACGATCGGATATTTTAAGGATATACAGCGTTCATTTAATCAGATTAAAAAATTATGCAATGAAGATACACGGATAATAATAACATACATCAATTTCCTTTGGCTTCCTGTCCTTAATTTTGCGGAGTTTGTAAAACTGAAGATGCCTCAGGTAAGAAATAACTGGCTCGATATACCCGATATTTCCAATCTATTATATCTGAATGAATACGATTTGATCAAATCCGGCAGAAAATTTTTGCTTCCGGTTTATATACCGTTTATTTCTGAATTTATAAACAGGTTCATTGC
>JBDSYA010000057.1:0-4803 GCA_039925865.1 Ignavibacteria bacterium
ACATCTCTGTAAAATTCATTATCACCGAAAACCTTCGTTATAAAATTGATACTTTAATATACGCCGGTATTGAAAGCATTGCACCTGAAGTTTCCAAAAAGATTTCAAAACTTAAAGTATTAAAGTCCCAAGATTTTTATAACAGAGTCCTGATAATTCAAAAGTCTAACGAAATTGTAGACCTTCTTCAGAATAATGGTTATATAAATGCAAGAATAAAATCTGATTCCGGTACGATCGTAAAGAAATATGAGGAAGCTGAAGAAAAACTGGTTTCAGTAACCATTAATTTTGAAGGTGCAGATACTGTATCATATTTTGGAAAGACAACCATTAACATAGTTGATAACGTTTACAATGTTTCCGAAGCTTTGGTCAGGGAAGAAATTACTTACAAGGAAGGCGAGATATATGATAAACGCAAAAGACTCGAGACCGAGCGAAGTATTTCTAAAATTGCCATCGTACAAAGCGCAAGGATAGAAGCTGTTTCAACCAATGACAGCAGAGTAGATTTTGATGCAAACATAAATCTTAATAAGAAAAACGAGATCACTCCTTATATAAAAGGAGCAACTCTTGAAAACCGTTTTTTTATCGGAGCCGGTGCGCAATATCTTGACAGATATTTTTTTGGAGGAGGAAGAGTTTTAACAATTGATTTAGATGCTCTGTATAACTCACTAAAAATAAACCGGTTTGAATTGTCTTCCACATTTACACAGCCAAATATTATTAATAACAGAACCGCCCTTACCGACAAACTGACAATCGGGCTATATAATCTGGATGATTCTAAAAATTATTATCTGGGTAACCTGACACAACTTAATTATTTTCTCTCAAATAAAACGTTTTATAACAGCGCGAACTTTGATCTTAATCTTGAACTCGTTCGTTTTCAGTTTGATAAGGACAGTACAAATCTTTTGACTCTATTTCATTCTTTACTGAGCGCAACCTTTCTTCATGATAACACTAACAATATTCTTTCACCGTCTAAAGGATTTTATCATTCAATAACTGCGGGGAGCGCCGGGCTATTGCCTAAATTAATAGTTCCTCTTTTTTCAAATCTTTTTTATTCACAATTCTTCAAAGGGTTTACGAGTAATAAATATTATTTAAACATCACCAAAGTCATACCTTCAACCGTATTTGCAACCAAACTTGAACTCGGCGATATTATTGAGTATGGCAGCGGTGATAAAATTGTCCCGGTGCAATCAATCTATAAATTTTTCAGCGGAGGAAGCAGCAGTCTGAGAGGATGGAATGCAAAAGGAAACGGAATACTTGATGATAAAGAAAATGGAGGTAAATTTTTAATTGAAGGCAGTATGGAATTGAGAAAAAGATTATTTCCAACTGCAAAAAATTTCAAGAAAAATATCAAAGCTGCAATTTTTTTGGATTATGGAAATGTGTGGGAATCACATAAGGATTTCAAATTTAATCAGATCGCAATGGCAATTGGTTTCGGTGTGAGATACGATCTTTTCATTGGTCCTATTCGTGTTGATCTTGGGTTCAGACTTTATGATCCGTCCGATACGTCCGGGGAGAAATGGTTATTCAGTAATTTCAGCAGAATATTTAAAGATAAATTTGCTGTTCATTTCGGAATAGGAGAAGCGTTTTAAAATTTAATCTTGTAAGCAACCTTTATAGATGTTGTAAAATTGTTAGATGAATTGTTAGTTCCACCAATTGTATTTTCCTCTCTTGAAATTTCCATGATCAAAGTTTCAGGCAGTTTCAGATTTAGCAATTTGTTTAATGGATAGTCTGCTGAAAACTCAAAGTTCTTAACTTCTTTCAATAATTTGCCGCCAACTTTGACTGTAAGGTCCCCAAACTCTGATGTAAGCTCTACATCTGTATTTTTTACATTTCCGTCAGTATAATTAAATTCTGCATCAACAAGAAACGGCAGGATTTCTCTCACAGTTGAAGATATAAATGAAGTTATATATAATGACCCGATAGTTGTACCAACACTTGAGGCCATTGTCTTTCTTTCTGAAGTTGAAAGCTCACTTTTATATTTTCCGAATAGTAAATATGTTACTGCATCAGCCTGAGCATCCTGTCCTGAAACTACAGAACCGTCTTCTGATAATGTTATTGCAACGGCAGGTGAATCAACCTGACCTTCGACAGTAAGTTTAACTTCAACAGGATAATTCAAAGTGTTCCCAAACTGTTCAGTAGTTTTTGTTCCTTCATAAACTGCCTGTATATCAAGAATAGGATTTGTGATGAGCCCGTTGAAGGTGATGTTTGAGTTACTAATTTTAAAATTTCTGTAAAAACGGTAATAAGAATCTTTCAAAACATCCACATATCCAAATGCATTAATATTTTTTCCAGAAGATTTTATATTCAGATCAGCAGTGATCTCGCCAAACAGCCGATCGCGTGTTAGATTTTTAAAATCTATAGAAACGTAAATATTTTTTTCAGTCTTCACATTCAGATCGAGATTTACAATACTCACCGAATCTTTTGTTTCAGCAATTATATATTTATCTTTATCAAAAGGATTTATTTTGTAAATGTCTTCCGGCTCTTCAAGAAAAAGAGAATCTCTGATAAATCCCGATGAATCAGGCGTAGCATTTATATAAATAAAATTATCATCTTCCAGACTATATCCCGACCCGCTTGTAGGAAGTGAAGAGATCGTCGCATCCTTAATAAGGAACTGTCCCGTTATATCAAGCTTTTTCAGATCACCTTTTATTTTAATCGGATTTCCCGCTACACCTCCTAAAACAAAACCTTCAATTCCTAATGTATTTCTCGAAGCGCTTTCATCAAGAAGGACCATATCTCCCGAGGTCGAAAGATCTATGCTGTTGACTTTGAGCCCCGTAAAATCGATATCACCGAAAATATCCAGGTGTCTGGATTCATCGTTGTTTGATAAGGATACTTTCTCAACTTTAAGTTTAGAATCAGCAGTGCTCAAAGAAACATTATATTTATAATTCATTCCTGTCAAATCGAAAAAAGCAGATCCTTCAGTTACCTTTAAATTACCTTTAAGATCGGGAGCGGAGACAATTCCTGCAGTAGCTATCTCACCATTCATAAGTCCGGTGATTTCAGGAAGACCAGGTATAAGCTTTGTAAAATATCTTAACTGAAAATTTTTTGCAGCAAGTTTTATGTCAACGGGATTATTGGAAAATTCCTGTGAAGGCAAAGTATCTGAACTCATAAGAGGATTTCTGTAAGGCATGTTTCCCAGTATGGAAAGCTTTCCCTTATCCTCAATATTATCAAGTGAAATATCTGCTGTGGCAATCTCATCTTTATATTCAACGAAAACATCGACTACGCCTATTGCCGAATCATTATAGGTAAGATCATTTGAATTCATTTTTAAATTCAAATAAGGATTTTCAAAATCACCTTTGTAATTTATCAGCAGATCAACATTTCCGTCAAGCGCATATTTTGATTTTTTATTATCAAGTATTTCAAAAACCTGCTTAGGACTGAAATCATTTGCCTGAATATTAAGATCGCTGCTGCCGTTAAGAGCATACTCACCTTTTATAGATGCGATTATGTCTTTGCTTTTGATCTCGAACTGCCGGAAATTTATTCTCCCATCCGGAAAATAATCCACTATCCAGTTTTTATTATTCGCTAAATTGTAAGTATCATAAATTGCAAAAACTGAATCAATGTTGGTTGAGATCTTATCTTCAAGCATGTTAACCTTTCCGTTCAACACCAAAGATCTCAAACTATCCTGCCTGCCTTTAACTTTCATATCTAATACAGAATTTGCTAAAACAAGATCCATGTTTAATGAATCAATAATATTTTTATCGAATACGATCTTATCACCGGTAGTTTTTAAGATCATATTGTATGCTGAAAAAAGATTTCCGGTGTTAGCAATTGTATAATTATTATTAAAGGTAAAGTCTGTTTTGACATTGTTAAGAATAATTGCAGTGTCATTATAAATAAAGTTTTCAATGTCCAGCGCCAATACCGAATTAAATCCTCCGGCATCATTTACGGCACTGCCTTTTATGTATCCGTTAAAATTCATCCCAAACGGATCTAATACCTGATTTAATTTTAATGAATCCTTAACTATAAGTTCATAATTTAAATTGAAGTTTTTATAATTGCCCGCAAGTCCGGCAGGCTCAAATGAAATAACACTATCAGGATTCATTTGTTTAGTAAGCGCATATTCAACAGACTCAATGTTATGCTGTAAAACTTTTATAACTGTCGATAGATCAAAAGATCCGTCAGCATGAAAATCGAGCATGTCAGTTAAAACCGAAATTTTACTTTGACCTCCTGAATTATTTATTTCCATCTTCAATGGTGTCTGAGGGATCTTGTATGTTGAATAGAATGAACTGGCGATATTAAAATTATAATTTCCATTAATATGCTTTATATCAGCACCCCTGCCTCTGACATCAAAAGTAAAATTTAAATTACTTTTATCATTTTTGTTTTTTGTCAATTTAGAAATATCCAGATTGCTGACTTTTCCTTTTACATTATATACAGGATTATTCATATTGGCAATATTCAGCTTACCGCGCGCAGAAGCATTGCCCATTGATGAAAGATGCCGGATATCAAGAGTAATGTTATTTCCTGATGCCTGAATATTTCCGGAAGATCTTTTGATATCATAGCCGGCAAAGTTTGATCTTTGAATATCATAGATCACATTTGCCGCAATGCTTTTCATATCGAACTTTCTTCCTGAAAAATAAGCGTTCATATTTATATTCGAGCTGAGGCTGTTATCTC
>JBDSYA010000058.1:0-15742 GCA_039925865.1 Ignavibacteria bacterium
TACACACAGGAAATTGCCGATACAAAATACTGGATAATATTTAATGATAAAGGGGAGTTTAAGCCCGATGGGGTCATTGAGAATGGAAGCATCGCATATACTAAAGGCAAAGATCTCCTTACCGACCGGGCAATTAAGCGCAGATTAAAAGTTTTGCCTGAAGATAAGCTTATTGATTTCGGTGATCTTCCGCTTAATGCAGAATACATTTCCGGTATAAAAAATCTCGGTATCGCTCTACTTGCTCAGTCGAAATGGCTTAACGGAGTTAGCGGATACATGACAAAAGCTCAATTGGATAAAGTCAAAGCTCTCGAATATGTTTCACAGATCAGAGTTGTTAAAAAATTATTCAAACAAGTAATGAATACTTCGGAAGAAAATTTTATCAATGATAATTACATAAAAGATCAACCGAATATTTATAATTATGGTAACTCTCTGAAGCAGATGGAAACTGTCAATGTGCCGAAAGTCCATAACATGAATATTACAGGCAAAGGAGTGCTCATAGCAAGTTTTGATGATGGATTTGACTGGAAAAATCATGAAGCTTTGAGAGATCTCAAAGTAATTGACGAATATGATTTTATTAATGAAGATCAGAACACATTTGCAGAGAAGAAACAAAAATATACTGATGAGTCAAAGCAGGGTGCTCACGGAACAGCTACTTTATCATCCATGAGTGGTTATAAAGAAGGTAAACTTATCGGGCCTGCGTTTGATTCGGAAATACTTTTAGCAAAAACTGAATATGTCACTTCGGAAACTCCAATGGAAGAAGATTTTTGGCTGGAAGCTGCTGAATGGGCGGAAGCCAAAGGCGCGGACATTATTACAAGCTCATTGATCTATAAACAATATGATGAACCATATCAGAATAATTCATATGGTTATGATGACTTTGATGGCAATACTGCTATTACAACAATTGCGGCAGACAGATCGGCATATCTTGGAATAGTTGTCTGTCAGGCAATGGGAAATTATTTTCAAACCGGAATTCCTTCATTGGGATCTGCTGCAGATGCAGACTCAATTATTTCTGTTGGAGCAATTACATATTCCGGAGATCCTGCAAGTTTTACATCCAATGGTCCGACTAAAGACGGCAGAATTAAACCTGACGTTGTTGCTCCTGGAGTTTCTGTTTACGTAGCTACGGTAAAAGAGCTCTCTGGAAATGACGCAACTTATGAGTACTCAAGCGGAACATCTTTTTCGACCCCGATCACGGCAGGAGTAGTAGCATTGATTCTTTCAGCTCATCCAGAATTAACGCCAATGCAGGTTCGTGATGCCTTACGAAATACTTCAAGCTTATCAAATAATCCAAATAACATACTCGGCTGGGGAAATATAAATGCTTATGACGCAGTATTATATTATGGAATGGTGTGGAGTAATAGACCTGAATTTAAAATAACAGAAAACGGTACAGAGGTATCAACTTATCTTGCTTCAAAAGATCTTATAGATCCTGCCAGTGTAAAGTTTTTTTATTCTCTCGACGGAGGACTAAGTTATCAAAATATAAAACTAAACTTAACTGAGCCTAATGGTGATAAAAATAATTCAGGAAAGTATTCAGCCGTCTTTCAGAATGTTCCGGATGTGTACAAGACAAAATATTATTTCAGCTCTGAAGATTATAACGGGAACAAATCAGTTTATCCTTATGATTCAGTTTCTAAAGTTGAAGCAGAAAATAATTGATTGTTAATGTTTATTAAAAAGTCATCATTATTGTAAATGAGACCTCTCTCTCTATTTTCAGACAAAATATCCCCGAACGGTATGTTATTTTTTTCAAACTCACTGTCTGTTTTTTAAAGACTTCATTACTTATTTGAATTTTCTTATTTTGAAGTATGAAATTTTATGTTGATACATCTGTATGGGGAGGTTATGAAGACAAGGAATTCTCAGAATGGACAAAACCCTTTTTCTATCAGGCTCGACAAGGGAAATTTATTTTGGTTTTATCGGATATAAAAATAGAAGAACTTAACAAGGCGCCCGATAGTATAAAAGAACTGCCAACAACAATTCCACCGGAATATTTGGAAACAATTTCCATAACCGAAGAGCAACTTGAACTTTCCAATAGGTATATTAATGAAGGAGTGTTAACTAAAAAATTCTATACAGACGCTCAGCATATTGCAATAGCGACCATACTAAAAGTTGATAGTTTGATTAGCTGGAATTTTAATCACATGGTTAACTTCTTTAGAATAAGACAATATAATTATATTAATTTAAAATTCGGTTATTCTATAATTGATATTAGAACACCAAAAGAGGTAATTTTTTGAAAACCTTAAATAAAAAAACAAATAATGAATTTCACGCCGTCGAATTTATGCGGAAAGTACGGGCTGAAATGTCAAAAGAATTTCTGGATGACAAACAAAAATATTTAAAGAATTTGGCGAAAGCCATGAAAGAATTTAAATTGAAGCAGAAAAAAATTTATGATGAATCTAAGACGATTATTAATAATCTTTAATTGAAATTACTCAAAAACTTCTCTCTCCACTATCTCGCACAAAATATGACCAACGGTTATATGGCCTTCCTGAATTCGCTGTGTATTTTCTGAGGGAATAATAATTGAAAAATCACATTCTTTCTTTAAATCACCTCCGTTATTTTTTCCGAGTAAACCGATTGTAATAATTTTCTTTTCTTTTGCCTTTGCAACTGCTTTTAAAATGTTTCGAGAGTTGCCGCTTGTCGAAATACAAATTAAGGCATCTCCTTCTTTACCAAGTCCTTCGACGTTTCTTGCAAACACATTTTCAAATCCGATATCATTTCCGCCGGCTGTCAAATTGGAGGTATCAGTAGTTAATGCAATAGCACCCATAGCCGGCCGGTCAAGATCGTGAGAAAGCCTTATCATAAACTCTGTTGCAAGATGTTGTGAATCAGCAGCACTGCCGCCATTGCCTATAAACATTACCTTCCCACCGTTTTTAACAACTTTTATCAATTCATCTGAGCATTTATTTATTTCATCTGTGCATTTTTCCAATATAAGCTTTTTGACATCCGCACTTTCATTTAAGGATTCAGTTATGAATTTTTTTCTGTTGAACATATGATTAAAAATAAAATTTAAAAATTTGAGTGATCTTTAATTCTTTGTTATTATATTAACTATCTTTTCCGCAATACCGATTGAGCCCTGAAATACCAGTCTGCATTTATCCCCTGTGGCATCTCTGTGACTTTTATCATTTAAAAATTTCCGGAATATTCTGTAAAACTGTTTTGTATCAGAGATCACAATACCGCAGCCTGATTTAATGAGGATCTCATCCTCATCCGAGTTTTTTATTTCATTTGAAAACAAGATCGGCATATTAAATATAGCTGGTTCTAAAATATTATGAAGCCCCGTTTTAAATCCACCACCCACATAGCTTATATAAGCCAGTGAATATATTTTAGAAAGCAATCCGATCATATCAAGGATTATAAGATTCTGATCATTGTAATTTTCCAAATCAGAATATCTGACTGATTGGATATTCTTGTAATTATTTTCAATTGATCTTTCCAAAGCAAGGATCTTAGACTCTTTAGGCTCATGAGGAACAAGAATCGTGAGCAAATCTTTATCAAACTCTAATGATTTATCCACAGCAGGAAGTACTACTTCCTCATCATCCTTCCACGAACTTCCCATAACGAATATTTTTTTCCCTGCAATGATTTTTTCAGGAAGAATTTCAATCTCTTTTATCTTTCCTGCAGACTGGTAAACTCTTTCAAATTTTGAATCACCTACCTTTATGATCTTTACATCCTCACCTTTCAAAATTTTTTTGTAATTTGTCTCGTCATAATCATCGATTACAAAAATTGTTTCGATCATTCCGTAAAGTGCTTTCTTGAATGAGCTTATAACAGGTATTCTCCATGTAGAATCATTTTCATCAAACCTCGCATTTGCGAGTACCGTTTTTATGTTGCGCTTTTTTGCTTCAAAGAGAAGATTAAACCATAGGTCATACCTGATAAATATAATAATCTCAGGATTGATCAGGTCCAAGAATTTTTTTTGTTTTGAAACGGAATCCAAAGGTATATAAGTCTTTACTGCATTATGAAATGTGATCCTGGAATTATTATATCCGGACGGGGAGAAAAAGGAAAGGAATACGTTGTAGTTTTTTTTACTTAATTCTTCCACCAAAGGCAATGCCTGCTGATATTCTCCCAGTGACGAAGAGTGAATGAGCACATTCTTCTTGTTCTTTAAAACGGAAAGGGATCTGTTCAGCATGCCGAACAGATCCCTTCTATCTTTTAAACCTTCTTTTACTTTTGAATTGATGACACCATAAATGTTGAAAAACAGCCAGAGAAAAGGCACACCTAATACATTATAGATCCGGTACCATAAACCACGCATATATTAAACGCGTTAAACTTCCATTACTTCTTTTTCTTTTAGCCCGATCAGATCATCGATATCTTTAATGTGCTTATCAGTAAACTTTTGCACTTCAGTTTCAGCTTGTTTTCTCTCATCTTCGGAAATATGTTCTTCCTTTTCAGTCTTCTTAAGATGTTCAATTGATTCTCTTCTTATATTTCTGACAGCTACTTTTCCTTCTTCTGCAAATTTCTTTACAAGCTTAACAATCTCTTTTCTTCGCTCTTCATTAAGGGCAGGGATCGGAATTCTTATCATAGTACCGTCATTGTTGGGATTAAGACCGAGGCTGGATCCTATAATTGCTTTTTCAATAAGAGGGATCGCCGTTTTATCCCATGGCTGTATGGATAATGTATGATAATCAGGCGTGCTCACATTCCCCAGCTGAATAAGCGGTGTTGGAGTTCCGTAATAATCAACTTTAACACCGTCAAGAAGATTTGTTGTTGCTTTTCCTGTTCTTATCTTTATAAATTCATTTCTTACATGCTCTGTTGCCCTGGCCATCTTTTCTGTCGTACCTTTTAAAATATCTTTAACCATACTGACTGTAAATTAAAATTTTTTAAAATATAATTTTAAGATATGAGAGTTCCTATATTTTCACCTGTAACTAATTTCCTTAGATTATCTTTAACATTCATGTTGAAAACTTTTATCGGCATTTTATTTTCCTGGCATAATGTTATCGCGGTAAGGTCCATAACTTTCAGATCTTTCTCAAGTACATCAAGGTAAGAAAGTTTTTTAAACATCTTGGCTTTTGGATTTTTTTCGGGATCACTGTCATAAACTCCTTCAACTCTAGTACCTTTAATAATTACATCTGCTTTAATTTCAACTGCTCTTAATGCTGCAGCTGTATCAGTTGTAAAATACGGGCTGCCTGTTCCCGATGAAAATATTACAACTCTTTTCTTTTCAATGTGCCTCAGAGCCTTGCGCAGGATAAATGGTTCTGCTATCTCATCCATTTTAATTGCGGACTGTACCCTTGTATAAACACCTTTTTTTTCTAAAGCATTTTGTATTGCAAGTGAATTTATAACTGTAGCAAGCATTCCCATCTGGTCTCCTGTAACTCTGTCAATGCCCTGTTGATGTGCCGAAAGTCCTCTGTATATATTTCCTCCGCCGATAACAATTCCTATTTCAACTTTAAGTTTTGCGATTTTTAACACCTCATCGCATATTTTTTCCAGAACTTCCGAATCAATTCCAAAGCTGTGCTTTCCCATTAGGGATTCACCGCTTAGCTTCAGTAAAATTCTTCTGTACTTCAGAGCCAAAATTGATTTTAAATTATGAAATTATTTTTTCTCTTCCCCCAATTGATATCTGACCATTGAAACTATTTCTATTTTGTTGCCATTTGATTTATTGAAATCTGAAATAAGATCCTTGATCTGTTTACCTGATTCGTTAATATATTCCTGCTCAAGAAGACAATTGTCCTGGTAAAACCTTTCCACTTTATTGTTAACGATAGTATTCAATATTTTTTCAGGCTTATTCTCGTTTTTTGCCAGTGTGAGATAGATTTCCTTTTCTTTATCAATCACGCTTTCGGAAACTTCTGTTCTGTCTATTGCCTGTGGATTCATTGCAACCACCTGCATGGCAATATTTTTACCCAGTCTTATTGCTTCATCACTTACAGTTCCTCTCAGCCCTATCAAAGAACCTAATTTGCTTCCAAAATGAATATAGTCTGCTACATATCCATCCGGAATGTTAATTAACCTGGCTCTTTTTAATTCCGTTTTCTCTCCTACTTTTCCCATAATAGAATCTATATTTTCTTTAACCGTTAATCCGTCAGCAGTTTTAGAATTAAGTATTTTTTCGACATCATCGGTGTTTGCCTCCAAAGCTGCCTTCGCAATTCCTTCCGCGAACTTCTGAAATTCCTCTCCTTTTGAAACAAAATCCGTTTCACAATTAACTTCGATCATTACGCCTGTCTTCTGATCTTCAGATATTGCAGCCTTGACAGCGCCTTCGTTAGCAACTTTATCAGCTCTCTTGACAGCCATAGCAGCGCCTTTTTTTCTAAGAGTTTCAATTGCTTTATCTATATCACCTTCAGTTTCTTCCAGTGCCTTTTTGCAATCATTGATCCCGGCTCCGGTCTTATTTCGTAATTGTTTTATTAGGTCTAATGTAATTTCCATGTTTTAAATTTTGGGATTTACTAATTATCTCTGTTCAAGCTTTTCTTTCATTTCCTCAGTCTCATCTTCTGCTTTAATCTTTGCGACCTGGTTGCCCTCTATTGCTGCATCTGCAATAGCTCTTGTAATAATTTCAATTGACTTCACGGCATCATCATTAGCAGGTACCGGGTAATCCACAAGATCAGGATCGCAGTTAGTGTCAACAATAGCGTATACTGGGATGTTGAGCTTCTTTGCTTCACTGATTGCAATATGTTCCTTTCGGATATCAACTACAAATATTGCTCCCGGAAGCCTTGTCATGCTGACAATTCCGTTCAAAACCTTTTCAAGCTTTTCCTTGTCCCGCGATAATATCAGTCTTTCTTTTTTTACAAACTTATCAATGGTACCGTCGGTCTCCATCTTTTGAATGTTGGTCAGTTTTTTAATACTCTTCCGTACAGTATTAAAATTTGTAAGCATACCACCAAGCCATCTTTCAGAAACATAAAATGCTCCGCATTTTTCTGCTTCATCTTTAATTATCTGCTTCGCCTGTTTCTTAGTACCGACGAATAAGATCTTTTTTCCTTCTGTAGAAATTTTTGAAATGGAATTGCATGCTTCTTCAAGAAGATTCAAAGTTTTCTTCAGATCTATTATGTGAATACCGTTTCTTTCCATGAAGATGTACTTTCTCATCTTAGGATCCCAACGTCTGGTTAAATGTCCGAAATGTGAGCCGGCTAACAGCAGGTCTTCGATTTGTACTTTTGCCATGATTTTATTTCCCTCCTAATGTTTTAGAAAGTCAAACATTTTCTTGTGATATACTTGCCTGGTAATTGAAAGGATCTCTTTGTAAAACTTAAAGAGATTTGATCGACAATATCATCAGTTAAATAGAGTTGACTTTTGTTTTTCTTCTACCCCTCTCATCTTTTGTTTAACACCCTCAATAAATGAGGACACAAGTAAAACAAAATCAAGGAGTATGTATTTTTTAAAATATAATTGAAATTTCTTTTTGCTGTTATCTCTTTGAGAACTGGAATTTCTTTCTCGCTTTAGGTTGTCCGTATTTCTTTCTTTCAACTGCTCTCGGATCCCTTGTCATAAGACCTTCTTTTCTAAGGGGGCTTTTAAATTCTGCATTATTCTCAACTAACGCACGTGCAATACCTAATTTAATTGCTCCTGCCTGACCTGTAAATCCACCGCCATTAACTCTGACAGTCACATCATATGTACCAATAGTATTAGTTACTTTTAAAGGAGCCAGGATTTCCTGAAAAAGATTCTCAGTTTTAAAATAATCTTTTCCTTCTTTACTGTTGATCTTAATTACACCATTACCCGACCTTAATATTACTCTTGCCGTTGCCGTTTTCCTTCTGCCGATCTTTAAAGTGGAATTTGTAGTCATTACTTAATTGAAATATTTTGAAAATAATTTATGATTTAACTTCTAGCAATACCGGATTTTGTGCCGCATGCGGGTGTGTCTCCCCTTTATAAACTTTGAGCTTAGTAATAAGCCTGCTGCCTAATCTGGTCTTGGGAAGCATTCTTTTCACCGCTAAAGTAATTACTCTGTCAGGATGCTTTTCGATCAGTTCAATAAAAGTCCTTTTCTTCTGACCACCAGGATAACCCGAATATGTAAAATATTCTTTCTGAGCAGCTCGCTTGCCTGTAAGTCTGACTTTCTCAGCATTAATAACTACAACCCAGTCACCCAAATCTGCATTTGGTGTGTATTGAGGATTGTATTTACCCCTTATTCTCTTTGCTATCTCACTTGCTACACGTCCTAAAATTTTTCCGTTTGCATCAACTAAATGCCATTTGTGCGGATTATCATTTTTTGTAGCGAATTTCGTGATCTTATTGGTTTTTTTTATTCCAGCTTTCATAATATTTTTTGGTAAGCAACAAAGATAACGTTACTCACCTTAAAAATCAATGTAATGTTCGGTATAAAATCTCACTTCTTTAAAAATTTGGTGATGTAAGAATAAGTTAAGTTAGTCGAGGTAGTTGAGAAGTTGAGTTAATTAAGGGAGTTTGAATATATTGACAGTTATTTCATTTTCCTAAAAAACTCCACCTGATTTACTAATCAACTTACACCCAACTATATTTGCTACACTAACTTTTAGACTAAATTAAATTTGAAAATCCTCATAGAGACTCTTCAAAACTGTAAATGGAATTGACAAATCCCACATAGGAATTACCGAAGAGAGACATGGATAAAAGTCCTATATATTTTCGCAAAGTGAATAGGGACATTGTATAAAAGTCCTATATATTTTCGCAAAATAAATAGGAACATTGGATAAAGTCATCTCTAATTTGGGGAACTGATAAAGGGAATCGACAAATCCCCTTTAGGGTTCAGTATTAACTACCAAATATTAACTACAGAATATTAACTACTAACTACTAACTATTTTAACTAACTATTTGACAAGCACCATTCTCTTCACTGAAGTAAAAACTTCAGTAGTTAATTTATAAAAATATACTCCGCTAGGAAGACCTGTAGAATTAAATTCTTTAATATAACTTCCGGATTGAAGATGTTCATCTATTAATTCATTAACTTCTCTTCCCGACAAATCATAAACATTCAATTTTACAATTGAGGAATTTGGTAAATCAAATCTAATTTTTGTAGTGGGATTAAAAGGATTAGGATAATTTTCATATAATTTATAATCCTTTGGAATTTCAAAACTGAATAGTATAAGATTTGTGAGGCCGGTTCTAAACAACCATGTTGATGACCACAATCCGGTTCCATTCGAGTTAGTTGCATTTACCCTCCAGAAATATAAAACGTTGGGTACCAATATATTTGCAGGAACTCTGAATTCCGATGTATAGACAGTATCAATATTAAAAATCATATTATTAAAATTTAGATCTGTTGCAATATTAACTCTGTATTTTTCCGCTGTTAATAATGTACTCCAATCTAATAACGGAGTAGATGAAACACCCAGCGAGTTATTTGCCGGTGAAAAAAGAACTGGCGGAGGTGGTATTGGTATTGATAGTGTGACAAAATTCCAAACCGAAGACCATGGTCCTGTTCCAATAGTATTTGTTGCATTAACCCTCCAATAATACCTGGAATTGTAGGTTAAAAAAGGCGATGGAATAGTTACTTGAGAGGGTGAAATATTACTCTGGTCAAAAATGATACTAAAAAAAATAGAATCCGTTGCCACTTGGACTCTGTATGAAATTGCACCTGTTGTATTTTCCCAATTTAATATAGGATTAAGTATCACACCTTCTGCACCATTAAAAGGAGATGTTAAAATAGGTGTTATTGGTGTACTTAAAGTTGAAAAATTCCAAACACTGGAGTATTGGCTCTCTCCGTTTAAATTTGATGCATTAACTCTCCAGTAATATTTTGAATTATAAGCCAAAATTGTGGACGGCACGACATATTGCGAAGTTACGATATTTGAAATGTTTAAAATAAAAGTTGAAAAAGTAGAATCAGTTGATAGTTGGAGTTTATAACTGTTGGCTCCGAATACATCATTCCAGTCTAAAATCGGAGTAAGTGTTATATTGGTAGCATTATTTGGCGGAGAAGATAACACAGGCGCAGAAGGTAAGAATGAAATTGTTCTGAAATTCCATACAGAAGACCATTGTCCCGTAGCAAATTTATTTGTTCCGCTTACTCTCCAGTAGTAAACTGAATCATATGACAGGGTGGAGGGAAGAACGTTATACCGGCTTAATGTCAAGTTTTGATCATTAATCAGAATGCTCGAAAAGTCAGCGTTTCTACTTATCTGAATATTATATGTTTCTGCATTTATTACATCACTCCAATCAAGGGTTGGAGTTAATGTAATATTGACGGAACCGTTTGCTGGTGAAAGTAAAACAGGTGCAAGAGGAACACTTGAAACTGTTCTGAAATTAAAAGCTCCGGACCAGTTGCTATTTCCATTTATGTTTGAAGCCATTACCCTCCAGTAATAAATTGAATCATAACTTAAAGTACCAGGTTGAATTTGATATTGAGTGATGGATATTCCGGATATGTCTAGAATAATTGTTGCAAAACCTGAATGTTTTGATAACTGTAGTCTGTATGAGCTAGCATTTGAGGAATTATTCCAGTCAAGTAATGGAGTGAGGCCCACATTTGTTACACCGTTTGCCGGAGAATACAAGATCGGAGTAGAAGGAAGAGAACTTAATTCAGTTGTGTATTTAATACCAACTAGTTCTGACCATCCAAAAAGAGAACCTCCAGTTACAGAATTTCCAGCCACAGAATCTGACTGACAAACCAATTGAACTTGTAATTGATTGGTATTAACATCATTACCGGGTGAAATACTAACATACCTCCAGTCTCTTAATGGTGTAACAGGAGTAATTTTCTCTGGCACCGTCCATGAAGCTCCGTTATCAAAAGAAGTAGTTAGATAAGCAGAATAATATGAACTCGAATCAGTAATGTTAGAATAGATACCGGAAGTTGCCGAAAAAGCTAAAATAATGGCGTCGCCCGCATTAGATTTACCTATGACTGGTCTGACCAACGGTAAAAAACCATCTGCAATATTTCCTCTGTTTGGGAAAAAAGGGACTAAACTTGAGTCCGCGACAACCAGAGGTACTCCTCCATTTATTCCTGGGGACCATACTCTAATTGAAGATGGTAGTTCAGGAAAAAAACCAGATTCTTCAAGCGGTGAAGTGTTAAAAGTTACATATGGTTCGTTGTTATTACCATAAACTATACCTATACCCTTCAGACAACCCAAACCATCGAGTGACAAATTCCAGTCCCATATTTTGATCGGATTTATGTTCCAGGTTAATCCGTTATCAGTGGAAAACCTGTAAAAAACATCATACTGAGTATCGAGAGTTCCGATATATGCATGTCCAATCTTACCATTTGGAGCTTTTGCAAAAGAATAATTTCCGGCTATATCACCATTATAAGAAACCCATCCACTGAAAGTCGGTGGCGGCGAAATATTTAATGTATTTGTGAAAGCCGGACCACTTCCATTAATTGAAGAAGCGAAAACTATTCTATTATTTCCAATGCCCAAAACTTTTGGCCAAACTTGATCTCCCCCCGGATTTAATTCCGTGAAATTATTTGAGCCCGGAAAAGAATTGTAATAAATCCTTGTCTGTTGAGGACCTCCATTTTGAGCATGAAGAGCTATAACAGCTCTTCCATCGTCAAATCCACTGATAGAAGGGAATCCGCTTCGTCCTATGCTTGGAATATTTGCCACCCTAACCCATGAGGTTCCGAAATTACTACTAAAAATATAAGCACAAGTTCTATCTAAATAATTGACCTCATTGGAAGTCATGTATATGACGTGAATATTTCCCGGATTAAACGGGTCCTGCCAGATTTCCTGCGGACATGAATTTGATTGTAAATCATAAAGGGAAAATACCCCGGTAGGTGAATAAGAAATAGTTGCCCTAGGTGTAATTTTATCCGGAAAATTATTAGTGAAGTTTTTTGTATTAAAATCCTGATTCGATTTGTTAGGGACTATAACTTCAGAACCACTTATTGGATTTGATATTTTGACAGGAGTTTTTTGGGGAAAAGATTCATTAAAGTATAACACAAAAAAAAGGAACATTACAAATTTAATGTTTTTCATATTCTTTCATTCCTTTGTTTTTTTAAAAGGTACGTTAATAATCAATAAATTTATTTTTTATTTATAAAGGTAAATTATATTTGTAAAATATTTCTCCATATTTCAAATACTATTGTGGAGTCGATACGAGTATAAATTATTATGTCTTTCCTAACGTAACAAATACAATGCTTCTAAACAATTTATTAATTAAACTGAACTTGATGGAATTTGTATCGATTTTATTATAGCATTATCATTTCGCTTTGTTTCCGTAAATCTCTATTCAGTTAATTCCCGTGATTCATTCTATAAAATAAATTCCGGAAGAGGAATATGATTATCCCACTTACATAAGAGTTTTGAGAGTTTGTTTGAGACATATATTTTCTTTAACATTTGCATAATTCTTTTTGACTTCTTAAAATGTAATGATTTCAAATGCACTAGGCAATTTAATTATCAGAATAGATCATCATTAAAGTTAACAAGAATCTGTATCAATTTTAAAATTTTTCAACAACGCGCTGAGGCACAATGCAAAAATTTGATTTTGGTGATTGCTCTGCGCCTCTAATCTCTGCTCTAAACTCTTGTAAAATAGTTCAGAACTAATTCATAATCAGGTTTTTTTAAATCCCGTGACCGCAACAACTGCGGGTCTCGGAAGTTCAATTCCAAAATCAGGCCATTGGCTTGTAGGATTTTCTAATGTAATGGAGTTTTCTCCGGGATGCTGAATTGAAAGAAACATTGTCTTACCGTCAGGCGTAAAATTTCCACCGCACATTTCTGAATCTACAGGACCCGATGCAAACTGAAAAGCTTTTCCTTTATCTTCACCCGATGTGGGTATCATGAAAAGGGAATTGTTCTTAAAACTTTTTTGCATTTTCTTGTTAAGCATACTGGATGAGATGTCACTCAATACCCAAAGATTTCCGGAATTGTCAAATGTAAGATTATCAGGACAGGAAAATCCTGAAGCAACTCCTCCTGTAACAAAAACCTCCCATTCAAACTCAGTTGAACAGGGATCATTGTTATTCTCAATGATCCTCACTATGCTGCCATAAAAATCCTTTTTTTTAAAATTATTAGTAAATGCAATATAAACTGAATTATCCGTAAAATTTATTTCAATATCTTCAGGACGGTTACATTCTGTTGCTCCGCATAGCTTTGCCGCAGCATCACAGTTAATCAATACTTCTACCTGGGATTTGAAATTATTTTTTAATTCATCTCTTTTATCAAAATCGATAAGCTGCCATTTGTTATTTTTAAAATCAGCAGCATAAAGATCTCCTTCATCGAGAATATCCTTATTAATAATCATGTCTTTTTCGTCATAAAAATTTTTTGTAACAAATTTATATACACATTGATCGACCTTGTCATCTCCCATGTATGCAACGACTTTTTTATCAGGTGAAATATTAATTGCAACATTCTCATGACGGAATCTTCCTAACGAAGTTCTTTTCTTCGGGACAGAATTTTTATCAAAGGGATCAACTTCAACAACCCATCCGTAATGCTTAAGATTAAAATCTTTTTCAACATCGTTCCAACGGTATTCCCAGATATTATCAGAAGCGTAATAATCCTGAAAATTTTCTTCACCGCTAAGCATCGTGCCCCACGGTGTCAAGCCTCCGCTGCAGTTTGCAAGAGTTCCTTTAGCAAATTCATCGTTCTTAATTTCTTCACTGCCTGAAGCTTTACCGCATATCCTGAATAAAGTATCCGCATCCAGCCTCCGGTTATAATTTCCATCTTCTATGAAATTCCATTTTCCGTTTTCCATCTTGACACGAAAGATCGATATACCCACACTCTTTTTTTCGCGCTCTACTTCCTGCGGGGTTTTTAATTTGTTATTTTTAAAATCATTGTCAGAATAACCATTTATAAAAAGCGGTGAAGGAAATTCGTGATTGACAACAAGAAGTCCGTCTTCTGAATTTGTACCGCCTTTTTGATAATCAATAGGTAGGTAAGCAACATAATCATTGTTATATCCAAAGTTTTCCGATGCAGTGATCTTGTCGCCCCATTTCCGGATAATTGTAAAATCAAATCCTTCCGGTAAAACCAGCTTATCTTCGGATGAGGGCATTATAGGTTTAAAAAAAACTTCATTGCTGCTATTTGCTGATCGTTTAAAAATCGATTGATCAAAAAATTCTTGTGGAATGATCGAACCCAAGGCCATAAATGCAGCAGCCTTACCTGTACTCTTCAGCAGCTCACGGCGGCTTATTTTATAGTCTATTAATCTCTCTAAGGTGTTTTTCATATTATTTCAAAATAAGAAATTCAAATTTAATATCCTCCACTTCCAGGTAAATGAATTATTAAATTTAATTTTAAAAATCTCCTGTCATTACCTGAAATTTTATAAAAAAATTGATTTCACCTTTTTAATTCATCAGGAAAGATTTAAGTTTAAAAAATCAAAAATTATTATGTTTAAAATTTATTACTCTGTTTTCTTTTTAATAATTATTTTTATTTTCACAAACAGATCTAATTCACAAAATATCCCTTACCATGTAAATCTGGACACAACCTTAACGAATGTTGCAGACAGCGCATTGATTTATGTCAAAAATCCATCCGGGCAATTGATAAATATAAGTTCAGTAAGGACTTTAACTTCCAAATTCTTCACAAGAGTTAATTCATTTTCAATCAATCCGTTTGACAGTGTTCTGATATGGATCCTATTCAAAACCAATCAGAATATTACATATAATGATTTCATAATTTTTGAAAGTGAACAACTGAATTATCCAATAATTAATTATCTCATTGCAACCGCCAAATATCCGGATGCTTTGTACAGTTTCACTCAGGGATTATCTGATGAATCTCTTAAAACCGCATTGAGAAATTTCTGTTCGACCAATACAAATAATAATTATTCAGCTTCCCGTACAGCAATGTTTTCAACCATTGACGACTATAATATGAATGACAGTATTGAATGTGTTTATACCGGGAGAAAAGTTTTTACTACGGGAATTCCAAGTGTCAATCCTCCGCAAAGTATGAACACCGAGCATACATTTCCTCAGAGTTTTTTCAATGAGAATGAACCAATGAGAAGCGATATCCATCATCTTTTTCCTTCTGATGAGCAGGCAAACAGCAGAAGAAGTAATTATGATTTTGGATTCGTTGTATCAAATATAACATGGCAAAACGCAGGTTCAAAACTCGGCTTTGATTTTGAAAATCAGATTATCTTCGAAGCAAGAGATCAGCATAAAGGGAATATTGCGAGGTGCCTGTTTTATTTCTTGATCCGCTATGGAAATCCTGAAGTATATATGGATTTAAAGCAGGAAAAAGTTTTACGGGAATGGAATTTGATTGATGAAGTAGATGATCATGAAAGAATTCGTAATAATGGTATCCAGGCATTTCAAAATAACAGAAGCCCGTTTGTTGAT
>JBDSYA010000059.1:0-7845 GCA_039925865.1 Ignavibacteria bacterium
CGATTAGCAAAAGCTTCAATGAGCCGTGTAGATATGCGTGAGGCTGAAGCAACATACCATCTTATGACTCTGGAAGAATTGAGATCACTCACACCCGATCTGTCATGGGACCTGATATTTAATGAGATCGGACTTACCGATAAAAGTAAATTTGATAAAGGAATTAATGTTGCGCAACCGGAATTTTTCAAAGAAGTCAACCGTCTTTTAACAGATGTAAGCATTGAAGACTGGAAGGCTTATCTAAAGTGGAATCTTGTGAGAAGCTCAGCTGATAAACTCAGCTCAGATTTTGCAAATGCAAGTTTTAATTTTTACAGCAGAGTTTTAAGAGGAACTGAACAGAAGCAGCCCCGATGGAAGCAAAGCCTTGAATTTGTTGAAAGTGCAATGGGTGAACCGCTTGGACAGCTTTTTGCTGAACAAAAATTTACTCCTCAGACTAAAGCAAAAGCATTAGAAATGGTTGCAAACATCAAAGAAGCTTTTCGTGTAAGACTTCTTGCAAATGAATGGATGAGCGATAAAACAAAAAAGGAAGCTCTAAAAAAACTTTCTACCTTTGAAGTGAAA
This sequence comes from Ignavibacteria bacterium, assembly GCA_039925865.1. Lineage (GTDB taxonomy): Bacteria > Bacteroidota > Ignavibacteria > Tepidaquicellales > Tepidaquicellaceae > JBDSYA01. The sequence goes on from JBDSYA010000059.1 coordinate 574, forward strand.
ATAGGATATACTGATAAATGGAAAGACTATAAGTCTCTTGATATTGACAGGACATCATTATCATTAGCTGAAAATTTAATAAGCGCAACAAAGCATAATATGAAATTAAATCTGGATAAGATCGGACAGCCTGTTGAAAATGCTGAATGGTTTATGTTACCTCAAACTGTTAATGCTTCATACAGTCAATCGAAGAACGATATTACTTTTCCTGCAGGAATAATGCAGCCTCCTTTTTATGATCCTAATGCTGATGATGCAATGAATTACGGCAGCATCGGAGCTGTGATCGGACATGAGATAACTCATGGCTTTGATGACCAGGGAAGGAAATATGATGCTGACGGTAATTTAAGAGACTGGTGGACAGAAGCTGATGCAAAAAATTTCAAGATACTTGCGGATAAATTAGTTGAACAGTTCAACGGATATCTCGTTGATGACTCACTTCATATAAAAGGCGACCTGACTCTTGGAGAAAATATTGCAGACCTTGGAGGTATGCTTGTTGCCTATGATGCATTACAAAAAACACTTGAAGGAAAAGAAAGACCTTTGATAGACGGATTCACTCCCGAGCAAAGATTTTTTCTGGGATTTTCACAGGTTTGGAAAGTCAATACACGTCCGGAAGCATTAAGACTTCAGGTGAATACAGATCCACATTCTCCGGGCAGGTTTCGGGTCATTGGCACTATTTCAAATGTTCCGGCTTTCATGGATGCGTTCAATGGAAAAAAAGGTGATCCTATGATCAACAATGATGAGAAGAGAGTTGTCATATGGTAGGAATTTCACTGTAGCTATATATCTCGGTAACTTTTTTTATGAATTAACGGAGATGTTAAAATGAGAAAACATTTTTTGGGTTCTAATTTGTTTTATAATCGGAGATCAATAGGCGTATCCACAAAATACTTTTTTATCACTAGCTCATCTGCATAAGACGAAATTATATAAATCTATCGATGAAGCATTGCTTGATACGAAGAATCCTCTGAAATTAATTTTCAGTTAATAGAGGATTTGGTAATACTTCCCTTGTCTGAATATAACTCTCAACCTTATATCTCATAGCAACAAAAATAAAAGCTACCGCTGTAACAAACATTAAGACTGCGAAAAACCAAAAATATTCAGACCCGTTAAGCTTATATGTTCCGTCAGCGTTGACAATGAGCGCATTTACAAGTGCAGTAATTCCGTTTCCGAGTGAAACTGATAAAAGCCATAAACCCATAATAAAAGATTTCATACTGTTTGGAGCCTGTGTATATGAAAATTCAAGTCCTGTAATAGAAACCATTACTTCAGCAGCTGTAAGAATTAAGTATGCCCAGAACTGCCAGATAATGCTGGGCTTGCCTCCGGCCATTATTGATGTTTCAGCCACAGCAAGAATAGCAAATGAAAATCCGGCAAGAAACATGCCTATGGAAATTTTTCTCAGCGATGTTAAAGGGAAAAATTTATCTATAAAAGGATAAACAACAAAAGCAAAGAGAGGAATAAATATCATTATCATGAGTGGATTAATTGCCTGTATCTGGGAAGATAGCAGATCAAATTGTATAAAACCGAGATTAACCATTTTATCCATTTTTTCCGCCTGCAATACCCATGAAGATCCGGTCTGGTCAAACAATGACCAGAATATTGAAATGAAAATATACATTATCCCCAAATTAATAATTGCCTTCTTTCCCTGTGTACTAAAAATATCTTTTTTATATTCTTTCCATCCTACCGGAGGAATAGCAATAAAAACTTTTCTTCCCATCCAAAAAACAATTGTTGCCATAAGCATTAATAATCCGGGAACACCAAAGGCGACATGAGGACCGTACTTATCTAAGAGTACAGGGATTAAAATTGTCGAAACAGCAGCTCCAAGATTAATTGAAAAATAAAAATAACCGAATATTTTTTCCAGCAAACTTTTATTCTTTTCTTCAAACTGATCGCCTACATGGGCTGAAACACATGGCTTAATTCCTCCGGCTCCAATCGCAATCAGAGTAAGACCGATTGATAATCCAACGCGGGAATCATCAAGTGCAAGTGCCAGATGTCCAAGAACATAAACAATGGATAAGGTTATTATTGTTTTGTATTTTCCCCATAACACATCGGCTACGATTGCTCCTACTATCGGAAAAAAATAATTAGCCATAGTAAAGATATGAAACCATGTTGTAGCTTCATTATCATTCATAGTGTCCGGTCTTCCGGAGCTCATGAGAAACTGTGTCATAAAGACAACAAGTATCGCTCTCATTCCATAATAGCTGAACCTTTCTGCCAGTTCGTTTCCTATAATGTATGGAATACCCTTTGGATATTTTTTGCTGATGTCTTTTGTCGCCATAAATTCAGATTTAGTTTTACAAAATATCTAAATATTTAGAAATTAAAAATGTTTTTGATAAACTATTTATAATGTAAGTTACACTCCGTGTAAGAATCAAAATAAAAAATAAGCAGCTTTAATCAACCCCACCCTGCCCTCCCCTTTGGAAAAAAAGGGGAGGGAGTTATTGCAATTTCAAAAAAATATTAAAGATTAAAATTAAATTCTAAAGTTTTCAATTTAAATATTTTGGACGGAAGTGTGTAAGTTAATATTATTAATTCTTATAAGCTCCTGCACTTTTTCAATGATCTTACCTTTAGATAATTCTGTCATGCAAATATTTCCAATCGGACAATCGAGGAGATTACAATACAGACAATCCAATTTTTCATTTACAACAGATAAATTGTTTTCTCCGTAAGGTCCCTGAAGACTTGGATTTGTCGGTCCATATATTCCCAATGTAGGTACTCCGACCGCAACTGCAATATGCAAAGGACCGGAATCATTGCCGATTACAAGGTCGCATTTCTTAATGATAGCACCGAGATATCTAATCGGACTGTCGGGTATAATAAAAGCATTTCCTTTTGCAATTTTGCTCTGAATATATTCGCAGTTTTCTTTTTCTTTTTCATTACCCCAGATCAAAATAAAGTTTACATCATACAATTCATTCAGGTTGTTTATCAGCTCAATGTAATCATTTACTTTATATCTCTTGGATTCCCATCCTCCGGTTTTTGAAATACCAATTATTTTTTTTGAATCCAGATTGTTAATTTTTATATATTCATTTGCAAACTCTTCGTGAACAATGTTCATTGGAAGATATAATTTTTTTGAAATGACAGGAATATCAAGTGCCCGGAGCGCATCAAGATTGAAATCAACGTTGTGCACTTTACCACCTCTTCCCATGACCTTTATATTATATGCATAATCCCTGCCTCTGAATTTAAAACCAAACCTGAATTTTGCTCTGCTTAAAAATGTAATTAGTGCTGTTCTTGGATTTCCAAACAGGTCAATCACGAGATCATAGTTCTGCTTTCGGATATTTTTTATTAGACACCAGGATTTATCTTCACCGGGATCATAGGTAAAAGCCCTTGTCAGGTATGGATTGTCGATGAGAATGTCGCGGGAGTGTCTTAATGTCAGAAAATAAATTTCGGAATCAGGAAAATAATGTTTTAAATTTGGAAGTACGGGAGTGGTCAAAAGTATGTCTCCGATCCCGCCGAATTTTATGACTAAAATTTTTTTTATTTTACTTTTTTCTAATCTCAAATTGATCTCAAGTCGTCATCATACATTTTCTAAAATAATAAAATTATTATTTCCGGCTTTTAAAGCTATTGATTTGTTTTTGAAAAAGACTTTTTCTTCAAATTCACAAATACTGTATAAGAAACAAATATTACATAAAGGGATTCTTGATTTGCAAATGTTTCTGCCGAATTTCATTAAGTTGGCGTGAAGCTCATACTTTTTACCTGAAGGTATCCGGTCATTGATCTGTTCATAAGCTTTATCCGGAGTATTAGCATTCACAATACCTAATCTTGATAATGTCCTGTAAACATGTGTATCAACGGGAAAGGCATCCCTGCCTAATGCAAAGATCATCAAACAGGAAATAGTTTTTATGCCGATCCCGTTATACTGCTGAAATTCTTCGTAGATTCTTTCATCATTAAAATCACGAATAAAGGACAGATCAAGGCTGCCATAATTTTTTTTCATATTTTGCAGCATAGTCTTGATATCTCTGGCTTTTGTATTCGAAAGTCCGCAAACCTGTATGCAGGTTTTTATTTCATCGGCTTCTGCATCGGCAACAATGTCCCAGCTTTTAAATTTTTTTTTTAGATTAGTAAATGCAACATAAGCGCTTTTATCTGTTGTATTTTGAGAGAGCTTGGTGGCTATAAGCACATCCAGTATTTCCGGCGATCGCGATCTATGATCATATGGATCCCCGAAGTATTCAGCCAGAGCTTTTATTACAATATTGAGCTTTCGTTTATTCAAACTTCAAGCTTTTTCAATAATACTTTTACTATTCTTTGAGCCGCGTTACCATCCCACATCTCCGGAATAATTCCATTTTTAAATTTTCCCGATTCAATCTCTATAATTTTTTTCATAATAAGATTTTCATTTAGTCCGCAGATCACATTAGTTCCGATCTCCGCAGTAATGGGCCTTTCAGTATTCTCTCTCAATGTAAGACACGGGACTTTCAAATAAGTAGTTTCTTCCTGTATGCCTCCGGAATCAGTCAAAATAAATTTTGCATAATATGTAAGTTTAAGAAAATCCAGATAACCAAGTGGTTCGGTGACAATAAGGTTAGTTATCTGATCAAAAGTATTTCTTAAATTAAATTTTTCGATCATCTTGATAGTTCGCGGGTGAACAGGAAATACTATATCCAGCTCCGGATTGATTACATTTATTTTATAGAGAATATTAAAGATTTTTTTCAGACTATTTTTATCATCGACATTGGAAGGTCTGTGAAGTGTGACTAAAATATAATTTTTTTTTGAAACACATAGCTCATTCAGGATGGCAGATTTTTCTATTTTTTTCAAATAAAATTTCAGTGAATCGATCATTGTATTTCCGACAAAGAAAATTTTATTTTTATCTATACCTTCCTTTTTAAGGTTTTTCATTCCTGCAGGTTCGGTTACGAACAAATAATCAGAAAGAATATCCGTGATCATTCGGTTTATTTCTTCAGGCATACTTCTGTCAAAACTTCTCAGACCCGATTCTATGTGTGCAACAGGAATAGGTTTTCCATTTTCAGATAAGATCTTTGAGCTGACGATCGATGCTGCAGTAGTAGAGTTTATATCTCCGTAAACTAAAACGAGATCAGGTTTTTCCTTGAGAAGAATTTTTTCAAATTCGATCATGATATGAGCCTTCTGCTCAGCATGAGATCTTGAGCCAACACCGAGATAAGTATCCGGTTTCGGGAGTTCAAGCTCTTTGAAAAAAATATCGGACATTTTTTTATCGTAGTGTTGTCCTGTATGAACAATCTTATGGATTATTTTAGAACTGTATTTGCAAAGTTCCTTATGGATCGGAGCCATCTTCATGAAATTAGGTCTTGCTCCGACAACTGAAATAATTTTTTTCAATCGATATCTAAATAATTTGTTTTGAGAATTTAATTAAAATATAGTTTAGTTTATATGAAAATGAATTGTTTTCTGCAGTTAATGGCTGCATCTTTCAAACACTTTCAAACTTTGATACATTACATACCTTGAAATTCAGTCCCGCATTAACTATTTTGCCATAGTTCAAAAATTATAAACAGATACAAAAATGAAAAAGAGTTTTCATCCAAAATACTATAAGTGCAATGTGCTCTGCAACTGCGGCGAAAATAAAGGGATATTATTTACAACAAGGTCAACTGTGCCGGAAATAAAAGTGGAAATATGTTCACAATGCCATCCGTTCTTTACGGGTACTCAAAAAATAGTGGATACTGCAGGACGGGTAGAAAAATTCAATAAGAGATATGCAAAATCCAAAAAAGCTGCTACTACAGAATAAATCATTTTAAAAGATCCGCAAGAATTATGATTAAGCCAATACTAACATATTGGCTTTTTTATTTTAATTAAACTAAGAAGTTGAAAATCCTTATTTACGAAGACAATTATTTTAAAGACCTCTATCCTCTAAACATGCTTCGCGCCGTGTATGATATCAAATGCGGTGCATATTCCATTAAGGAGAGAATTGAAAGTATTGTTGCCGGACAATTTGAGATCATACTTCATTGCAGAAAAAGCCTTCAGGCATATCTTCATGAAGTTTATAAAAACAAGATCAATCTTATTTCAAATGATGATCTTCTGTTACTTAATGGCCGGGTAATATTTTCTGATAATTCCTTAAAAAATCTCATCACAAAAAAAGAAAAAAATTCATACTACACTTATAAGAATGAAACCATTGCCGCGTTTATCGCTAAAGATAATTCCGAAGCAATTAAAAGTAAAATACAGTTTAGTGATGATGGCGTGATAATTTCAGATTTTTTCAAAGAGCTTGGTTTGAAGGAAATTAAAATCAAGGAAGATTCCGATATTTTTATAATAAATTACCCATGGGATCCATTAAGGTATATTCTTCTTGGAGGACTTGCCGATGATCTTGAATATTTTATAAAGGATAACAAATTCGCTAAAATCAAAGATCATGATAATTTTATAAACAGGAAGATGATCTACATATCAAAATCTTCCAGGATATTTTCAAATGTGTCAATAGACGCAACTGACGGACCGGTTGTAATTTGTGAAAATGCAGTCATTGAGCCATTCACATTTTTAAAAGGACCGGCTTTCATTGGTAAAAATGCTTTTGTAAAATCAGGGACTAAAATTTACGGACCGTGTGTGATCGGTGAATATTCAAAAGTTGCCGGAGAGATTGCTGAGTCTGTTTTTCATTCTTATGTGAATAAACAGCATGAAGGTTTTGTGGGACATTCATACATTTGTCCATTCGTTAATCTCGGTGCAGATACTGTGACAAGTGATCTTAAAAATAATTATTCAAAGATAAGAGTAAAGTTGAACAATATAGATATTGAAACCGGAATGCAATTCCTTGGCGCAATAATTGGTGATCATTCAAAAACTTCCATAAATACAATGTTGAATACGGGAAGCATGTTAGGAATATTTGCAAATATTTTTGGAGGAGGATTTCCATCAAAAGAAATTAATTCATTCTCGTGGAATGAAGTAGGTAAAGCTCCGACCAAATACGATTCAAATAAAGCAATTGAAACTGCAAGGATTGCAATGTCAAGACGTGGAATAAAAATGAGCAGGGCTTACGAAGATTTAGTTCGATACTTATATTAGAATGTG
>JBDSYA010000060.1:0-5214 GCA_039925865.1 Ignavibacteria bacterium
TAGATCGAATGAAAAAAACTATAGGGATCACTGTCATGATCCAGCCAAGTTTCTCCGCCATTTGTAGTTTTATAAATTTTTCCCGCTAATCCTACAATCCAACCGGTATGATTATTGATGAAAAAAAGTGAGGTAAAACCACCCGACAACATCCCGGTTAATTGTCTAATCCATTCAGTCCCTCCATTAGTTGTCTTTACTATCTCTCCACCTCTTCCCACCGCCCAGCCAGTATTAACATTTTCGAAAAAAATGGAAAATAAGTAACTAGTTCCTGGAATTTGTTTTATCCAATCCTCTCCTCCGTTTGTTGTTTTCAAAATTAAATTGTTATCTCCAACTACCCAACCTGTATTTTGATTTAAAAAATAACCTGAAGACAAATATACTCCTGAATTTTCTAGACTTATCCAGTTAATACCTCCATTTGTTGTTCTCAGTATAACATGCCCTTCGCCAATCACCCAACCGATATTACTATCTAAAAATTGAATGGAATATAAAATATAAATTGATCCGCTTGATTGACTAACCCAGTTAGTTCCGCCGTTTGTGGTTTTTAAAATTATTCCTGAACTTCCTGCTACCCAACCAGTATCCTTATTTGTAAAATAAACAGAATATATACTGAAATTCATTGGGTTTTTTTGGTTAACCCAATTTGCTCCACCGTTTGTTGTTTTAAGTATAATACCACCTTCACCCACAATCCACCCAACATTATAATCCAAAAAATAAATTGATCTTAGATGTTCCGTTATTCCACTTGATCGAATTGTCCAGTTAGTTCCACCGTTTGTTGTAGATAGAATCACACCACCTACTGCCCAACCCGTATTACCATCTATAAAGTCTACTGATAATAAAGAGTATGTAGTATTACTCATTTGAACTGACCAGTTCAATCCGCCATTTGTTGTTTTTATAATGGTACCCACATTTCCAACCGACCATCCTGTATTCACGTCAACAAAATTTATTGATAGTAACTCATTTCCCTGTGGCAAAGGATTTTGACAAAACCAGTTTGTTTGAGCTGAAACAATGTTAAACGTAAATGTTAAAATTAGTATTGTTAATACTTTCATATTTTCTCCTTAATTTATTGGGATAAAAAAATGTATAATAAGTTATTTTATTTGACATGTGATTGCAAGGATAATCTCACGAGCAGGATTGATTTTTAGATTCTTCGGGTACACAAAATAATATTTTGTAATAATTTGGTGTTAGCATTTTTGTTAGCATTTTTTGTAAAAAAAGGATAAGAAAAAGTAATTGTAGAAGAAGTTAAAAGTAGGAAAACGAAATATTCAAGCGGATTTAAAGGAATTAAATTGATTCGTAATCAGCAGGTCGCCGGTTCAAATCCAGTCACCAGCTCATGGAAAACCCATATAACTTGATTTTTATATGGGTTTTCTCTTTGATATCCATAATCCCTAAACAACTTTATAATCTCTTTTCATTAAAGTAAAAGCCTTCTTTTTACCTCACCATATCTATTCGATGAATCATTATTATGACATTTTAATTTCACCATTCAGTAACGCTCTAGCCACTACAAACATGTATAGAATTCATATATGCATTCTATACAAAAAACAGATCCGGGAGACAAATTCTATTTATCAGTTGGATAATATGTAAGGAATGAATATATGCGTTCATTACAAGGAAAAGATTGCCGGTAGACAAATTCAATTATCAGTTGGATAATATGTAAGGAATGCATATATGCATTCCTTACAAGGAAAAGTTAGTGAAAGTTTTACAACGTCGGCACATCTTCACTAAAATTCATCAAAAAAATCATACAATATGCCATAATTGTCAAATTTCAAAACTTTCAGTTATATATCAGTCTCATATGAACATTATTATTTGGCACAATTAATGCTAAAATTAAAAAGGATAAATCTATTAATTAAAAAAGAACGATGATCAAGAAGCCTAAAAATGAGAAAACAATTGAACAAACAGATTATAAGCTCAAAGCTGAGAAAAAATTTCCTCCCGATAAAGAATTTCCGTTGAATGAACAATCGAAGCAAAAGAAAGAGATTAACCCTGTTAATAAGGAAAAAGTAGCACATAAAAAAAAGCCCAATGATAAAAGAAAAAAAATAGAACAAAATCCCGGAGCTGTGTCCGGTAAGAAACAGAAAAGAATTTATTAATTAATTAATTAAGGGAGGTTTATAAGTGTTAAAAAAAATTAGTGTATTTATATTTCTTTTTATTGTCTCTTTATCCTGTTCGGATAAAGAAAAAAATGGTGTTAAAAGTAATCTGGATACAGTCCGCAATTCAGTTAAAAAAGATATAGATACTTTGACAAACAGATTGGTTCCCAATGATACATTATTCAGTTCTGTAACTGTTAAAGAAGTTGTAGTTGATGGAAATTATTCAGAAAATTTTCAGGAAAATCTTGAAGATATTTTTGAGAATTATGTTGAGATCAAAGATGAACTTGCTGATAATGATTCTGTTGATTCTAAAAAACATGCAGTAGAAATGCTTGAAGAAGTTACAAAATCTTTTGACAAATCAGCGAAAGATCCGGATAAGAACTGGAGCATGGAAGGAAATAAAATAATGAAATATCAGAAAATAATTGAATCCTCCAATACACTTGATGAGCAACGGGAATGGTTTAGTAAGTTAACCGCATCCCTGACTGAAGCTGTTGAGAAATATGGACTTCCCGGAAAAACAATTTATGAAGTGGAAACAAGTCCACAGGATGGAATGTCAGGTAAATGGCTTACCGATTCAAAAGACAGGGACGATCCATATAACGGAAAAACGAAAGATGAAGATACAGGCTCTCTGAAAGTCTTACGGGCATGGGATTTTAAAAAGAAGTAAAATATAATTTTGAACAATATATTGAATAATAAATTTTCGTCGACAACTTCGATTTGGATGGAAAAAACATTACCCGAATTCGATGCTTTATATTCAGACGCTCATGTGGATATTTGTATAATTTTCAGTTGAAAGTATGTGGGATTGCCCTTGTCACGGATCCAGATTTGGTGCTACCGGAGAGGTTTTAAACGGCCCGGAAATATCAAATTTAGAAGTTTACCAAACTTAAAATTATTATCATGAAAGCTATCTGGAAAGGTGCCATAAGTTTTGGTTTGGTTAACATTCCGGTTAAAATGTATTCAGCTTCAGAAAGCAATACACTTGATCTTGATATGCTGAGAAAAGGTGACCATTGCCCTGTTCATTTTAAAAGAGTTTGTGAATCGGATGGAAAGGAAATTCCATATGAAGACATTGTAAAAGGGTATAAGGTTAAAGGGGGTGAATATGTGATCCTTGATGATAAAGATTTTGAGAATGCGAATGTTGAAAAGACTCACAGGATTGATTTGATACATTTTGTTAATGAGACGGATGTGAATTCTGTTTTTTATGAGAAGCCGTATTTTCTCGAGCCTGAAAAATCGGGAGTTAAACCCTATGCATTGTTAAGAGAAGCAATTAAGAAATCAAAAAAAGTCGGCATCGGAAAATTTGTAATGAAAAACCGTGAGCATGTCGGTGTCATAAAATTGTTCAACGATGCAATAATTTTTAATCAAATGCGTTTTCCCGATGAAGTGCGTAGTGATTCCGGTCTTAAACTTCCCTCTTCAAATGATCTGTCAGCAAAAGAAGTCGAAATGGCAATCACACTTATAAAACAATTGTCACATAAATTCACTCCGAAAGATTATAAAGATACTTATAATGAAGAACTTATGAAGGTTATCGAACTCAAAGCTAAAGGAAAAAAGATAAAGCCATCAGGGAAAATTCCAAAGCCTACAAACACAAAGAATCTAATGACCTTATTGAAGGCAAGCATTAATAAAAAAGCTGCTTAATTAATAAAAACTTTGGAAAGAAATAAAAGTGTAACATACAAGAAAGATTTATCGCGAAGCGAAGAGAGCTTGCTGGCATTTGAAAGGACAATGCTTTCACAGGAAAGAACACTGATGTCTTGGGTACGAACTTCGCTTTCACTGGTAAGTTTTGGATTCACAATATTTAAAATTTTTACAGATCTGAAAGTTGATGACATTTTATTGGAAGCCAACAATGCAGGGAAAAATTTTGGAGTTATCCTGATTGTTCTTGGAACTTTTTTTTTGATAGCGGCAAGCATTCAGCATAAATTCATAGAGAAGTATCTTGTCGTAGACGGCCTTAAAAAAAGGATCTCATTACCTTTCTTAGCGGCTGTGTGCATAAGTTTGCTGGGAATAGTTATGTTGTTTGGTATATTTTTTAAATTAGGTCCTTTGAATTGAAGTTATGATAAATATCAGCAAAAATTTTTATAAAAATTAATTTATAAAAGATATAATTCTTTGGTCCGGATAACCGGGCCTATAAAATGATTGATCGTACATGTGATTCCCCTCATTTGTATGATCATCATTTTTTTTTATAAATTTGTTTTTCCGCCTAAATATGAAAGTGTGTAAATAATTAACTTTAAATTCCAAAATGAACGGGGATTAAAATGGGTTCAATATGAACGTCTAAATTCTGGATATTTGAATGAATTAAAAGTTTTCTGTTTGGTTAAAAATTTTATTTTAGTAAATAATAAACTCTTAAAATTTAATAAAATATTTTATCTGATCTCTCGATTTTCAAATTGTTTCCCCCTTTGCAAAAGGGGGGATTAAGGGGGTTCATTTAATGAAATAAAAAGTATCGAATTCGATATGAATCTTCCTCAAGGTTCATGTTGAAAAATAATTCAACAAACACTGCAAAGCAATATCAGTTTTTGCGTAACAATCTTTTCTGCTCATTTTATTCCGACTTGTCTATGCATTTAAGTGGACAGAAAGAATTGGAAGGATTGACATATCCACAGGGTGCCGTATCAAAATATATAACATTTAAATTTTTGATAGCGGAGTTGCTCCGCGGGAACAGAGTTTGGAAAATTTGACCTGGGCTTAAAATATCTTTCCAATAACCCCCCTTGATCCCCCCTTTTGCAAAGGGGGGAATTCGAATGATTTAAAGTTTTCTGTTGGTTAAAAATTTTTACTTTATTAAATATCAAACTCTTAAAATTTAATAAAATATTGTATCTCATCCCTGGATCTATAATTGTTTCCCCCTTTCCAAAAGGTGGATTAAAATGGGTTCAATATGAACGTCTCAATTCTGAATATTACTTTACAATAT
>JBDSYA010000061.1:0-5315 GCA_039925865.1 Ignavibacteria bacterium
GAGATTTAGTTTTTATTAAGGGTGAAAAATTCATTATTGAGAGATTCAAAGGGCAGAAAAATGGTAGAGTAAGTTAGAATTTTAATATTTGATCCTGTACGCTCGCAGATTTATGAGAGGTCAGAAAGTTTACTTAATTGATATTTTTTGAAATAAATTCCCTTAAACTGAAGCACAAATATTCAGGGCAAAGCAATGCTATAGACAAATTGTTTTTTAATTTTCCTTATATAATTTAATTGTTTATGTAAATATACGTCAAAGTATGATTAATGGCTTTGAGATACAATTCTAAATATGGGCGATTCGTAGGTTTCTATTCAATACTGTCCAAAACAATATTAGAAGTTTTCAGATCTATACTTTTTACTGTTCTTTCTTTTGAACGATCAAAAGTAGAAATAAGGCATCTAAAAACTTAACCTCTGCCGGTAAATTAATTTTATCTAATTTTTGAAGCAGAGGTTTTTCGTAAAATTTCGTGAAGATAATTGTACGGCAGTTGTAAAAATTATTTTAAAAGTATCATCTTCTTTGTTAACAACACATTTTTTGAAGCAAGTTTATAAAAATATTCTCCGGCTGAAAGTCCACCTTTTAAAGCATCTGCTTTAAAATTTATTTCATATGTTCCTTTCCTCGTGAACCTGTCAATCAAAGAACTGACTTCTCTTCCGAGCTGATCATATATTTTCAAAGACACATTTCCGTCTGCCGGAATTTCGAATTTAATTTTTGTAGAAGGATTAAAAGGATTTGGATAATTTTGATGCAACACATATCCATCAGCTACACTGGTACTACCTTCATTTATTCCTATCGGATCGGTTACTTTAAAATTCAGCATCATTCCGTCGTCTTCATGTTCAAGATTATGGCAATGAAATAAATATATTCCCCGGTAATCAGTAAATCTTACAAGCACTCTTACCGTTTCAAACGGATTTAACAACACAGTATCCTTCCAGCCTTTATCAACCGGAGGTAAATTGGTGCTGCTATTTCTTGAATAAACCTGGAATTGAACTGCATGAATGTGCATTGGATGAAATTCATTCGTCGCATTGATTATCTTCCATTCTTCAAGTGTGTTTTGCGGAGTCTGCCAGTCGATCCTTTCCATCTCAAATAAAAGTCCGTTGATCTTATGTGTTCCCATTCCGGTGCCTGAAGTTGTCAGTGTGAATGTTCTTGTAGTAGAAGCATCAGAAGGGATATAATAATTTATCGGCGGAAGTGCTGCAGGTACAATTCCTCCTGAACTTGCATTGCCGGTTATATCAAATCTCAACAAATTCATTTCAGTCCCCTGCCTGTATGTCCCAATTCCCGGCGCAGCGAATTGCAAAGATTTTAAAGATACGTTTTGACCAATTGTATACGGGGAAAAATCTACGAGTATGTCTGCTCTTTCACCCGGTGACAGAAGAAATGAATTCACAAGAACCGGAGTATCTTTTAATCCTCCGTCAGTTGCGATGATATGAAACTGACTATTATCTGATAGTGCTATTTTATAAACACGTGCATTCGAGCCATTAAGAAGCCTGAACCTGTACAGAGTTTTTGAGACTTCAAAATATGCTTCCGGAGTTCCGTTAACTAAAGCAATATCACCGAGAAATCCTTCCATAAATTCCGGCATCGTGGGATCATAAGTGAACTGCGGAATGTCAGCGGCTCTTCTGTCCTGAATACATAACGGGACTTCGAATGCTCCGCGTGGAAGTCCAAGCTGGATCTCTTCCGGATCTTCTATAATAAAAAATCCTCCGAAACCTTTATAGATATGTTTGCCTGTGATCATGTGAGCATGTGAATGATAAAAAGTAGTTCCTGCTCTTTGAATGATCGGATATGTATAAGTGTAATTGCCTCCTGGTGGAATAGAATCTTTAGGGTGCCCGTCCATTAATTCAGGTACACTCACACCATGCCAGTGAATGGTCGCGGCTTCATTAAGCTGGTTGACAAAGTGAGCAGTGAACTGTGTATTTCTCTGAACCCTGACTGTCGGTCCGATGACAGAATTATTTATCGCATAAACTTCAGTATTCTGACCGGGCCAGACCTGCACATTAGATATCGCGGCAGTCATGGTTCCACCGTTTACAAACTCAGGCGGGATACGTAAAGGATTTCCTACAAGCTCTGTGAGTAAAGCATTATTATTTTCATTTGCAAACAACTGCAGTGGTTTAGCCAAGCATATCAAAGCCCCTGTCTGAAAGGCTTTAAAGAGCATTTCTCTTCTTTTCATATATTGTGTTTAGGTGTGAAGTGGATCGTAATCTGTATGATGTAAGATGTTAAAATTTTTTTGTTAAAGATATACTTTTGCTGGAATTAGAATATTGAAAATTATTTAACAGCATTTTAATATTTTTGAAAACTATGTATGCCTGAGTAATTGTATTACAAATTAAATGATTGGAAAATCAATTATCAAGGTCTGACAACGCTCACAAAGTTAAACGCATTATTATTCGCAATAACAGCGTCACTACCGTCAACAAAATAATCACCGTTCAGATCAGTTGTCACATAGCCCGTTAAAAAATTTGAAGCGTCATTATCAATTAGCAATCCGTCCGAACCGTCGATGATACCATCCTGATCGGAGTCCCCGCTAAACAAGCACCATACTGTGTGCACCGCTATCATGTTATTTCCGAATGCCTGCGAAGAAGAAGATTTAAAATTGTAACTTAAAAATTCATTTGAAAATACAGGAGTCGAAGAGCTCCATGTTTCAATACTGTTACGGTGCTTTACGACAATGTAATAGGGAATTCCATTTTCAATATTATTTGTGTTAATAACCGAAGCTGCCTGGCTTGTAACGGAATCTAAAATTGTTTTTGCAGAATCCAGTGTCAGATACGGAGACACAGGATTTTTAAAATAAATAGTGACGGTATCTTTTAAATTATTTGCGATAACATTTCTTAAACCCTGTACAGACAACCCGATATTAAAATAGAAATCTGAAGGTACAAAACCCGCTTCTAATCTATAGCTGTTGAAATTTGTATTCTGAGTTCCAATTCCTTTTAACCTAATGAAATAATCGCCTGAGTTTACATTATAACTGATAACTTCAGTGTTGTTTACTATTGGGGTCGTGACAATTACATTTCCTGTATTTGATAACACTGAAAGTTCACTCAGTCCTGCATTGCTCCCGCTGATTGTAACTGTAAGTTTTCCGTTTGAAGGGATATTAATTTTATAGAAATCACTGTCAGATGAATTGGCTATGCCTGACGAGGGTGTTGTTATAAATCCTGAATAGGTAGTATCAAGTTTCAAAGAATAAGCAAAATCCATATTATCCGGTTCATCAAGTCCTCTTATGATCGCTTTGTAATCACTTGTCTCATCAGTATGAAATTTATTTGTAAGAAGAGTGTCTGCTCTTCCGGCAGGTGAAGGGTTACCGGATCCATTATAAATCCATTGCCGGCTTAAATCAACCACACCGTCTGAGGAGCCGCTGTAGTTAGAAGTTATCCATGTGTATTCGATATTAAGGGGAAGAGGTAATGCTGCATTATAATCAGAAACGTTATTTATACCAACTATTAAATCAGCTTCATCACCATCACAATTTACATCTTTATTATAAAAAGTACCGGGAACATTTATTTCATTATTGCCAAATAAATAAGGAGCTGTTATACCTCCCGTGTAACTGTATCTGAAATCCCGTGCAGCTTCTGTTGTCGTTGTGCCAATTCCAAAATTTGTACCTGAGTGCGGAGTACCGTAAGTTACTACTTTGGCAACATGATGACCATTAGTTTCATCAAGTGAATCTACCCACCATGAATGTTTTCCAAATTCATTTAATCTTTGTAAATACTCTCTGATCGCCAGTCCTCCCATAGAATGCCCCACCAAAATTACTTTATCTGCGCCTGATACATTTAATACTGAGTCTATACATTTTTTCAGAGCATACCCCTGTTTATAAATTGCAGATTTATTGCTTGATGACTGGTTGCTGCCGGGAGTTACGTCAGAGTATGTTATTATCCGGGGATCTGTAATATTTCTATTCCAGAAATTCTGAAAATTCACAAGATATATACTGGAATTTGTCAACCGGTTAACTTCGACACCTGATGTATTACGGGTTGGATTCATAACATCTGCATAATATACCGTGGTATCACCTCCATGAGAATTCAGTACAGCATGAAATTTATTTCCGGAGCCTATTGAAAATGAATTACTTAAATAATTATAAGTAGTTGCCCAGGTCATATCATTACTATTAAAACCATGGACAAAAATAATCGGATAAGGAGACTTACCGGTCTGGGCATATGTTATGCTAAAATTTATAATCATTAAGAATAAAAGTATTTGATTTCTCATTGGCTTAATTTAATTAAATTATTCATTTGAGTTATTAGAATATTGATTTAATTATCGATACTCATAAAAGATTGTCATTCTAAGAACAACATCGGTTTTTTTCCTGGATTTGTATTTCGAATTCTGAAAAAAATTCATCCATATATTTGGAATAATGTGAACTTTACCATCAAGTGTATAATCAAAACCCGCAGTTGCAAAATGTTCTTTTGGAGTTGAAGAAAATTGAGAGGACTGAAAGTAATCATAACGAAAGAAAACCTTTTTATTTTTCCCGGTACTGCTGATAAGGTATAAGCTTGCTCCGAGTATATTCTTACTCCAGGAATTAAACAAATCAAGTTTTGCCAGTTCAAATCCGATCTTTGAATTCTGAAACCTGTAACCTATAAAAGTTTTAATTATGTCGGTAGAATTTAATAAACCCACGAAAAGATCAAGAGTTAATTTGTTATTGGCGAGATTTGTATAAATTTCACCGTAAAGGCTTTTATCATTATTTGTTTCAAGCTTAGTACCGCTTCCATTACCCAGCATGAAATAATAGCCACTCTGATCCTTACTGCCAAAAGTACCATCCAACAAAATTCCTATATCACGCGAACTTTCCAGGCGTCTGAAATCTATAAGTGTTTTTTCGACTGCTCTGTATTCCCAGAATTTTTCAGATTGATAACTAAAGCCGGGAGTTGGAATAATTCCGAATGATAAATTATTTTTATCGAAAACATTTTTCCATTTAATCCACGCATCTTTTACAAACACTGTACGATTCTTATTTGTCGTGACTTCATTCCCTTCATATGAAAGTACAAATCTTGCATCAAAGGATTTACTGATCTCGTGATCATATCCGATATAAATCCTTCTAAAATCAAAAGCATTAAAACTTGATTTAAAATTAGAATATTCACCCGCGTAACCTTCACCTG
>JBDSYA010000062.1:0-26930 GCA_039925865.1 Ignavibacteria bacterium
TAAAAAGAATTCTCAACCAATCATACATCCTTGCATCAAAATCTCCGAGAAGGGCTGAATTATTAAAGCAGATCGGATTAAACTTCATAGCAGTAGATAGTAATATTAAAGAGCTGGATGAAAAATATCACGATCCGTCAAAGCTTGTTAAGCACAATTCATTATTGAAATCACGAAACATATCTTTAGATCATAAAAATGAAATTATCATAGGAGCTGACACTATAGTTGTACTTGGAAAGGAAATTTTGAATAAACCTGAAAACACTTCACAGGCAAAGGAATATTTAAGTAAGCTTAGCGGTAAAAGGCATTACGTTTTCACAGGTGTCAATATAATAAATACAAAAAACGGGAAAGAAATATTTTTTTGTGAGAAGACTTCAGTCTATTTCAGAAAGCTTAATAGTGAAGAAATTAACTATTATGTTAAAACTTCAAAGCCTTTAGACAAAGCGGGTGCTTATGGGATACAGGATGATTTCGGATGTTTATTCATAAAAAAAATTGAAGGTGATTATTATAATATCGTGGGATTACCGCTTGTAAAACTATATGAAAATTTACTGAAGATGATTTAATATGTTTTCAAAGTATAAAAAGAAAATTCTGATATCGGTTGCCTTCGGCGCATTGATCTTCCTTGGATTCAGCATTTATGCCGACTTCGATAAACTAATTAAAACCTTCAGCGAGTTTAACTGGCTGTATTTTCCACTGGTGCTGGCATTATCATTCGGCAATTACATTATAAGATTCTATAAATGGGAATATTACAGAAAGCTGTTAAACATTGATCTGAAGGTCAAAGCAAGTTTTCTTATCTTCATGTCAACTTTTGTGATGAGTGTAACTCCCGGGAAAATGGGTGAGCTTCTGAAATCATATCTGGTTCGCGAAGAAAGCGGAACACCGATAAGCAGGTCAGCTCCAATAATTCTGGCAGAAAGACTTACAGATTTTATTTCAGTTGTATTATTATGCATTGCAGGTGCATATGTATTTGATTACGGCCAGAATATTGTATTGGGAGTTGGGATATTTTTTATATTGTGTGTAGTTTTAATAAGTTTTCGAAAAATCTCCATCTCTATCATTTCATATTTAGAAAAAGTTAAGATCTTTCATAAAGTTGCTCACAAATTCCGGGATGCTTATGAAAGTATTTATACTTTAGTCAGGATAAAACCTCTCATCATTGCTACATTCATAAGTGCGGTTGCGTGGTTTTTAGAATGTTTGGGGCTTTATGTAATTTTAAAAGTTTATTCTTCCGTTACACATATAGATGTAAGTTTGCTGAGCGCGGTTTTTATTTACGGCTTTTCTACAATTATAGGATCGATCGCAATGCTTCCCGGCGGGCTTGGAGTAACAGAAGCCTCTTTAACCGGATTAATGCTGTTAATGAAAATTCCCAAGGATGTATCTGTTGCCTCAACATTTATTATCAGGGTCGCGACTTTATGGTTTGCTGTATTATTAGGGGTTATTGCAGTTTATTTTTATCAAAAGTATACTCAGAAAGACATTAATCAAATTCAGCTGAGTAATGCCGAAATTTAGAAATCACTTGAAGTAAATCAGTTTTTGGATTAATTTAATTACTTACTATGTCAGATACCAAATCTCAGGAAAGAAAAATCAGAATCCTAATCGGCAAGGTCGGGCTTGACGGCCATGACCGCGGAGCAAAAGTTATTGCTGCAGCTTTCCGGGATGCCGGGATCGAAGTTATTTATACCGGACTTCGGCAGACACCGGAAACAATTGTTGAAGCAGCTTTGCAGGAAGATGTTGACGCTATCGGAATAAGTATTTTAAGCGGAGCACATATGACTATTTTTCCAAAAGTAAAAAAACTTATGGAAGATAAAGGCTTGAATGATGTCCTGTTGTTTGGCGGAGGAATAATTCCTGCTCAGGATATTCTGGAGCTCAAGGAAATGGGAATTGGTGAACTATTCACCCCGGGAACGCCAACCTTTGAAACTATCGGATATGTTAAAAACTGGGTTTTGCAAAATAAGGGGAGGGAAAGTCTATAATTCCATACCTACTTTTTTATCAATCAAAATAATTTAAATGAGCAATAGTGCTGAACCTGTTAAATTTGGAACAGATGGATGGAGAGGAATAATTGCCGAAACTTATACGTTTGAAAATGTAAAAAGAGTTGCACTTGCCACAGCTTTAACTTTCAAAAATCATCCCAAGATAAAAAACGGTATCATAATTGGATATGATACAAGATTCCAATCAAAAGAGTTTGCAGAAACTGTAGCGACGGTTTTTGGAAATCAGGGCATAAAAACATTTATTACGGATACATTCGTTACAACTCCTACAGTTTCCTTGCTGGCACGGGATAAAAAATGTGCATTAGGTGTAATGATAACCGCCTCCCATAATCCTTATCAGTATAACGGATATAAACTAAAAGATGAGTTCGGTGGATCGATGGATCCTGATGAAATAAAAAAGATAGAAGAAAAATTAGGGAATATTTCATCAGTTGAAATTAAAAAACCCTTCAATGAAATGCTTGAGGAAGGTGTAATAGAACATTTTAATGGTATGGAATACTATATTAATTATTTGAAGAATAAAATTGATATAGATAAAATAAAAAAAGCTAATCTGAAGATCATCTATGATGCAATGTATGGAGCAGGACAAAATATAATTAATAAATTCATTGATATAAAACAGCTTCACGGAGATTACAATCCGTCTTTTGGTAAAAGCGCTCCGGAGCCTGTTCAAAAGAATTTAGGCGAGATTTGTGATGTAATGAAAAAAGGTTCTTATGATATAGGAATAGTGACAGACGGAGATGCTGACAGAATTGCAATTATTGATGAGCACGGTGATTTTCTTGATGCTCAAAAAACTTTTGCTTTGCTTTTAAAATATTTGTTTGAGAAAAAGAAATTAAGCGGAAAAGTAGTAAGGGGTTTTTCTACAAGCGAACTGATCAGGAAGTATTGCGAAAAAAATAATATCGAACTCGAAACTGTCCCGATCGGCTTTAAACATATTTCAAAAATTATGATCAGCGATGATGTGCTGATCGGCGCGGAAGAAAGTGGTGGCATAGGTATAAAAGGCCACTTGCCGGAGCGTGACGGTGTTTATAACGGCATGCTCTATCTTGAGATGCTGGCTGAATATGGTAAAAGTATTTCGGATTTGAAAAATGAATTAGATGAAGAATTTGGCAAATATTTTTATCAGCGGAATGATGTTCATACCACTGAAGAAAAAAAGCTTAAGACACTTGAAATTTGTAAAACTTTCAAATCCGGTGATGAAATCGGCGGAAAGAAAATATTATCAATCGATAACTTAGACGGCTTTAAATTATTTTTTGACAATGGCTGGATAATAATCAGGGCGTCCGGAACGGAACCTTTGCTGAGAATTTATTGTGAAACCACTGTTAATGATCAGACAAATGAGATTTTAGAAAAAACTATTAAACAATTCGGGTTATAAAATGAAAAGGTTAAATTTAGTTATACTTATTATTCTTTTAATGAATTTTCTGAATGCTTACTCTCAATTCAAAAGTAAGGAAAAGGATAGTGAAGAAGATCCAATGAATAAAATTTTCAACAGGCCGGGAACGAGTAATAATTCGAGAATTAATGCAGATGCTCCTGATCTTTTCAGCAAACTCGGAGATCAGAATACATTCAGCGCGAAATCAGTTCCGATCGAGGGTGCTATTGATGCAAACAAATATGTAGTTGGTCCGAATGATCTTTTCACTTTGGGCCTTTACGGTTATATAAATCAGCAGCTTCCGCTTGTAGTCTCGCCTGAAGGTTCCGTAGTAATACCTACTGTCGGTGAAGTAAAGGTCAGCGGTTTGACATTAACTGATGCAAAGCAAAGAATCGTTTCGGCTGTTAAAAAAAGATATTATTCAAGTGATGTCAGTTTTACTCTTAACACTCCGAGAACATTTTTAATAAAGGTTTCAGGTCTGACACAGGGAACATTCGAAGTTTCGCCTGTTACACGTGTTTCGGAAATTTTAAAATTGCTGATATTCGATACTTTAAATACCTCAAGAGTTTTTTATGAAAAGACCAATGAAAGAGAATATTTCAATTCTCAAATATCTTTGAGGAATATTGAACTTTTTCGAAAGGACGGTACAGTAAAGCATGTTGATATTTATAAATATTTTTTAACGAATCAAGACGAGCATAATCCATATTTTTTAGAGGGCGATCTTTTAAAAATTCCGTATATCCAGCTTGATCAGAACTTTATAACTATTGGCGGATCAGTACAGTTGGCGGGTTCCTATGAGCATTCAAAAGGCGACGACCTTGAAACTGTCATTGGTATTGCCAGAGGATTTGATGTTAATGCGGAGCCTGACAGTATTGTTTTATACCGGCCTTACAGCGATGTGGACAATTATAACATTATTAACTTATCATATTCAAAAGATAAAGAATTTCCCATCAAGCAGTATGACAGGTTGTTTGTGAAGTCAAAGATAAATTATCAGAAAAATTTATCAGTATTGGTTTTGGGTGAAGTTTTAAGACCCGGTTATTATCCTATTTCTTTTAAGAACACACGTTTGAAAGATGTAATTGAGATGGCGGGAGGTCTGAAAGAAAAAGCTTACTTACCTCTTAGTATTTTGTTTAGAAATTATGATGCAGAATATACTGCAAAAGATTCAACTGAATTATTTATAAATCTTAGAACAAATGATCTCATCATATCGGAAGCTGACCGAGTAAATTTTTCAACTGATCTAAAAGCAAAACGAAACAGGGTAATAGTAGATTTTGAAAGGCTTTTAAATGATAACGATGAATCTCAAAATGTAGTACTTGAAGGAAAGGATATAGTATATATAAACGACAATAAGAATATAGTTTATATTTTCGGCCAGGTCGGTCAGGAAGGTTATATTCCATATAAAAAAGGTGAGGACATCGATTATTACATTGCAAATGCCGGCGGATATAGCCTTGCAGCTGACGAAGGTAATGCAAGAATTATTAAATTTAATACGCGCGGCTGGTACAAACCGGAAGAGACAAACATTGAGTCAGGAGATTTTATATATATACCAAAGGAAGTTGAACAATCATTTTCTTCAACAGTTTCTTTAATTGCACAAATAGCCGGAGTGTTACTGGGTATATTAACAACATACATTTTAATTAAGCAGAACAAGTAAAATATATCGAATGAAAGAAACAGTTGTTAACAAAAGTTTTACTTATTATGATTTCATAAACATATTTCTTAAAAATAAAAAACCCATTTTAATATTTTCTTTAATTGTTGGGACTTTTATTGGGTTAATAGTTTTCTTTGTAATGGATCCGATTTTTTTATCAACAGCAACAATAAAAACTACATCAAAGCAGAGTGGGCTCAGTGGTTTGTTAGGGGCAGATATGGTGCCTGATTTAGGAGATATTAGCAGCTTTGGGGGTGGATCCGTTGTAAAAGAACTTGCATTATATGAAAATATTCTTTTCAGCAGAAAATGTGTAGAAGCGGCTATCATTAGATTTAATGTTATGGAGGAATCTGACATTAAATATATGTTTGATGCGGTTAAGTATTTCAAAGAAAATGTCATGTTGATAAATAAAGATAAAGTGGCAGGAACAATGGAAGTTGGAGCATATGATAAGGACCCTGTCAAAGCAAAAGAAATATCTGAGTTTCTGGTTTTTCAACTCAACAAAATAAATACAGAGTTAAATATACAAAATGCAAAGAACAATAAAGATTTTATTCAATCAAGATATAATGAAGCTAAAATAGATTTGGTGAATGTGGAAGATAGTTTAAGGGAATATCAGGACAATTATGGTATAGCACCCGACATGCAGGTTCTAGCAGCGGTAAAAGCAGAAATAGAATTTGAATCTGAAATAAAGTCAGAGGAAATAAAACTCGAAATTCTGGAAAAAATTTTATCTCCGGATCAGTCCGAAATTACAATTCAAAAAAGGAAAATAGAAGAATTACAAAAACAATTATTTGAAATCCAGCAAGGAGGTAAAGAAAATGGTTTGTTAACCTTGAAAGGAAAACCTGAAATGGTTTTGAATTATTTACGACTTAAAAGAGAAGTTGAAATACAGAATAAAATTTTAACTACCATTATTCCTTTGCTTGAGCAATCTAAAATTGAAGAAAAAAGAGAAACACCAAGTGTTTTAATCCTGGACCCTCCCAATGTACCTGACAGAAAGGTTAAGCCTAAAAGACTTACATTAACCTTGATTTCTTTATTTATATCTGCTTGTTTAGCATTTTTTTATTTTATAATAAAAGAAAAATGGAATCAAAACAAGAATTTGATAAATTTCAAACAATAATCTTCTTAAGGAAAGCTTGCAAAAAATTAGTGAAGTAGACAACAATTCAGATTTGGTCCCTATAGTACTACTTTTGTTTGCTAATTTATATACTTCAACTGTATTGCCGGGCTCGGGTGATTTGTTTAGAGTAATTTATTATTTTCAGTTTTTTCTTTTAATGTATTTTATCGCTGTTAATTTTGATTTTAAATTTTTATTACAGAAGATACCGACTTTAAACTTTATTAATTTATTTTTTTTATTAAGTACTTTAACATTACTCTTTTCATCTTTCGTTAAGAATATTGAATACAATTCCAAGTTCAATTCTATTTTTAAAATTTTCAGCTATTTCATTCTTATATATTTATGTTTCTATTATCTCTCTCAAAGATTAACGGCTAATGATAGTCTGTTTGAAAAATTTTTGGATCTGATAATTTTTTCCGGAGTCATTTTATCACTTATTTCACTTGTTTCATTTTTTACAGGTTTGCAAATAAATGTGACATATCCCCAAATGGCAACTGGAGTTTTTATGCATCCTAATACAGCATCACATTTTTACACTATTTTAATTCCCATTTTACTTTATAAGATATTATCCGGAAAATCCAAGTTGGTTATAATTTTGCCGATCTTTCTTTTATGTGTAACAGCTTTATTATTTACCTTTAGCAGAGCTGGATATATAGGCACAGGCTTAGCGATGATAACTTTAATTTTTTTCAAATCCAAGAAAATATTTATTTTTAGCCTAATAATATTTATTGCATCATACTTTTTTATAATAAATGATTTTATAGCTACTAAAGAAGATAGCTCGATATCAAGAATTATTTTATGGATTACTGCTATAGATATGATTACAAGAGATTCTATGCACATGATATGGGGATATGGAGTATTTAATGCTCTTGAAGTATTTCAAAACGAAAAATTTTTTTTTGGAAGCAGAGAAGTTGTTCCAGACCCTCATAATTCATTTTTATTGTTTTCAATACAATTTGGATTATTATTTTCTGTTTCTTTAACAGTTTTCATTATCGTAATTTATCTTAAATTATTTTTTAGAAGAACAAATCTTATCATAAAAAAACATTTCACGCAAATTTTTCTTGCAATATCTGTTACCATTGGTATATTATTTCAAAATATGTTTGAAAATATATTAGTTTATCCTGAATATTATGTAATGCCTTTTTATCTAATCTTTTTAGGATATATTTATAATACAACCATTTTAGCAAGTGATAATGAGTAGTTTTGCTAGTTTTTATTCTAAAACGTTGTTAGCTGTTATTTTTATCAAATCCATTGATATAGTAAGAAATTTAATCATTGCTTCAAAAATTGGAGTTTCAAATAGTGCAGACATTTTTTCGGCTATATCAATAATTCCCGAAGGCATCATAATATTAATAGGTATAGATTCTCTCAGAGGTGTAGTTAACAGTGAATATACTTCGTTGATTTCACAATCTAAATTAGAAATTATTCAAAATTCCTTCAACAATTTATTCAAAATAATTTTATTTTTGGGAATAGTTCTCTTAATTTTATTAATGTTTTTTAAGAACAATATTGTGGATATGCTATTGCCTGGATTTGATGAGGCAAAAAAAATAAAGGCTTATGGTGTTGCACAAATTATTTTTCCGACAATTATTATGAGTTCACTAATCGCTCTTTTCCAGGCAATTTATAATTCTTTCAAAAAATTTACATTTCCTGTTTTAGTTTTTTCAATTAGTAGTTTAACAATATTGATTTCGATTCTTTTTCCTCCTTATAATAATGATATAATATACAATCTATCTTTTGGAATGATTTTCGGGAATGTTTTAGTACTTTTAGTTTTAACCTCAAATATTAGAAGTCTGGGACTAAAATTTAAAATTAAAGGTACAGGGATTGATCTTACAACAAAGAGAATTTTAAAAAGCTGCGCTATAGTCTTGCCGGTGGTATTCTTTAATCAAATATATTTTTATTCGAGAAACTTTTTTGCATCGAACTATGGAGAAGGTTCAATAGCATCAATCAGTTATGCAGCAACAGTTCCTAACACAATTATGGTAATTGCATTTGGTACAATTTTCGGAATTCTTGTTTCAAATCTATCCACTTCTTATACTCTGAGTAAAGGAATTGAGGCAAAACGCCTTTTTACTAATGCATTTAAAATTCTTTTTTTTCTTTTTGTTCCAATTGTTGTATGCCTGGTACTTTTCAAAATTGAAATTTTGAAAATCGTTTATTTAAGGGGAAATTTAAATCTGGAAGATATAGAGAAAATTAGTAAGCCATTTGTTTGGGAAGCACTTGGACTTTTGTCCTGGGTGGCTTATACATTGCCAACCTCAGTGTTCCTTGCCAAGAAAAAATATAAAATGTTAGCAATCATCGGTTCAATAATGTATTCTTTTGGTATACTTTTAAATTATATATTCACTCACGCCTTTGGATATTATGGAATTTCAGTCTCTACTTTCTTTACTCTGGGAATTTATGGAATTATTTTAATTTATTTTTCCCGGAAATTTCAAGGTAGGTATAAAGATTTTCTAAAACCAATTTTATTCATTATTTTATCTGGGTTAACGACATTTCTTATTGGATCATTCATTATTAAGCAATTCGCAATGAGACCATATGAGGCAAGCTTTCTTGAAAATATTGTTAGCCTTGTTTTTGGATGTATCATAGTATCAATTGTTTATTTGTCACTATCACAAATTCTCAAAGTAAATTATTTGTCTAATATTTTAAACATTCTAAAGAAAAAATAATCTTAGGTTAATGAAAATAAACTTTTTAGCTTCGGGTATTTTTAAATCCGGAGGCATGAAAATAATATATGAATATTGTAACCGACTTACACTAAAAGGACATGATGTGATTTTATATTATCCTTCATTCGAATATAATTTTTATAATGGTAATATTGGTAGTATTTTTAGTCCTAAACCGGTATACAATGCAATTTATAATTTTAAAAACCGAAAAAATAAGGAGGCTATTTCATTTGTAAGAAATTTTAAACTTCAACAAGTGCCATTTTTAAAAAACCATTTTCTTAGAGATGCAGACGTGAGTATTGCGACAATCTGGCATACATCTTATAGTCTAGCCGAATTAAATATTAGTAAGGGAAGGAAGTTTTATTTTGTCCAGGATTATGAGATATGGAATGCAGATAAAAGCAAAGTTGATAATTCATACTTATTGAGTATACCAATAATTACCACCAGTATCTATCTCAGAGATCTTTTGAAAAAACAATTTCAAAGAGAATCATTTGTTATACCATATGGATTTGATTTCAAATTTCTTAATAATGAAGAAAAAAAATATTTTAAAAAAGTTAAGAACATAAGTTTCATTGATTATAAATTAGAGAAAAAAAATGTCGATATGTGCATTGAAGCATGTAAAAGATTAAATGAGCAACATAAAAATGTTAATTTCATTTCATTTGGATTGGATCGATTTCATGATTTACCAGACTTTATTCACTTCATTAAAAATCCTAATGAAGCACAGATAAGAGATATTTTTTTCGACACTGATATTTTCTTATTCTCTAGCTTTACAGAAGGATTTGCAATGCCACCCGCAGAAGCTATGGCTTCTAAATGTGCAGTAATAACAACGCCTGTAGGATTTATTCCCGAGTTTATAGTTCATAAAGAATCTGCAATGATAGTTAATCCGGAAAATTTCAGTACAATGACTAAAGCTGCAAATCTTCTTTTAGAAAATGAAGAACTCTTGATTAAAATTTCTGAAAATGGATATAACGCTGTTTTAAATAAATTTGACTGGTCTAATTCAGTGGACAAATTTGAAGAAATAATATCTAAAGAATGACGTATGTAATTATTCCAAATTTAAACGGAGCAAGCTATTTAAAAACTTGTCTCGACTCACTGTTTGATCAATCTTATTCAAATTTAAGAATAATTATTGTTGATAATAATTCTTCAGACAATTCTGTAAATTTTATAAAATCCGAATATCCTCCGGTTAAAATAATAATCCTGAATGAAAATTTTGGTTTTTCAAAAGCTGTTAACAAAGGAATAAAATTTGCAATTTCAGAAAATGATTGCGATAATATACTTTTACTTAATAATGATACTGAGTGTGATAAATTTATGATTACGGAAATGTTAAAAGCTTTGACAATTAAGGGTGTTGGTTCAGTAGCATGCAAAATGCTCAATTTTTACGAAAGAAATAGATTTGATGAGACGGGACATTATATAAACAAGCATGGGTTTCCACATAAAAGAGGATACAATGAAATTGATTTAGGACAATATGATGTAGCTGAATTTGTATTCGGAGCATGTGCCGGAGCTGCTTTATTTAAAAAAGAGATATTTGAAAAGGTTGGATTTTTTGATGAAGACTTTTTTGCATACTATGAAGATGTTGATTTAAACATGCGAATGCAGATATTTGGATTTAAATGTTTTTATAATCCAAAAGCAGTATGTTATCATATGATAGGAGCAACTTCCTCTAAATTTTCTAGTTTTAAATTATACCTTATGGAAAGAAATCTCACTGCTTTGATGATAAAAAATTTTCCATCATCAGTTTTACCAAAGTACTTTATAATGTCAAATATTTTAAGGATAAAATCATTTGTTTCCTTATTGTTTAAAGGGAAAATCAGAGATTTAGTTTTTTCGCTTAAAGGATACTATGCTGGAATAATTACTATCCCTAAAAACTTTAAAAAACGGAAAAAGATTTATAAAAACAATTCTTTATCTGCCAACTATTTTGAATCTTTTGCAAAAACACACATTGATCAGAACTAATTGAGTAATATCTTAAAAAAAATAGCCGGTTTTATATTAATTATATTATGTCCTATTGTTTTTATATTTTCATACTTGTTTATTTTAATCAGGAAATTAGGAATTCAAAATTTTCCAATTTACAAAACCATATTTAATTTGGTGGGGATGTACACAAGAAATTAAATAGTCACAGAGAGTTAATAAGGGTAAATATGAATATACAACAACAATTAGAAACTTTAGATAGCTTTAATTATTCGCATGAGTTGGAAAAATTTCCGCTTGTTCAAACTTCTGAATATGAATTTTATTATAACAATAAAGGATTTGAAGCCGGGGATTCCGAAATGTTATATTCCTTAATAAGATTTTATAAACCTAATAAAATAATTAAATTGGCAGTGGAAATTCCACTCTTATGGCATTGAAAGCTCTTGAGAAAAATAAATTAGAAGATAATACATACAATTGCGAACATATTTGCATTGAACCTTTTGAAATGATGTGGATTGAAAATAAAAATGTGCAAGTTATCAGGCGCGTAGTAGAAAAGGTGAATAAGTCAATTTTTAAAGATTTAAAAAGGAATGATATATTGTTTATTGATTCTTCGCACATTATAAGACCTCAAGGAGATGTCTTATTTGAATACCTTGAGATTCTGCCAATACTTAATTCCGGGGTCTTGATTCATATTCATGATAACTTTACTCCTAAGGATTATCCTGAAGATTGGATTGTAAATCAGGTGCGGTTTTGGAATGAACAGTATTTACTGGAAGCATTCATGTCTTTCAACAATGATTACAAAATCCTTTCGGCGTTAAATTTTTTGAAACATAATTATTTTGAAAAACTTTCTGAACTTTGTCCTATTTTAAAAAATAATCCATCAGCTGAACCAGGAACTTTTTGGATTACTAAAATTTAATATGGAAGCTTCTTTAATAATAGTAAATTATAATACCCAAGAGCATTTAGAAAAATGTTTGACATCGATATTATATTTTACAAAAAAAATTGATTTTGAAATAATTGTTATTGATAACAATTCACCTGAAAGAGAAATTGAAAATTTTCCCCGACTTTTTCCGCGGGCCCGATTTTATTTCAGAGATGTTAATGATGGCTTTGGTTCGGGATGTAATTACGGAGCTTCAAAAGCTAAAGGCAATTATTTGGTTTTTGTGAATCCTGATATTGTTTTTGATTCCGATTGTCTCTCGAAGATGTTCGAATACATGGAATCTAACCTTGATGCGGGTGCTGTAAGCCCGGTTCTAAAAGATTTTGCAGGAAAGTTAACATACATATATAATCAATTTCCAAACATTTTCTGGGAATTTCATGAGGCCACGGGAAAAGGCAATCAAAAAAAAATGGATGATAATTTAAAGGTTTTTTATGACCAAAAAAAATATGGTGTCAATATAGAAGTTGACTGGGTGACAGGTGCGTGCATCATGATAAAAAGTGAACTTTTCAGGAAGCTCAAAGGGTATGATGAGAATTATTTTTTATATTATGAAGACACTGATTTGCAATACAGGATAAGGCAGCTTGGATTTAAAATATTTTGTTTATCCGATAAAGAAGTAAAACATTTCATCAACAGCAGCATAAAAAGCTCCGAGGGTGAAAATATTTATTACTTCAATATTAATAGAAGCAAACTCATTTATATGTATAAGCACTTTGGTTTTTCAAAAAGAAATGCTGTTAGAATAATGCATATCTTGGGTATAGGTTTGCGAACTGTTACTCTACCCTTCCGCAGAAAGTTCAAAGAAAACAGAGGTCAAAAATTTTTGCAATATAAAAGATCATTAAAACTTTACTTTTATACTTATAATGAAATTGTGAGATCGTCATATTTAAGGGTTAAGTGAGAAAAATTTATTTTTTTTTACCGGATTATCCTAAATGGCTGACCGGCGGTTATAAATATCATACGATTCTTTTCGAATATT
This sequence comes from Ignavibacteria bacterium, assembly GCA_039925865.1. Classification (GTDB taxonomy): domain Bacteria; phylum Bacteroidota; class Ignavibacteria; order Tepidaquicellales; family Tepidaquicellaceae; genus JBDSYA01. Next base: position 13,144 of record JBDSYA010000062.1, read on the forward strand.
TTAAACTGAGAAGGGAGTCAGTCTTTTTCTTTGGAAAGCATAAGCTTTCAAATTTTTTTGAGAAAAGTAAGCTCTTGAAAATAGTTTCTGGCCTCTATTACTATATTAAGATTCCAAAGAACTCTGTTCTGATTATGAGCAATGCAAGTTTTCTAAACTTCATAATTCCTGTTTATCTGGGCAGAATATGGAAAGATCATTATTATTTTCTGATAGTCCATCATTTAGTTCAGGATGAAAAAAAAAGTGTACTGAGGAAAAAGTTAGAAGACGATTTTATTAAGAAAGCCAATACGATAATAACGGTTAGTAACACAACGCGAAAGAGACTTAAAGATCTGAACCTGAATCTAAAAAATATTGAAGTATTTACACCAGGTATTGATAAGGTGAATTCAACTGCAAAAAGCAAAGAAGATAGTTCAGTCATTAGACTCCTTTATGTAGGTAGTATTGAAAAAAGGAAGGGTCTTTTATATTTAATAGATGCAATTAAATTAATAACATTCAAAAACATCGAACTTAATATTGTAGGTGAAGAGCTTAATTCAAAAGATTATTATCAAATGATACTTGTCAAAATCAAAGAATCGGGATTTAAAGACAAAATCAATTTGTTGGGAAAAATCACCAAGGAAGAACTTAACCGATTGTATAATGAGTCTTATATCTTTATTTTCCCTTCTCTTTGGGAAGGTTATGGAATGGTTGTAGCTGAAGCTATGACTCACGGGTTACCGGTTATTTCAAGCAAAATTCCTTCAGTTGAGGAAATTATTGATGATGGTGTAAATGGTTTACTGGTTGAAGTTAAAAATTCAGATCAAATTGCTGATAGTATTAATCGAATCATTAATGACAAAAGTTTTTATAACACTTTATCTGAAAATGCAAGAAAGAAATCTTTTTCATTTCCGAGCTGGGAAGAAACTTCACACAATATACTACAGCGTATTGAACAAATAACTTAAATAACAAAGAAATGGGTGCAAAAAAAATTCTATTAAGATTTTTATTTATTGTATTTCAAATTTCAAATGCTTTTTCGTGCTGTACCGGAAATGATCCAGGTTACGAATGGAAACTTACATTTGAAGATAATTTCGATTCACTGGATGCTTCAAAATGGATTAGAACACTTGCCTATGGAGGAAGGACTATCTGGACAAATAAAGAATTGCAGTGGTATAAAGATGAAAATGTTTCAGTGGAGAATGGAAAACTAAAGTTGACAGCCAAAAAGGAAAGTTACTTTGGTAAAGATAAAAATGGAGAAGGTCAGTTTGGTTTTACTTCAGGTATGATTTGCAATTCCGAAAGCTATACTCAGGCATATGGTAAATGGGAAATGAGAGTTAGATTTCCTTATAGAAAAGGCTATTGGCCGGCTTTTTGGCTGGTTCCTACACAATACCCCACACTTCCGGAAATTGATGTTTTTGAATATTTCGGTATCGAAAAAAATAAAATTTATTGTAATCATCATTGGGGTATTGATTATCCGAACAGTACAAACAATTTTTACAATGGCAATTCTGAATTGTTTTACCAGGTAGAATCAAAAATCATTGAAGGAAAATTTGATGATACATGGATGGTATGGTCATTTGAATGTTTCCCGGATAAAATGATTTGGAAATTAAATGACAAAATAGTTTATCAGTCGGACAAGGGTATTCCAACAGCTCCATTATATTTGATCGCCAATGTTGCAGTATTAGACAGACAGGAAAATAATTTCAAAGTCGATAACTCCACGGATCCTTATATTATGGAAATTGATTATGTCCGAATTTATAAAATGACTCCTAAGTAAAGCGGCTATTACATGGGTGCTCTGCAGATAGATATTGATTACTTCAAAAGAGGCGAAGAAGAAAATCCAAAATTTTGGAAACGATTCGGTGGCTTGCCGGATTTGAAAAACAAAAAAATTTTAGATGTTGGATGCGGCCATGGAAGCATGTGCATATTTCTTGCGAATGAAGGAGCCGGCAGGGTAATTGGTCTCGAACTTGATCCGGTAAGATATAAGTTTGCAAAAGAAAATCTGACAAACAATTATTCTGAATTTGAAAATAATGTGGAGTTTCACCTCCAACGAATTGAAGAACTTGAAGAATACGATTTTGATATTATGGTTTCAAAAGATACCTTTGAACATATAATCAGATTAGAAGATGTATTACTTGAGATGAAAAGAAGGTTAAGGCCAGGTGGAAAGATATATTCAGGATTTGGTGCCCTATACAATGCATTTAACGGAGATCATGGAAGAACAAATGCAGTAATTCCCTGGGGGCATTTAATCATTCCTGAAACATATTTGCTGAAAAGGTTATACAAGGAAAGTAAAGGAACGATAAAATCTGTTTACGATCTGGGCCTAAACAAACTATCTTTGAAAGAATATAAAGATATCTTCAGAAAGTCATCAATGGATATTATTTTTTTTGAAGTAAATAAAACTGACAGGTTAATGGGAAAGTTATTTAATGTGTTTCGAAGAATTCCATTTCTTGAAGAATATTTCAGCTATATGATACATGTAATTTTGCGAAAAAATTAGCTAACAATAAATTTAAATACGATACTAAAGATATTTGGACGAGAGCCATGATAAAGTCAAGATAATGCATTTTGTGCACAGCCTGAACGAAGGTGGTATAGAAAGGCTGTTGTATGAATTTTGCAGAAAACTGAATAAAGAAAAGTTTGAAATTCAGATCTGTTGCGTGAGGGAGAAAGGTTTGCTTTACAACAATTTCGAAAAATTAGGCATTAAGGTATTTTGTCTTAAGGCGGAAAAAGAATTAACCTTTGTAAATTTTTTCACTAATCTAAAGAAAATTTTTTACGTGAGGAAACTTCTGATAAAAGAATCAATTGAAATTACTCACGGACATGAATTTTATTCCACGATTTTTTCAAGGGTTTCCGCTTTGACAGCAGGTGTGAAATGGAGATACATTACACTCCATAATGTGTATTATTGGTGGAACAAAAAAGTTCATTTCATTCAGAGACTTCTTTCATCTATTACAACCAATGTCATTTGTAATTCATATTCAACCTTCAGGTATTCACTGAAGCATGACAAAATCGCTGAAGAAAAATATAAAATTATTTACAATGGAATTGATTGCGTTAAATTTCAAAAAAAGAATGTTGACAAGGAAAGATTATTAATTGATTTTGGCTTCAAAGAGAATGATTATATCTGTGTAAGTGTTGGAAATTTAAGCTTCAGAAAGGGTTTCGAATATCTGATCAGATCCGCAGGGCTTCTTAAAGAGGAACATGATAGAATTAAATATCTTATCATCGGAGGAGAGCATCATGAAGAAGCGCGCGAATATAAAAAACTTCTTGACCTCATCTCAGAACTCAAGCTTGAAAACACTGTGAAAATTACCGGCCAAAGAAATGATGTAGACGTCCTGTTAAATGTATGTGATCTTTATATAATGCCGTCAGTTGTAGAGGGCTTCGGACTCGCTCTTGCCGAAGCTATGAGCACTGAAAAATTAGCATTAGTCTCGGACATAGAAACTTTTCTGGAAATAATAAAGGACGGGGAAAATGGTTTTATTTTTAAATCAAAAGATCCTGCCAGCCTTGCTGAAAAGATCCTTATGATCAAAGGTCTGAACAATCAGGTTGCTGATAAAATAAGAATTCAGGGAAGACAGACGATCATCCAAAATTTCAACCTGGAGCAGATGGTAAAAAATTATGAATTGCTGTATCAGTCAAATAAATAATTTATCATAGTTGAATATACTTTTTATTGCGAACAGATTTCCTTATCCGCCGTACCGTGGTGATAAACTTAAAATCTTCAATTTAGCTCAGAGGCTTAGCCGGAAACATGATCTCTACCTTATTACATTCATTCAAAACAAAAATGATTATCAGCATGTTGAAATCTTAAATAAATATTTTAAGCACATCAGTTTAATTTATCTGCCTAAATACCTTTCCATAATAAAATGTATTTTTGGAATGTTTTCTTCCAAGCCTTTTCAGGTCATATATTTCAGATCAAAGAAGCTGAAGAGAAAATTACAAAAGTTGCTCGATGATTACCGTATTGATGTAATTCACACACAGCATTTGAGGATGTCACAGTACAGTTATGATCTGAATAATTACAAAAGAATTCTTGACCTTCCTGATGCATATTCCCTGTACTGGGAAAGAAGGTCCAGAGTTAAAAGAAACTTTCTTACGAAATTATTTGATAAAATCGAATTTTCCAGAATTATCAAATACGAAAAGAAAATAATCAATGAGTTTGATCTTAATCTTGTATGTTCGGAAGAAGACAAGAATTTTTTAAAAAAATATCATAACACTGATAATATCGAAATACTTCCAAATGGTGTGGACCTGACGCAATTTCAGGCGAGCGGGCACGACTATTCGGATAATAACAGGATAATTTTTACCGGCAATATGGATTATGCGCCTAATGTCGATGCTGTATTATATTTTGTGGAAAATATTTTCCCGTTAATTTTAAAAAAATATCCGCAATTAGTATTTTATATTGTCGGACAAAAACCGGTAAAGAAAATTTTAAAATTAAATTGCCGCAATGTTATTGTTACGGGCTTTGTAAAGGATCTTGCAATGGAATATAATAAAAGCGCGGTTGCAGTTTCTCCCATAAGGTTTGGGGCAGGGACGCTAAATAAAGTTCTTGAGCCGATGAGCATGGGCATACCTGTTGTTTCAACGGAAGTCGGGTTTAAAGGGTTAGGTGTTGAGTCCGGTGAAGGAGTAATACTTGCAACAAATGAGGTTCAGTTTAGTGAAGCCATAATAAAACTTCTGGATACAGAAGAGTACCGAAAAGTAGTGGGACAGAAAGGAAAAGTTTCGATAGAGAATAAGTTCAGCTGGGACAAAATCTCTCAAATGCTTGAAAATTATTTTATGAAAATTTCAGGCGAAAAGACTTCAGGTTCCTGATAAAAACTATGTTCAGCGTAACTAAACTCTTTTAAATTTTTTTTAAAACCATAAATATATAATTTACCCGCGCTATGTCAAACATTAAAAGCTAATTTGTCAAAGAAGAGGGAAAAGTTTTTTTTATTTATATCCGATTTTTTATTTATAAACCTTGCCTGGATAATTTATTACTATATAAGAGTTGAAACCGGCTGGATCGTTTACGCAAATCCTCCGGCGTTTATATTACCGCTTGCTGTAATATATTTCTACTGGCTGATTATTTTTTCATTTGCAGGTTTATATCAGCATTGGTTTGTCCGATCGAGATTCGATGAATTTTCTTCAGTATTCAAAGCTGTTTCAGCCGGATGCTTCATTTTGTTCTTTGTAATATTTATCGATGACTTTATAAATAATGCCCCTATCATTTCAAGATTTATAATCCTTATTTACTGGCTGGTAATGATAATCATAGTAAGCTTTGGGAGAATTATGATCAGGAGTTTGCAGCGCAACCTTCTTGAAAAGGGAATTGGTTTGAGAAATACTCTCATTATCGGAACCGGTGAAAAAGCTGTTGAATTAAATTCTATGATAGGACGTTTTCCTCAGCTTGGATACAGAATTTTAGGTTACATTTCTTTAAATGATGCGTCAGCAATAAGTACTTTAGGCAGGTTAGAAAACATACAGGGTGTTATCAAATCAAACGATGTTACGGAAATCCTCATATCCCTTCAGCCTTCGGAAAAGGAAAAAGTTATTGACATAATCCGTTACTGCACGGAAGAAAAAGTAAATCTTAAGATATTACCGGATATGTATGAGATCGTAAGCGGAATGGCTAAGACAAATCAGATCTATGGTGTACCTTTGATTGAAATAATGCCCGATATAATGTCTACGGCCGGAAAACTAACGAAAAGAATAATCGATGTAATTATTTCCGCCATAACATTATTTGTTTTATCTCCGGTTCTTGTGTTAACTTCAATAATAATAAAGTTAGACACCAGGGGGCCCGTTCTTTATAAACAAGTAAGAGTCGGAAGGAAAGGTGAAGAATTTACTATTATGAAATTCAGATCAATGATCGCAAATGCAGAGGAATATGGTCCTGAGTGGTCGGGCGAAAATGACGAAAGGATAACAAGGGTTGGTAAACTGATCAGAAGAACATATCTGGATGAGATTCCTCAAATGATAAATGTTATAAAAAATGAAATGAGTCTTATTGGTCCGCGTCCCGAACGCCCATTTTTTGTAGAACAGTTAAAAAAAGAAATTCCGTATTATTATAAGAGACTGACAGTTAAGCCCGGCATTACGGGCTGGGCACAGATTAAACATAAATATGACACATCACTTGAGGATGTAAAGACTAAACTTCAATACGACTTTTACTATATTGAAAACATGAGCCTCAAACTGGATTTTAAAATTATGATAAATACAATAATTGTAATCTTACTTATGAAAGGTCATTAAGGTTTGAATAAAATACTGGTTATCATACCTACATATAATGAATCTGATAATATCCTTAAGATCATTCCGGAAGTTTTAAAAAATACAACTCCGGAAAATGAATTCTATGTTCTGGTTGTAGATGATAATTCACCTGACGGAACTGCAGCACTTGTTGAAAGCCTGAATGATGATCGGGTTAATATTTTAAAAAGAGAAAAGAAATCAGGTCTGGGAACAGCCTATCTTGCCGGATTTGCATACGCCATAAAAAATAATTATGATTACGTGTTTGAAATGGATGCAGATTTTTCACATGATCCAAAATATCTTAAAGTGTTTATGGAAAAGATGAATGACGGCTATGATCTTGTAATTGGTTCGAGGTATATCAACGGGATCTCTGTCCTGAACTGGCCTCTTCGCAGACTGATCATGAGTTATATGGCGAGTGTCTATACACGAATGGTGACAGGTTTAAAAGTAATGGACACAACTGCGGGATTTATGTGTTATAAAATTTCATCTTTAAAACAGATAAATCTTCAGGAAGTAAAGTCTAACGGATATTCTTTTCAGATAGAAATGAAATTCAAATTTTACAAGAGAGGATTTAAAATATTTGAAGTCCCGATATTATTTATTGACAGAAGGGAAGGTGAATCAAAGATGTCCAGAAAGGTTGTGTATGAAGCTTATTTTATGGTATGGAAATTAAAACTGAAATCGATATTCGGGAAATTATAGATGGATCAATGGCTGATGTATCCGTAATAATAGTTAATTATAATGTTAAAGATCTCGTTGACAGCTGTATCTCCTCAATTTACAAAGCTAATGACAATAAATATAATATCGAAATATTTTTCGTAGATAATAATTCTATCGACGGAAGCTCCGAATACATCTCATCTAAATTCCCGGATATAATTGTAATAAATAATGATTCGAATCTCGGATTTTCAAAGGCTAATAATCAGGCGTTAAGAAATGCCAAGGGTAAATATATTCTTATATTAAACCCCGATACAATTCTCGAAGAAGGAACATTTGAAAAACTCATAAACTTTACAGAGAAAGATAAATGTACCGGTGCTGTCACTTCAAAACTCATACTTGCCAACGGAAAACTTGACTCTGCCTGCAGAAGAAGTTTCCCGATTCCATCAGTTGCAATTCCCAGAATATTAGGGCTTTCAAAATTATTTCCTGATAACAGATTTTTTGGAAAATATAATCTTACATATCTTGATGAAAATAAAATTTATGAAGTAGATTCAATCTGCGGAGCGTTTATGTTCATACCAAAGGCAGTTTTAGATAGGGTAGGATTATTTGATGAGGATTATTTTATGTATGGTGAAGATCTCGATCTTTGCTTCAGAATAAAAAAAGCCGGATACAAAATATTTTATTTTCCTGAAGTTACAACAATACATTTTAAAGGAGAGAGCACAAGGAAAACCAATTTATCTTATGTAAATAATTTCTATGGCGCGATGAAGATTTTTGTTAGGAAGAATTTTACGGGTGCTTCCCGATCCCTGTCTTTGCTGTTGCAGACCGGAATATATTCAAGATCGGCCTTTTCATACTTCAAGCGATTTATTTCTTACATGATATACCCCATTCTCGATATTATTTTTCTTTTTGCCGCACTGATCTTTTCGGTCAACTTAAGATTTGATGTTTTTCCAAACAAAGAATATTTATTTATCATATCAATATATGTATTTGTATGGCTTTCCCTGCTGGCAATAATGGGCTTATATACTAAAAAGAATTTCCTTTCATTTAAAAAATCTTTTAATGCAATTATTATTGGTTTCTTTGTCAACTCTTCCATAACGTATTTCTTCAAAGAGTATGCTTTTTCAAGAGGTGTAATACTTTCTTCAACAATATTTGCGGTAATGATGCTTTGGATTTGGAGAGGCGTATTGAGATCATACCTGTTTTTTGTATCGAAGAATATTTTGCTAAATAAGGTAAACCTGCTTGTTGTGGGTGAAGAAAAAATGAACGAGAACATTGAAGATAAATTAAATTCAAAATATAATATTTTTCATCTGAATGAAATTGCCACAAAAAAAAATATTTCTGAACTGGGGGAGATCATACAGATCCGTAAAATTGATGAAGTGGTATTTACGGGAAATTATTTTTCTAACCAGGATATTTTGAATTTGATGTGGGATTTCAGGAACAGGAATGTTCGATTCAAAATCTTTCCATCCGGAAAAGAGCTGATATTGTCAAAACTCAATTCCAATAGTCTTGATGAGATCAACTTAATAGAAATTGAATATAATATTAATAATAAATTAAATATATTTTTAAAACGAATCTTTGATATAATGTTATCAATGCTGATGTTAGTTACAGCATATCCGGTAATGTTTGTTATGAAGAAGATCTTTAAGACAACATTTTCAAGGCAGGTTTCAAAATTATTCCTGCTTCCAAAGGTTTTGACCGGGGAATATAGCTTCGTAGGTTTTCCCATATGGCTGATCTCAGAAAACAAGCATTATCTTGGTAAAAAAGGGCTGACCGGTCTTATACAGCTTAATTTTTATGCCCCAATGTCAGACGAAGAAATGGAAAATTTCAATCTTTTTTACGCAAAAAATCAGACACTGCTTTTAGATATTGAAATACTTCTAAAAACTTTCTTTTCACTATTCAAAAAATAAAATTCGAAATGGCTTTACAAAATTATCTTGATTTTGAAAAACCAATTATTGACCTGGAACAAAAAATCCTAGAGATGCGGAAAATCTCAGATCAATTTGATATTTCAAACGAGATAAATAAACTTGAAATAAAAGTTAATGAGCTGAGAAAGAATATTTTTGAAAACCTTACTCCATGGCAAATCGTACAGTTAGCACGGCATCCTGAAAGACCGTATGCATTAGATTATATTTATCATATGACAGAAAATTTTATTGAACTTCACGGAGACAGACATTTTGGAGATGATAAGGCTATCGTGGGAGGGTTTGCAAGACTGGGTGATAAACCTGTTATGATAATCGGCCAGCAAAAAGGCAGGGATACAAAATCTAATATATACCGAAATTTTGGAATGCCTAATCCGGAAGGTTACAGAAAAGCTCTGAGGCTAATGAAGCTCGCAGAAAAATTTAACCGGCCTGTAATTACGCTTGTTGATACTCCCGGCGCATTTCCCGGTATTGAGGCTGAGGAACGGGGTCAGGCTGAAGCGATCGCCAGAAATTTATTTGAAATGTCAAAGTTACAGGTTCCTGTCATTGTTGTTGTCATTGGCGAGGGTGCATCAGGCGGAGCATTAGGCATAGGCGTAGGCGACAGAGTATTAATGCTTCAATATTGCTGGTACTCTGTGATCTCACCGGAATCATGTTCTTCAATACTCTGGAGAAGCTGGGACTTTAAGGAACAGGCAGCCGATGCGTTGAAACTTACTTCAAGAGATATGATGAAGCTTAAAATAATCGACAGAATAATTGAAGAACCGGTCGGCGGCGCTCACAGAAATCATGCGGATGCAGCAAATAAATTAAAGAAAGTTTTGCTTGAAGAAATTCATAATGTCAGTAAGATTAAAAAAGATAAATTATTAGATAACAGAATTAAGAAATTCGGAGATATGGGTTTTTGGAAAGATTGATTTGGATTTGTATAATGAAGTTCTGACTGTACAGATAAAAAAAGTACGGACTTTTTTGGATAATTTAAATTAATACGATTAAGGATAATTATTTCATGTAAATGAATAATTATTTAAGAGATTAACGATTTAACGAATAACTTGTCTGAAACAGGCTCAAAATTTTTGATCAACGGCGGTAACCCTTTGCATGGAAATGTTAAAGTAAGCGGTGCCAAAAATTCAGCCACAAAACTTCTGGTTGCTTCACTTCTTACAGATGAAATCTGTACATTCCGAAATTCTCCAAATAAGATCAGCGATTTAATTCTCACAAAAGAGATCTGTGAAACAATAGGCAGCAAGATCACATTTGAGAATGATACAATGATCAGCTGTACAAAAAATATTATAAGTTCTCACATCGCTGAAGAAATTGGTAACAAAAACCGGATTGCTATCTTGCTTGCAGGACCTTTATTAGTGAGAACAGGCAGAGCAGAGATACCTATTCCCGGAGGCTGCAAGATAGGTTCAAGGCCGGTGAATTTCCATATAGATTCACTTGAGAAACTTGGATGCAATGTTTCAGTTAAAGATAATTTTTTTATATTGAAGGCTGACGGATTAAAAGGGAACAATATCCGTTTAGAATATCCCAGTGTCGGTGCTACAGAAAATATAATTTTTGCCAGCTGTCTTGCAAAAGGAAGAACGATTATTACAAATGCCGCAGTAGAGCCGGAGATAATTGATCTGATTAAATTTCTTCAGAAGATGGGTGCAATTATTGAGATCAGCACTGACAGAAAGATCACTGTTGAAGGTGTCGGCAGTCTTTACGGCGCATCTCATTCAGTAATTCCCGATCGAAACCAGGCAGCATCATTTGCCTGCGCGGGTCTTGCTTCAAAAGGTGATGTCTTCATTGAAAATGCAGTTCAGGATGACCTGATTACTTTTTTAAATACAGTCAGAAAAGTAGGCGGCATGTATGAGGTCAAAGATAACGGAATAAGATTTTATTACGGGGGTAAATTCAACTCTATCGCCCTCGAAACAAATGTTCATCCGGGATTTATGACAGACTGGCAGCAGCCATTTGTTATTTTAATGACACAGGCAAAGGGAATTTCAATTATACATGAATCAGTGTATGAAGAGAGATTCGGATATGTCAAAGAACTACAAAAAATGGGAGCGGAGATCGAATTATACAATACATGTTTAGGTGGTTTAGATTGCCGCTTTGCAAATACAAACTATTTTCACAGTGCAGTAATCAAAGGTCCAACACGACTTCATGGTGCAGAGATTAATGTGCCTGATTTAAGAGCAGGATTTTCATATTTGGTAGCCGGAGTAATTGCAAAAGGGGAATCGATAGTTAACGGAGCGATCTACATTGACAGGGGCTATGAAGATATTGACGAAAAATTAAGATCACTCGGAGCTGACATAAAAAGAATTTCAAATTAATTAATCCTTAAAGAAAATTTTTGATATTATGAATATCAATAAGAAATGAAAGATAAATTAGAAACATTAAAAAAAATTAAGTCAGAAGCCTATCAGGGAGGAGGATCCGAAAGAATTGATGCTCAGCACAAAAAGGGAAAGCTTACTGCACGAGAACGAATTGAAATTCTTTTAGATGAAGGAAGCTTTGAAGAATTGGATCTTTTTGTGAGGCATCAGTCAAATGACTTTGATCTTGACAAGCAGAGATATTATACAGACGGAGTAATAACAGGAACAGGAAAGATCGACGGAAGAACTATCTGCATTTTCTCACAGGACTTTACAATATTAGGAGGTTCTCTTGCAGAATATCACGCAAGAAAAATCTGTAAGATAATGGACATGGCAATGAAGATCGGAGTTCCTGTAATTGGCATCAACGACAGCGGAGGCGCACGCATACAGGAGGGAGTAGTATCTCTGGGCGGATATGCCGATATATTTTTAAGAAATACTTTAGCAAGCGGGGTCATACCGCAGATATCCGTAGTGGTAGGTCCATGTGCGGGCGGAGCAGTTTATTCACCGGCAATCACCGATTTTGTTTTTATGGTTGATAAAGTTTCTTATATGTTTGTGACGGGCCCGGGTGTTGTAAAAACTGTTACACATGAAGAAGTAACATTTGAAGATCTCGGCGGCGCACATACTCATGCAACAAAAAGCGGCGTCAGCCATTTTACAGCTGAGAATGAAATAGATTGTTTTCAGAATATCAGAAAACTTATTTCATATATTCCATTGAATAATATGGATAATGCTCCATTAATTGGACGCTCTGGAGTTGAAAAGAATATTGAATATCTGAATGAATTCCTTCCCGATAATTCAAATAAACCTTATGATGTAAAAGAAGTAATAGCAGCTTTGTTAGATGAAGAAACATTTTTCGAAATTCATAAAGAATATGCGGAGAACATTGTAGTTGGATTTGGCAGGATCGGCGGAAGATCAATAGGAATTGTATCTAACCAGCCATTAGTCCTTGCGGGAGTACTGGATATTAATTCTTCAGTTAAGGCAGCAAGGTTTGTACGGTTTTGTGATGCATTTAATATTCCTTTACTGGTGCTGGAAGACGTACCGGGTTTTTTACCGGGAACAGATCAGGAATGGGGTGGAGTGATAAGGCACGGAGCTAAGCTTCTTTATGCTTTTTGCGAAGCGACTGTTCCAAAGATCACAGTTATTTTAAGAAAAGCTTACGGAGGTGCTTATGATGTGATGAATTCTAAACACATTCGCGGAGACATAAATCTGGCATGGCCTTCAGCGGAGATCGCAGTAATGGGTCCTAAAGGAGCAGCGGAAATAATTTTCAAAAAAGAAATTGATGCTTCCGATGATAAAGAAAAAGCATTGAATGAAAAAGTTGAAGACTTCAAAGAAAAATTTGCAAATCCATATCTTGCAGCGGAAAGAGGATTTATAGATGATATCATAGAGCCAAAAAATACCAGGAAAAAGCTAATATATTATTTCGATATACTTGAAAACAAAGTGGATTCAAACCCCAGGAAGAAGCATGGTAACATTCCTCTTTGATTATACCAGAAGAATTATAATTAAATTTAATCAAACCAAAAATTTAACAGACTCAATCTAACTTTTATTCAAACGTCCACACTCCCCTAAGTTACATATTAAAATAAACATAATGTTTATTGAAATATTTAGTCATATTTGTCAGATACCAATATTTTAAAAAATATTGGTATTAATAAATTGAATATTCACCTAATTTACTGGCATAAAGATTGAAGTTATAATATTATATGATATTAAAGTATTTTTTTCTAATTACAATATTTGCAATTACATTTCAAACGGGAATTTTTGCACAGAGTGAATCTGAACTGGAATTTGGCGAAGTAACTTTTACATATAAGGATTCTAAAACTAAAACTTTTGATGATGACGTCCTTCTTTCACAGACCGGTATTGATGAAGATGAATTGTATGATGACCTGATCCTCAATAACGCTGTCACAAAACTGAAGAAGTTTTATTTTGATAACGGTTTTTTTTACACTGAAATAGATACTAACCTGAGATATATTTCAGATGACGACAACATCTCTGTAAAATTCATTATCACCGAAAACCTTCGTTATAAAATTGATACTTTAATATACGCCGGTATTGAAAGCATTGCACCTGAAGTTTCCAAAAAGATTTCAAAACTTAAAGTATTAAAGTC
>JBDSYA010000063.1:0-9153 GCA_039925865.1 Ignavibacteria bacterium
AAGGTTCGAAGATATTTAAAACACTGAGCAAGATCAGAGCCGGTGTTGTGTGGGCAAACACTTTTAATAAGTTCAATCCTGCATCGCCTTTTGGCGGATATAAAGAAAGCGGTTTCGGAAGAGAAGGAGGCAGGCACGGGCTTGAAGGATATGTTAAGTAAATTTGAAAATATAAAACTAAGTATTTATGGAAGCAATTTAATAAAGGCTGATTCAAAAAGTAATAAATTACTATATGACCTTGCAAAACAGTTAGGTGGAAAAGTTTTCAGTATAAATGAAGAGCAATTTGAAGATTTTAGATTGGGGTATATGATTGATAAATTAAAAACTAATGAGTCAGTTCCTAAAAGTGAAATAATGAAAAAGTTAAATCAAAACAAATAGAATTTGTCCAGGTAAGCATCCTATAATATCTAAACTAATTGTTAAGTCGCCCCGCCTAGTTGTGAAATTGTCCTAAGCCAAGAAAAACTACATTAATTTATCTGGATCTAAAGGAGAAGTTCAATAAATGAAATTAGAATTTGATAAGTTGTTTTCAAAACACTTGGATAAAATTAGCGATAAGATTGTTAGAGCAAAAAACTGCAAAAATAATATTGGAAGTTGAAAATGCTAGATCATTAAAAGAAAGTAAAAACGTAAAGAAGATTAAAGGGTATGACCATTATTATCGAATAAAAATCGGTGACTTCCGTATAGGTTTTGAAATAACAAACAATTCCTTAATTAGGTTTTTAATTATCTGTCACTGAAAAGATATTTATAAAAAATTTCCATGATTAATCCCCCTGAAGTAATAATTAAAGTTAAAGACCTCGTAAAAAAATACGATACTCTTATCGCAGTCGATGGTATCAGCTTTGAAGTTAATAAAGGTGAGATCTTCGGGCTCCTCGGTCCCAATGGTGCAGGCAAAACAACGACACTTGAGATAATGGAAACTCTTCGGGAGAAAACAAGCGGTGAAGTTATTTTGGATGGCTTATCGATCGACAAGGATCAGAATGAGATAAAAAAAATTATTGGTGTTCAGCTTCAGTCTGCAGGATATTATCCGAGTTTACGTTTGACAGAATTGATAGAGTTATTCGCAGGATTGTATAACGTAGATATTGATACAATGAATATGCTCAAACTTGTTGATCTTGAAGATAAAGCAAAAGCTAAGTTTAAAGAACTTTCCGGAGGGCAAAAACAAAGATTCTCAATCTGCACAACTCTTATCAATGAACCGAAAATTATATTTTTAGATGAACCAACAACAGGCCTTGACCCACAGGCCAGGCGAAATCTTTGGGAGCTGATTAAAATTATCAAAGAGAAAGGCACAACGATCATGCTGACGACTCATTACATGGATGAAGCAGAAATCTTATGTGACAGAGTCGGTATAATTGATAAAGGAAAAATTATTTCCATCGATACTCCGGATAATATGATCGATGAGCTTGTAAACAGCGGGTTTGAAAGACCAAAGCAAATAAAGCTTGCAACACTTGAAGATGTTTTTATACATTTAACAGGTAAAGAACTCAGAGAAAGTTAGCATTAGCAATTTTGAAAAGAAATAGTTCAATACTTAATACTCAATACTTAATACTTAATACTTAATACTTATATACTCAAATACTTACTATTCAAGAAATGAAAAAATATAGTCAACTGAAAGCAATGTTAGCTATTACTAAAGCCAGCCTGCATTCAATTTTGAGAAATCCTTCAGCTGTTGTATTCAATTTGATTTTTCCTTTAATATTCATAATTGTTTTCGGATTCATCAGCGGCGGAGGTTTTAAAATTGATGTAGCAGTTGACAAGAATATTAATACCGACAACAATATTTTCAAAAGTATTGAACAGATCAAATCAGTAAATTTGAAAAAAAGTATTCCTGAAGATGAGCTGGGTTCAGAGCTTGAAAGAGGAAGAGTTGATGCCGTGCTTAATATTCAGAAAGATGAGAAAGGAATTGTAATAGTTGATCTGAAAACTACGAAAGCTTCACCGGAGCGGGGCAATATTTTAAAGATGATGATCAATGAAATCATAGATAAGCAAAACATCGGAGCTTCCGGTATAAAAATTCCTGTTGCAGAATTAAAGGAACAGGTGGTTGAAGGAAGAAAGTTTAAGACAATAGATTTCATACTTCCCGGGCAACTTGGATTTTCATTACTCAGCGCCGGAGTTTTCGGGACAGCATTTATTTTTATAAGCCTCAGGCAAACACTTGTCATAAAAAGATTTTTTGCAACGCCTATTAAAAGAGCATACATTCTTATTGGCGAATCACTGAGCCGGCTAATCTTTTCCATATTCAGTGCGGTAATAATAATTCTCATCGGAACATTCTTTTTCGGATTTACACTGGTCAATGGAGTGGAGACATTTATAAATATGATGATTCTTTCCGTTATTGCATTGACTGTTTTTTTAGGATTTGGATTTGTTGTGTCGGGCATTGCGAAAACTGAAAATGCTGTTCCGCCGATCGCAAATTTAATTACTCTTCCGCAATTTCTCCTCGCGGGAACATTTTTTCCTATTTCAAACTTTCCTGAGTGGCTTCAGCCTGTCAGCAGAGCCCTGCCGCTTACATATCTCAATGAAGCAATGAGAAAAATTTCGTTTGAAGGTCTTAGTATTTTTCAGGTGTGGGATGATATTTTGATCTTACTGATCTGGGGAGTCATTGTGTATGCAATTGCTGTGAAGGTGTTTAAGTGGGAATGAGCGTGATTTTTGATTTAGGATTTTAGATTTTGGATAGCTTTCATAAATTGAAATCTTTTATTCAGAGTAAATAATTCTCATTTTAAAAAAATAAAATTCTGAAAAGATTTATATGTGATAAAGAGTTTTATGGAATTTTTGCAGAAGGCAAAAACAAATGGCGATGATGTTTTCTTAAAAAGACTTTTGAGCTCAAGTTTTGATAAGGAAGAATTGAATAAAAAAACTTTACTGAAAATTAGAAAAGCGCGGTTCGAAATAAAGAAGAAAAAGTTTTCATCCTTGGATAAATTGATGAAAGAATTTTGGGATTTGAAAACTCTGAATGTATCGGACAGTGAAAATTTGTCATAGAAAAGAAATATATAAGTAACCCTGCATAAAACATTTTCTTAAAAGTCCGGACGTTTATTTACCGGATCAATTTTTCCAATAACAAATAAATTATCATCTTTCTTTATTGCATCAATTACACCATTTCCAATTTCAGTATTTGTAAGCCATCTGGAGCGATCATCTTCGATCGTAAAGCCGAGAATTATTTTTTTGTATAAAATATTTTGAAAACGGTTAAGAGTCTGATCATAATCTTCGGTTGGAATTGCCGGATCAGCGTACTCACATCCAAGAACATGAAAAAATCTTACAGGTATATTTGATTGATCAAGCATTTCAACTATCAGAGCCGGTGCTTCCGGTGCGGATGAATGGATCCAGGCTACAGCAGTTTCAATTGGTCCGTAAATGCTTATTGCATTCTTAAGTTTTCTTTCAAGTTGTCCATAGTCGGAATAATCAACGCGAATGGGATTAATAAAACCGGTTTCATCTTTGGCAAAAATTAATTCTTCAAATTTATTCTGATCACGAGCTATTACCGACACCTTCATTCCGTGTGATGCAAAGTATAATGAAACATCTTTCAGCATACCCGTTCCTCCGACAACTAATACATGGGACATTTATTTTTTTTATTTATAGAAACCGGCAGGCTTAAGCCGGCAAAATTACTTTAGTCAATTTTAAATCTGCCGGGTGGTTGATTTGTAAAATTATAAATGATCTAATTCCTCTTCATCTGAAATTAGAACTTCGCGCGCATTTGATCCATTCTTAGGACCCACAATTCCTGCTTCTTCAAGCTGATCAACGATCCGCGCAGCCCTTGCATACCCAAGCTTCAGGCGTCTTTGAAGAGTTGATGTCGAGCATTGTTGCAATTTAAAAATAAGTCTTGCTGCTTCCATAAACAGATCATCCCTGTCATCTGCATTTGCGTATGTTGAAGTTCTTTTTTCAATAATTGAAGGAAGTAAATACGGCTTCGTAAACCCCTGCTGAACTTCTATAAATTCAGCTATCTTCTCGCATTCCTCGGTAGTGATGTAAGCGTTTTGAATTCTGATCGGCTTTGATGAAGCTGAGGAAAGATAAAGCATATCGCCATTTCTAAGAAGCTGATCAGCACCGCCCATATCAAGTATTGTACGTGAATCAATTTTTGAAGCGACCTGATATGCAATTCTTACAGGAAAATTTGCTTTAATAACACCCGTAATAACATCAACAGATGGGCGCTGTGTCGCTACGATCAAATGAATACCAACAGCTCTGGCCATCTGCGCAATTCTTGCGATCGGCTCTTCGATCTCGCGCTTAGCAGTTATCATCAGATCTGCCAATTCATCAATGATAACAACAATGAAAGGCATTTTCTTATGACGGATAGCATCGTTATCCTTAAGTTTTCCTTCGGCATACTTCAAATTATACGCTTCAATATTCCTAACACCTGCATTCGCAAGTTTATCATAACGGTTTTCCATTTCAGACTCAACACTTTTTAAAACAGAAACTGCATTAGTCGGGCTGGTAACAATACTTTCATTTATATCTCCGGAAGTAGCAAGGAAATGCTTTTTCAGTTTTGAATAAAGACTAAGCTCTATCTTTTTAGGATCTATCATTACAAATTTCAAATCAGAAGGATGAAGCTTATAAAGTAAACTTGCAATTATAGTGTTGATCCCGACACTTTTACCTGAACCTGTTGCCCCCGCGATAAGCAGATGGGGCATCTTTGCCAGATCATCAATAAAAACTTCTCCGTCAATAGTTTTACCGAATGCAACCGGTAAACTCTTATCACTTGCGTTAAATTTCTGCGAAGACATTATACTTCTTATCCTTACAAGCTGAGCTTTCTTGTTTGGGATTTCAACTCCCACCGTTCCCTTTCCGGGAATTGGAATTATCATCCGGATCCCTTTTGCCTTCATTGCGAGCGCAATATCATCTTGAAGAGATTCTATCTTTGAAAGTTTTACATCAGCAGCGGGGACAAGCTCATACAAGGTTACTACAGGTCCCGGAGTTGCAAATACTTTTTCAACTTCAATACCGAATTTTAAAAGCTTTGCCTGGAGCAATCTTCCGTTTTCAGTTAACTCTTCATTTGGAATGACATCAAACTCTTCTTTCGTCGGCTCGATCAGTAATTCAACTCCAGGATATTTATATTTATCAAGTTTCTCTTCCACAAAATCATCTTCTCTTTTACTTTGAAGGCGTTCAACTTCATTAGAATTTCCCGGATTCACATCAAGCTCATCAATGTCTGATCTCAACGGCGCCTTATTTACCATTTCAGGCAACTTCGATTTTTTTTCCTTTATAACAATCTGCTCTTCATCCTGCACGGGTCTGTTAATCTCAGTTTCTTTTATAAGAGTATCACTATTTTTTTGATCCGCATTTCTTGAATATTTATTTTTTAAAATCCTTTCACGCTCTTTTTTCAAAGCATCTTCTACTTCACTGTCATTTTTGCTCAGATCAGGTTTTTTATGAATTTGTTTTGACAGTTTATCTGAATCCTTAATTTCATTTTGTAATTCAAGATCTTCTTTTTCTTTATGAAAGCTTTCTCTGACCTTTTCAGCAAACAATCTGAATCTCGCAAATGTTTTCAAAATATTGCCGTCTATTAGTAAGATACTAAACAGAGCCAGAGTGATAATAAAAAGTACTGATGCACCTGCACCTCCAAAGGTCTGATAAAATATATTGCTGATGAAGTCTCCGGTAGTACCGCTAAAATCAGAGTTTATATTTTCGGGTCCGAAAAATATTTTCAACAAACCCGCTGCCGATCCAAGAACTGACATTATCAAAATAGAATAAATTCCAAACTGGATCATCTTACCCGATAAATTCTTTCTGAGAAATGCTATTCCAAATACCATGAAAACAATTGCAAGGATAATGGAAAAATATCCAAACAGATTTATCACAAAAAAGGCTGAGATATATGCTCCCGCGATCCCGAGCCAGTTAAACGTAACAAATAACTTTGAGTATGCTTCCTTCCGGAATATGTCTAAGAGATTGAGTCTTTCAAGGGTTGCCTGATCTTTATCTGAATAAGAAAGTATTGCCAGTCCGAGTAAAAATCCGAACAGCAAAAATAAAAATCCGAGTATTTGCTTTTTGGTTTCAGTGGAGATGCTGAAATCTTCTTCTGAAGATTTTCTTTTCCGCGGGGATTTTGTTGCAGAACTTTTGATATTCTTTAAGCGGGGACTTTTGCTTTTTTTCATTTTCCAAAAATTTTTTGAGCAATTATGTTTCGCTTATCTTTTCCTTTTGTTTTAGTGTTTCATCTTCACGCTTGCTACCAATGTTAACACGTTTCATCTTCATTTTTTGATTTGATTCACCATCAAATTGTTCTTTAAATTTTATAACACCACTTTTGAAAATTGGTACATTTGGATATGAATCTATTTTTGAACTAATCTCAAGATCCTGCTCAAATCCGATTGATGATAAGTATTTTCCATGCTCCGACAGATGAAGCAATTTTAATATCTTGTCCTGTGAGGGTACATTCATAAGCATCGCCAGGTCATTACATAAATTAACTGCAGCAATTTCAGAATCTTTCATCTCAAGATCTCTTCCGGCACTGAGTTTAGTCAAAAGCATTCCCGCGCATACAGCATCTTCAAGACAAAAATCATTTAATTTTCCTGAACAAATAATTGTGAAATCTTCATCGATAGCGTTGACATAAGCAACTACTGCAGAGATATTTACAAAACTGCAAAGAATACAATTTTTGGAAAATTTTGATTTGATTATTGCCAGAGTTCCGTTGGTGGTACTGAATATTAATGATTTTTCCTTCACTACATCGGGTGTATATTCCGTTGGAGAATTTCCCAAATTAAAACCATCGATGAGTTTACCGTTTCTTTCACCGCACAACATTGAATTTTTTGAACCCTTGGCTACTCTTACCGCTGTTGCAATGTTCTCAGTCGGGATCACTTCCTTAGCACCGTTTGACAGAGCAATTGTCATTGTAGTGGTTGCCCTTAACACATCCAGAATTATTACATTCTTATCTTTTAAATTAAGATCATCCTGTACCAGAGATTGTGTCAGTAAAATATTAATTCTCTTCATGAATAAATAAAATTTCCTTTCCTGAACTTTTAATTAACTTTCTTAAATAAAAGGAGTCTTTACTACGCTTGCTTTTATCTTCTTATCTCTTATCATTATCTCAATGGGAGTACCGCTTTTATTGTAACCGTTATCTATGTAAGCAAGCCCGATATTTTTGTTTAATACAGGCGACATGCTCCCGCTGGTAACCACTCCTATCTTTTGTCCGTTTGAATGAACTTCCTGCCCATGACGTGCGATCATTCGATCTTCAACAATAAATCCAACAAGCTTTCTTTTTAAATTTTCTTTAGCTTTAATAATTGCTTCTTTACCGTTGAAATCTCCTTTATCAATTTTTGTGATCCATCCGAGTCCTGCCTCAATTGTATTTGAATTTTCATCCATATCATTTCCATATAGCCGGAATGCATGTTCAAGCCTCAGTGTATCACGCGCTCCTAATCCCGCAGGCTTAATATTAAATTCTTTACCTGCTTCAAAAATCGCATTCCAAAGCTCTTCAGATTTCTTAATGTCAGATGAAGAATAAATTTCAAAACAAACTTTTTCACCTGTGTATCCTGTATGAGAAATTATAGCTTCCTGACCGGCGATTTTCCCAAAAACAAATTTGTAATAATCGATCTTCGACAGATCGATATCAGTCAGCTTTTGTAAAGTTGCGAGTGAATTTTTTCCCTGGATCGCAAGAAGTGAAGTATCTTCCGAAATATTCTTAAGGTCAACATCCCCAAATAAATTTTCTTTCATCCAGTCAAAATCTTTTTCAATGTTTGAAGCATTAATAACAAGCATATAATAATCATGACATCTGTAAACAAGAAGGTCATCCACTATCCCACCGTCTTTAAGACACATTGCAGAATACTGCACATCACCGATCTCTAAAAGTGAAACATCATTAGTCGTGATCTTTTGTACAAATTCAAATGCGTCTTTTCCACGGACCTCTATTTCTCCCATGTGAGACACATCAAACACACCTACTGATTCACGAACAGCTTTATGTTCAGCAATAATACCGTCATATTGAACAGGCATTTCATAGCCGGCAAAATCAACTAATTTTGCTCCAAGCTTTTTGTGAATATTATTAAATGCGGTTTTTTTCAATATCTGTTTTTAATATTATATAATTTAAAAATTTTATTTTTTATTGTTGTCCTGAAGTTTTTTCCAGTCACTCAAAAATTTATCGAGTCCGATGTCAGTCAAAGGATGTTTTGACAGCATCTCAATAACTTTGAATGGCATTGTGGCAATGTCAGCACCTATTAACGCTGCATCAACAAAATGCATTGGGTGCCGGATAGATGCAACCAATACTTGTGTCGGATAATTATAATTTCCGTAGATCTGAACTATCTGTGAAATCAGATCCATTCCGTTTTGAGATATGTCATCCAGTCTTCCGATGAAAGGGCTGATAATATATGCACCGGCCTTCGCGGCAAGTAATGCCTGTGATGCTGAAAAGCAAAGAGTTACATTGGTGCGGATACCTTCTTCAGAAAAAACTTTAACTGCTTTGAGGCCTTCATTAATCAGTGGAACTTTGACGACAATGTTCTTGTGGATCTTGGCAAGCTCTCTTCCTTCTTTCAAAATATCTTCACTTTTAACTGAAACAACTTCAGCACTGATATCACCATCAACCATTTCACAGATCTTCTCGAGCATTGATCTGAAATCTTTATGACCTTCCTTAGAAACAAGCGAAGGATTAGTTGTAACTCCATCAAGTATTCCCATATTCGCAACTTCACGGATCTCGTCGAGGTTCGCTGTATCAATGAATATCTTCATTTTGTAAAATTAGTTTGAAAAAATATTTATGCATCGAAAAATAGATATAATAAACTTTTATAAAAAGTGAGAAGTGAATTAATAAATGGTTTGGGAAATTCGGATTTCTGATTTGGAATTTCGCCTGCCCGT